>JAYUJM010000072.1:0-33472 GCA_043765175.1 Pseudobdellovibrionaceae bacterium | reverse complement strand
GTCGAAAAACCAGCTCCGCCACGTCCACGCAAACCTGAACTTTTAACTTCATCGATAATGGCTTGCGGCTGCATTTTTAAAGCTTTTTCAAGTTGAACATAGCCACCATTTTTTTTGTAGCCTTCAAGATTTTTAAATTCAGGTAAATGATAAAATTCAGTTAAATATTTTGTTTCCATTTTTATTCCTACTTCATTGTCCGTAAAATATTCATTGCAGTTTCTGGAGTTAAATTTTCATAGTATTTTGACATTCCATCATGATGAGTCACTTGCATCATCGGAGCTGTTCCACATGAACCTAAGCATTCAGCTTCAGTCACAGTAAAACGACCGTCTTTAGTCATTTCACCAAGTTTAACATTCAACTCACTACATAAGTGAGCAGTAAGTTCTTGTGCACCGGTAAGCATACAAGATAACGTTCGACAAACTTGAATATGATTTTTTCCAACTTGTTCTTTGTTGTACATCGTATAAAAAGTAAAAACTTCGTTGATTTGCGATTCAGGTATATTCATGACTTGAGAAAGCTCTTTAATCACATCAGCACTGATATATCCTTTGTTTTCAGCTTGCGCTATATATAAAGCCGGTAAAACTGCAGATTGTTTTGATTCATATCTTTTAAGTTCAGATAATACTTTTTGTTTTCCTTCGTTTGATAATTGAAACATATATATCCTTTATTACCGATCTAATTCGCCGGCGATCACATTCATACTAGCCACTGTAGCAATCGCATCTGCTAAAAATGCCCCTTTAACAACTTCTGGAAATGACTGATAAATCGCAAAGCAAGGTGGTCTTACTTTTAAACGATAGGGATTTGCAGACCCATCACTAATTAAATAAAAACCTAATTCTCCGTTAGCAGCCTCTGTGGCATCATAAACTTCTCCAGGAGGTGGACGGAGTCCTTTAATCACCAGCATAAAGTGATTCATTAGTCCTTCAATGTTACCATAGACATCTTTTTTCTCAGGTAGAACTATATTTTTATCACGAATTGTATAATCACCATCAGGCATGTTTTTTATTTGCTGACGAATAATACTGATACTTTGTCGCATCTCTTCGATTCGAACTAAATAACGATCGTAAATATCTCCTACAGAACCCGTCGGCACAGAAAAATTAAATCCATCATACCCATAGTAAGGATTTGATTTTCTGATGTCTTGACTGACGCCTGAAGCACGCAGCAATGGCCCTGTATAACCCCAGTTAATTGCGTTTTCATCAGTCACAGGACAAACACCTTGAGTTCGCTTAATAAAAATTTTATTATCTATCAACAATCTTGAAATTTCATCAATGCCTTCATTCATCTCTGAACAAAAACCAAGAACATCATCAAACCAACCATCCGGAGCATTTTGTGCCATACCACCAACACGGGTCATTGAAACTGTCAGGCGCGCCCCACAAAGTTTTTCAAAAAGATTGTAAACTTTTTCGCGGTAAGTGAATAAATGAAAAAATGCAGTCAATGCACCAAGATCTACTCCACCGGTTCCAACTGCAATAATATGATCTATTATTCGAGATAATTCACAAAGAACTACACGCATCGCCATTGCACGGGGCGGGATTGTAACATCTAAAAGTCTTTCAACAGCTTTGCAATACCCCACATTATTCATTGGCGCTGAACAATAATTTAATCGATCGGTATAAGGTATAACTTGATTATACGGATGAGTTTCAGCCATTTTTTCAAAACAGCGATGAAGATATCCTATTTCACAGTTGGCTCTGACGATAGTTTCACCATCAAGTTCAGCCATTACGCGTAATGTTCCGTGCATAGCAGGATGAGAAGGTCCAATATTGATCGGTACAAAACGACTATCTAACTGATCACCCACTTGATCAGGAGTATTATTAAAATGAATTTGTGAAACATTTGTACAATGCTGTTGTTGGTCTGCTTCATAATCTTTACGTAAAGGATGCCCAACGAATTGATGATGCGTCAGTAGTCGTCTTAAATTAGGATGACCATCGAATCGAACTCCAAACATATCATAAGCTTCGCGTTCAAACCAATCAGCGGCTTTCCAAATTTTAGTAGCAGTTTCTACTGATTCACCTTCAGCAAGTTGTGTTTTAACTCGTAAACGAGACGCTTGTGTTTGATTGTAAAGATGATAGACGACATCAAATCTTTTTTCACGCTGAGGGTAATCAACAGCACACACATCCATTAAAAAATTAAAGCCTGAATATTCTTTTAAATATCTTAACAAAGCAGGAATAATATTTTTTGGAGCAACTATTTCGTGATCGCCGACTCTGTTAGTAGAAATAACAATTTGATCTTCGCCGAATTTCGAATGGATATCTTGTTTGAGTAATTCAATTTGATTCATATTTTACCTTAGACTCTTGTTTGATTAATAACTCGTGAAGAGGTCAATGACGAAGGAACTGTTTTTTCATTAATCTCAAATGGTGATTTCCAATTTTCTTTCCATGGCCGCGGCGTTCGGTCTTTAATCATTTTTTGCAAAGACATGACTCCGTCTAAAACAGCTTCAGGTGTTGGAGGGCAACCAGGTACATAAACATCAACAGGAATAACTTTGTCACAACCTTGAAGCACGTGATAAGCCCGATAAAATCCACCAGAGCTAGCGCATGCACCCATTGAAATAACATATTTTGGTTCAAGCATTTGTTGATAAATACGAACTAAAATGGGCGCCATTTTTTCTGTGATAGTTCCAGCAACTAATAATAAATCTGCTTGTCTTGGTGAAAATCTTACGACTTCTGCACCAAAGCGTGCGAGGTCATATTTAGGACCCATGACTGACATTAATTCAATGCCACAACAAGCAGTTCCATAAGGCAAAGGCCACAAAGCGTTTCTTTGCCCCCATGCTGCTAGCGAATCAAGTTTTGTTGCAAAGACAATTGATTTAGATAATTCATCCTCACCACTTTGTGCAGATAAAGAATGATTGTTAGAGGACGCAGCAGATGTTTGTTCAGACATAAAACCTCATTTGATTTTCAATACGTTTTCATTTCCAATATAATGACAAAAATCAAACAAGGTGACAACAAAGTTATAGTTGATATAAGAGTTTCTTTTTTTGTAAAAAAAAAACAACACTATTTAATAAAATAATATTTAAATTACAAAAATAATAACGACGCAATGCTGAAATTAGATAATTAGTGGTTGCTATTTGGAACCAGCCGCCTAGACTTTGATCTAACTTAATAAGTAAGTTAACAAAAAAGAATCATTCACGGAGGGAACATGATGAAACTTTTAACAATTATCGCAGCACTAGCACTCACGCACACTTTAAAAGCAGAAAGTTTGTTAATTAAATTAGCAACTCCAGCTTCGGCAGAATTTGCAGTTCAATCAATGATAGCAAAAGGCTTAAAAGCCACTGTGGTATCAAATGATTGGATTGAGGTTTCTGGAAATGTAAAAGCAAGTCAGTTTGCAAAATTTATTAACAGTGGTTCGGCTCTTGTTGTTCAACCAAACTACAAAGTACACACTTATGAAAATCCAGCATTTCAAAAATTAAGACAAAACGGTCAATTAATGAAGTACTTGCAAACTGTTGCTCCAAGACTAGCTTCTGGCGCTGATAATCCTGCGTTACCAACTGGCGCTCCTGCAATTAAACTTGGAGCAGATCCATTGGCTACAAATCAATGGGGTATGCAAGACATCGGTTTACAAGAAGCTCTAACTGTTAATTATGGCGTAAGAAATGTAACTATTGCAGTAATAGATACTGGCGTAGATTACCTTCATGAAGATTTAAGACAAAGTCTTTGGTACAATTCTAAAGAAGTTCCTAATAATGGAATCGATGACGATAAAAATGGTTATATCGATGACATGATCGGTTGGGATTTTCTTGATAACGATAACAAACCTTACGACTTAACTGGAAATATTTTACAAATTCTTCAAGGTGGAAATCCAGGTCATGGAACTCATTGCGCTGGTAACATTGGAGCAACTGGAAATAATTCTTTAGGTATTTCTGGCGTCTACCCAAGAGCACGCATTATGTCATTGCGTTTTATTGGCGACAAAGGTGGAACAACTGCAGCTGCAGTACAAGCTATTCGTTATGCTGTTGATAACGGAGCTAAAGTTCTTTCGAATTCTTGGGGTTCTGAGGGCGAAGATCCTTCTGATACTACAAATAATGCGGCCTTAAAAGAAGCTATTCAGTACGCACAAGATAAAGGTGTTTTATTTATCGCAGCTGCAGGTAACGGCCATCAAGGCGTTGGTTACGACAATGATAGTGATGCAAAACCTGGTTTTCCTGCAAGCTACGCAAATGACAATATTATTTCTGTAGCTGCAATCGATAGCTCTGATGCATTAGGAAAATTTTCTAACTGGGGCATTAAAACAGTTGATATCGGCGCTCCGGGAGTAAAAGTTTACTCTACAACTTCAGACGGAAAATATGCTGACACGCTTGGAATAAGCATTCCTGGATTAATCGAGCTTCCTTTGGCTGGGTGGGATGGAACATCAATGGCAACACCACACGTTGCTGGTGCTGCTGCACTTTACTGGTCAGCTCATCCAAAAAAGACTTGGAAAGAAGTTAAAGCTGCTATCTTAGCAAGTGCTAAACCAATTTCATCATTACAAGGAAAAGTTGTTTCTGGTGGTAAATTGAGTGTTAGTGAATTAATGAAAATAAAATAATTTTAATTTAAATAAATTTTAAATTGGGTTTTAACAGGATGTTAGAGCCCTTTTTTTTTACTTCAAAAAAAGGATTTTTATGATAAAAATATTACTAACAATCTTAATGTTTACATTAGTTAGTTGCGGACCCAAATCAGAAAAAAAAGTAATTAGTGAATTAAATACAGGAACTGAGACTTCAAATATTGTTGGCGGCGTACAAGCTGCAGTTGGTGAGTTTCCATTTATTGTCTCATTACAAAAAAAAGGCTACGGTCATTTTTGTGGTGGAACATTGATTGGATCGAAATGGGTACTTACAGCAGCTCATTGTGTAGCTGATGGTATTGATTCTGTGATGATTGGTTTATATAATCAAAAAATAACAACAAATATTCAAAATATTAAACCTTTAAAAATTACTAAGCATCCAAGTTATGATACACCTGAATCAGCATTTGATTTTGCAATCATTGAACTATCTGCTGAGGCTATTAATAAACCTGCACTTATTTTGCCAAATGCAAACACAGTAGAAAACTTAATTAAAACAAATGCAGTTGTGACTGTTGCTGGCTGGGGTGTTCAAAGCTCAGCTTCATTTTTTGGAGGCTCTACGCCTGATATACTTCGCAAAGTGAATGTTCCATTAGTCACCAATGCTGAATGCAGCACAGACGCAGACTACAGAGGTAAAATTGCAGATTCTATGATGTGCGCTGGACTAAAAGCTGGAGGCCGTGATTCTTGTCAAGGCGATAGCGGTGGCCCTATGATTGTTCGCGCTAAAGGCGGAACACCTTACGTCATCGGAGTAGTTAGCTGGGGAATAGGATGCGCTAAACCAAACAAGTATGGCGTTTATTCAAAAGTAAATTATGTTTCTGATTGGATTAAAGAAGTTACAAAATAATTATTAAAAATAATTATTAAAAAGAAATATCACGATGCTTGCGCTGGTGTAAACTGGACATATACATTTTCATCAGCTGCAGGTATGCTTTCTCCGTGAAATCGCAAAAAATACTTCACACTTTCAGATAAATTTTCAGTTTCTAAAGTCCAGCCATTAATGGCGTCTTCAATAATACTTCTTCCGCCAACGACAACTTGAATTGAGCTTTTGTTAGGTTCTTTATTGAATCGATACGCTGTAATTTGATCGATAATTCTAGCCTTTATATTTGAAACTGCTAATGACAAATTCACATCACAAATTGATGACTTTACACCGTTAGAAGCTGTTACCAAATTAATAAATTGTGTTCCAATACTGACACCGCCACCCAACTGGTCGCAACTTTGATTTGTTAAAATTCCGATGTAATTCGCAAGCCATGCTTTGGCACCACTCTCAAAATTAGGTTTTCTTGAATTAAGTAACTTCACAAAATCACTTGAATTTGGATTTCCAAATTCACTACTTTGATCACGTTCATCACTCATAAAAATAACAGCAAATAAAGCATCAGATCGAACAAAATCAGAATTAATTGAATTCAAATAATTTGTTGATGTTACTAAAGTCATCGCATCTAATCCACGCTCTAAATCAGAACCAGATTCTCCAACGATTAAACGATCTTGCAACAAGTTTATATTTGCTTGAGTCAAATAAGCAGGCGTTCCAACAAGCTTTCGCGTCATTGGATAATTAATACTATCTTTAGACATTGTAGTGGTCGTGATGGCTACTCGATAATCCATTTTTAAAGAATTCAAAGTGCTGATCATATTTTGTGTTTGGGCCGATAGACGCTGTTGATACTGCAACATAGATGCGGAATTATCCACGACAAATAAAATATCGACTTTATTGTTATAAAAAATTTGACCAGAAAATTGATCATTTTTGCTTGGCAGTCCAAAACTTGTCGGCTTATCAGAACAGCCTTCAATAAATAAAGAAAGTAATACAAAAATAAAAATATTTTTCAACGTCCATTTTTTCATGAATTCCTTTTTAAATTATGCAGCTTTTTTCACTGTTTCTGATAACTTTGAAATAAAATTTTGTGCGACTCCAGGAATATTTACAAATTGTACACCAATCAAAGATCCACGCTGACTGACAACTTTGGCAATAGCATTAAATTGCGGAATCCCTTGGCCTGCAACAAAATGTAAATATAATTTTTGTTCAAGATTAAAAATATAATTTTCTAATTTAAAAGAAGCACCGCCTTCACTGATTTCACAAGCGAGAGTGTTGTAGATTTTTTTTTGGTCATGAATAATGATTCTGTTGTCTGCTTTCATTCGCACATATTTACGACGAAAGAAAACTTGATTTAAATCACGCTCAAAAGGAAGCTGCGACATATTATGAATTTTTCTTACGTACTCGACGGAAAACTCTTCTAATTCAGAAACCTTTTTCCAAGAATCGAAACTGTCACTCCATAAAAAATCATATTCAAATAAAGTTTTACCTTGAAGCATTTGTAAAATTTCGAGTTTTGAAAAGGGTCCATAATTCGTGGCCTCTTTAAGAACAAACCAGTGCCGTTTTTTTAAATCTGTATCTGGCCGATGATTTTGAATGAAAGACATTTGCAAGGGCTGATCAAAACTAGAATTAAAATCTTGAGTAAACAAAGGGTATTCCATAATGTAAACCCAGCTTTGAGAAACTTCATCAAACAAATGATCTTTCCATCCTAATTCATTTTTCTGAATCAAACTTAAAATTTCTTGCGACGTAAATGGACCTTTTTGCGATCCTTGGTGAGTAACTAAAAAAGATAACATATATCCTCCGACTAGCCTTTTATCGGAGGATTTTTAGTCACTCTTTAATGCTGATTTTTTTGTCGAATCTTTTGACGGAAATTTGGAAACTCTAAAATGACACCAGTTTTTATTCAAATAAAATGGTTTGCGGTTTGCTTTATGTGGTTAACTCATTAATAAAAAGACAAATTAACACCAACATAAAAGGATACCTATGAAATATTTACTGTTATTAACACTTACTTGTGCATTTGGATTTTCAAAATCAGCACTGGCTGATCAAATTCAACTCAATGGTCAACAAACTCAATTTCAAATGAAACTTAATAGCACTGCTTACCGCACAGAATATCGCAACGAACAAGTCGCTAAAACATGCTCTCGAGAAGTATTTGATGGCTACTCTCGCGAGTGTCACCAGGAAGGCGGCGGGCGCACTTGCTACACAACTCCAGATGAAGAAGTATGTGGTTTAACTCCAACTGGTCGAGAATGTAATACTGTTCCTGGACATGAAGTTTGCGAAAATGAACCTAGTCAGCAAGTTTGTCGGGACATTCCTCAATACCGCAATGAATACTATACATGTTACGAAACTATTTCTACGCCATACAGCGTTTATGATCACGATGTTGAAAACTTAGTAAATATTAAAGTGGATCAAAGCAAACTAACCATTTCTGGTTTGAATGAAATTTTGAATGTAATACAATCTGGCGATTTGCTAAATATAACTCCAATCTCAACTTCGGGACGAGTTATTATTTTCAAACAAATAACTGCTCAACAAGTTTCGAGCTCTGGATCACTTAAACATTTCAATTCAAATGTAATTTTAACTCCCATGAGCAAGCAACAAGTTTTCGGAGTTTTTTCACAGCCTGCATCTGAGTTATCTTTATCAATGAGTGGCGCTACAATTTCTGTAGGTCAAATTCAAGATATAAATGCCATAAAGATTTCATTATTTATGGAAAGACAAAGATCTTTAGCTAAAAATGTTGAAATAATTAATCGTGTTCTGAATAATAATGAATACACATTCACAACTAATAATGGTCAAAGTTCAATATTTGTAGACTTCGCTAAACTGGGAATTCAATCAAAGCTATCGGATATAAAAATTAATGCTACAATTAGCATTCAATCAGTTGTGAATCCTAACAACATTGTAAACACAAAGGATATACCTTCTAGCTTAACAATTGAAAAATCAGTTCGTAAAGCCAGATTGTAATTTTTAGTATTTTATAATTTAGTTTTAATGAAGCCCAGTTCAGAACTGGGCTTTTTTTTACGAAGCTTATTAAATCCGAGACAACACTAAACCCACTAAATACAAAGAACCAGTCACAACAACAACATCTTCACGTTCAGCTTTAACTGAGCTAAGAAGCTTAAAAACTTCTTTATTCATATCGGCTGCCTGGTTCAAAAACTGCTCTGGATAATCTGCTAAGCTTAAGCCTTTAAATGGAGTTTCAGTTAAATATAATTTCGAATTTTTGACAGAAACTAATTTTTGCAGCATCTGATCAGCATCTTTTTCAGCACCAATTCCTACTACAAAATGAATATTTTTATAATCTAAATTATTTATTATTTCCAAAAGGCTTTCGATACCTTGTAAATTATGATCTCCAGATAAATAAAAATCACAATTTATATTTGGATATACAATTTTCTGCATTCGCCCTGGCCAATTTATTTTTAATAATGCTAATTGATGTTTCTTAAATTCAAAACCTAATGTTTCAAACAGTGTTATTGCTGTATTTATATTTTCAATTGATCTTGGGCCTAATAAATTTGTTTTAAATTCATAGTTGTTTGCGAAGTTCCATTTGGAATTAGTTTTATTTTTAACAATTTGCGCTAATTCTAAAACTTCTTCAGGCAATTTATGATGCACTACAACTGAATTTTTCTTAATAATCCCAAATTTGTTTTTAGCAATCTCTTCAATGGTGTCGCCTAATATATTCTGATGATCTAATCCTAATTTTGTAATAACCGAATAGTGATTTGGAAAAATATTCGTGGCATCGAAAGATCCACCCAGGCCGACTTCAAAAATAACATAGTCTAATTCCATTTGAAAAAAAATATCGGCGGCTATAAGTGTTAAACTTTCAAAGTGGCTTAACTGATACAAATCAATTAAATTTTTATTTTCATTAAATGTTTTAATAAATTGTTGCTCTGTGCAATCCAATCCATTAAGTCTTATACGCTCTGTTGTTTTAACTAAGTGTGGAGAAGTATATAAACCCACTTTTTGATTGGCATTTAATAATAACGCCTCTAAAGCCGCAGCAGTTGTGCCTTTACCGTTAGTACCAGCTATAGTGATTATTTTTTTGGGATTGATTCTACTAAACCAAATTTTTAAATTTATAGCATCAGAAATCTTATGTAACCCAATGGCAGTTTTGGGCATTATTCCTAAATTTTCTAAATATTGAACAACTTCAATAAAATTCATGACACATTCTTAAAGCACGTTTTTGCAAATGAACATCGTGTACACGAATCACTTGTGCATAAGCTAAATTAATTTGTGCAGTTGTCATAGCAGTTTCAAAATCTTTTTTATTCGCTGGATTAGTTTCAAAGTAATTATAAAAAGATTTACGTGAATATCCCAAATAGACTGGACTAAGAACTAAATTAAGCTGATTTAGATTTTTCAAAATAAAATGGCTTTGTTCTGCTGTTTTTCCAAAACCAATACCAGGATCAAAATAAATATTTTCTAAATCTAAGTTGTTCTTTATAAAAATCTTCGTTTTTTCTGACCACCAATTATTGAGTTCATCAATTGGATTTAAATTATCATTTAAATTTTTCATAGGATTTGCAGGAATAGACAAAGAATGCATACAAACAGCTTTAACTTTGTAATCTTTGATGAGTTGAAAAATTCTTTGATCTGAAAACCCTGAAACATCATTGATCATATCCACTTTGAAATTTTCTAAGCAGAATTTGACTGTTTCATAATTACGGCTATCTATTGAGACTTTAATATCAAAATCTTTAATTAAATTAAGTGCACTTTTTAAGCGCGCTAATTCTGTATTAATAGATATAATCTCAGCACCTGGTCGTGTTGATTCTGCACCGATATCAATAAAATCAGATCCCGCATTCATTAGCATGTGAATCTGTTTAAACATATTTTCTTCTGAATTAAACAAACCCCCATCTGAAAATGAATCAGGTGTGATATTTAATATTCCAGAAAACTGCGGCCAAAAATATTTATTTGATACTTTACAACTTTCATTCATTTTTAAATGATTGATATTATTTAGATCTAAAAAAACTTCTTTCGCTGGGAAAAAAGTAAAAGCCCGATTGAAAAATTCATTGTGTGGAATTTGGATATATTCGTTTTTAAAAAAAATCGGATGATTTTCTTGAATCACATATAAAATATCCAAGTCAATTTCACGTGAGTGCCATTTCTCACGTTTTTGCCTTCCAATTTTTTTCTCGATTTGTTTAATTTGGGCTAAAAAAACTGTGGGGTCAAAATTTTTTACTTCTAACAGTAAGCAAGCATTTAAATAAGAAGGTTGTGTTGAATTGTTGATTGTTAAAGCCTCAGATTCATAAATTCTTGAAATTTTTTTAATAACTAACTCTGGCTGATTTCTAATCTCGAGCAAAGCTTTCCTTAAATGAAAAAGTGGATCTAAATTAGAACCTAAACCTAAGATGACAGATGTGACTGACATGTCCAAGAAACTCCACCTTGAAGATTTTTTACAGGAGGTCGTAATTTTTTTGCTTTAACAACTAACTCTGCTTGAAATTTTCCCTTGTACTTGTTTTTTAAAACTTCAAAAACTGAATAGCATAAATGTTCTATCATAGCATACGATTTTTTTACTGCGACTGTTTGAATGAGTTCTGTCAATTCAACATAGTCTATTGAATCACTCAATTGATCTGTTTTTTGAGCTTCAACAATACTATTAAAAAATAACTGAACATCAAAATGAACAGGTTGTAAAAAACTCTGTTCTTCTTTGCTGCAGCCTAAGTTGACCCACACTTCATATTCCTCAATAGACATTTGGCTATGTATCATTATTTTAATGCCACCACATAAGCGATCCAACTTAAACAGGGCTCGCCTTTTTTAGTTTCTGTGAAAATTCCATTACCAGCACCTTTACGATTTGTGCCTTCCCAAAAAATTTTGATTTCTTTAAATCCAACTTCTTTTAAAATATCACTGACTTCTGCTATACCCCACATTCGCCAGTCATAAGTAAAAACATTTTTGTACATTTTATTTTTATTTTTAAAATGAATTGCAAAATCTGCAAACTGAGTGATCGGATCATAATTTTTCTGTTCCCAGTAATAAGTAAAAGTTTTATGTTTATAACGATCAGTGATGGTATCAGTACATTGAGTCCCACCGAATATATCAAAAATAGCTAAACCATTCATATTTAAAGTTTGAAATACGCGCTCGTAATATTTTTTTAATTGCACTCGATCCTTAAATAAAAAATATGAAAAATTAACAGCTGCAATGATATCTACTGTGGGAATATCAGCAGCCAAAACATTTTTTTGAAGCAAAAAAATTCTTTGTTTTTGAGAGCTAGTCAATTGAGATAGAAAATTTTCTTGGCCATATTTAATGGGTTCCGGGTCTAGATCAACTCCAAATGAAGAATAATTTTTATTTAATTTCACCCATTCGGTGCTGATGATTCCAGTTCCACAAAAATCTTCACGCAAAGTAAGATTTTTTTTACTACGACCTCGAATTGAATGATAGCGATCTTGATAAAATCGAACATCTGTTTCTGGTGATTGAACGGCTTTTATATATAAATCGTACTTTATTTGTGTTTCAATATTCTTACTTTTTCCCATTACGGAACTTCCAAACAAATTTCACGAATAGCTTTTTCAATATCATGTTTTTGCGGAACACTAGCTTCTTCCAGATTTGGATGTAAACCAATTCCAGGCAAGTTTTTTCCAGCTAATACTCTTGGGCGCGCAAGCAAATGATAAAATAATTCTTGCACCACTCGATAAGATAAATGTTCACCGAAGTTAGTCACTTCAGTATCTTCATTCACAAATAATACTCGCCCTGTTTTTTCAACAGAGTTTTTAATCATTGTCCAATCGTAAGGATATATTGATCTTAAATCGATGACTTCAACTGAAAATCCCTCTGAAATTAATTGATCAGCCACTTCATTACAAAGTAATAAATGCCGAGAATAACTGACCACAGTAATCTGATTTCCTGAGCGTGTGATTCTGCCTTTACCAATCGGTACTAAATGTTCAGAAATATTTGGCCAATCTGCTTTCCATTTTGATCGATCACCAATCGGGGCATCAATTCTATTTTTTAATTCTTTTTCATCACTGGGTTCGCCAGGAATTAATTCTTCACCACGAACGCGCATCAACGCTTTTGATTTCAAAAATAAACAAGGATTTGGATCTAAAATGCACGACAACAAAAGTCCGTAAGCATCGATGGGATTTGATGGGATAACAACTTTCCATCCTGGTAAGCGTGAAGCCCAAGCATCAAAAGAATGTGAATGGTACACACTTCCGCGAATTCCTGCACCTACTGGGGTCATCACTGTCATTGGTAACTTAAACTGACCGTTTGTGCACCACAAAGTGTTCCCTGCAATTTTTAATAAATCAATCGTATTAAATATATAATCTGCAAATTGAATTTCTGCTACACAACGTTCATCAGTCATGGCTATACCCATGGCCATTCCAATAATTCCGCGTTCATCAAGTGGTGAATTCCAAGTTGTTTTTAATCCTTGTGTAGCTGTGAATACTCCACCTAAAGGCATACCGACATCTTGTCCGAAAATATCTTTTAAATCATAATTTGATTCTGCGTAATGCAAGGCCATTCGAATAGCTTGTGCCATATTTGCCATTAGAAATTTCTCCAGTCTGCATTTTCATTATTAACATACGTATTATCCCAAATGCTATCCGACTGCGGAACAGATTCAGCTCTGGACATTTCGGAAGCTTTGATGCCTTCAAGTTCAAAATCTTCCCACATTTTTTTTACTTCTGATTTTGATATTAAATTTGCAGATAACAATTTTTCTTCAAAGTTTTTAACAGGATCAATTTCACTTTGAATGGGATTTGCTCCGCTTGCAGAAGAGTGCCCATAAAGCCTTGATACCATGGCTTCGATAAATGCAGGCTTTCCTGTTTTACGAATGTAAGTCATTGCTTCTTGAATTTTTATGTAAGATTCAACAGGGTCATTCCCATTAATCACTTCCGAACGAATGTTAAATGCCTTCGCACGATCGGCAATAAAAGTTTCTCCGTGCTGACCTTCATAGCTTGTCGAAATCCCCCATTTATTATTTTGAACAGTAATTAACATTGGAAGTTCTTGCCCTTTTCGTGATGCTAAAATTAATGATGAAGCAAAATCCCCCTCTGCAGTTCCAGCATCACCACCAGTCACAATCGTAATTGCACTTGATCCTTTAGTTCTTTTTTGCACATGAGCCGTTCCACAGGCAATTGGATATTGAACTTCAAGCGGAGAAGTCACTGGAGCAATATTCCATTCAGGGATGGCAAAATGATTTGAAAAATTTCTACCACCAGTTGATTTGTCAGTCACTCGGTTCATCATTAAGCGCACAGAACTTAACATATCTAAACCCATTGCAACCAAAGTCGGTGAACATCGATAATGTAAATGCAGGTAATCAAATTTTGGTCCCTGTCCTTTTTGAGCCAAAAGGCCTAAAGGAACACCCCAGGCCTCTTCACCTGGACCACCGATCCAAAAAAAAGATTCACCGGCACGATAAATTTTAATTAATCGTTCTTCAAGAACACGGGTTTTCACCATGTACCTGTGCATATCAAGCAAAATATTTTTTGTGAGTCCTCCAAAACCTGAAGAGGATTGTTTTTTAGAATGATTAGAATTACTTTTTTGCATATTTTTTTTAATCGAACTTTGTTTTGTTTTTACTGCTTTTGACATATGATTTAATATATAGATGATTTTAATGAAATGCGGCACTTAATGAGGTGCGAAATACCGTTTTTTTGAAGTCGTTTTAAATTTGAGCATATGGTATAAATATTTAAAAGTTGGAGGTCTTAATGGGAGCATTTATAAAACGATTTGGTCTAATGATTGTGATGAATTTATTGGTGATGGTGACGATTTCAATCATCTTGAGTGTTTTTAATGTTCAACCCTATTTATCAGCGGCAGGCATCAACTATACAAGCTTGATGATATACTGTTTGTTATGGGGTTTCATGGGATCTATTTTCTCATTATTTTTGTCAAAGTTTATGGCAAAAAAATCGATGGGTGTTCAGATTATCGATCCAAATGCTCCTCAATCTGGTGATCAACAGTGGTTATTACAAACTGTTCACAGATTAGCTCAGCACGCAGGTCTTCCAAAAATGCCTGAAGTTGGTATTTACGATAGTCCAGAAATGAATGCTTTTGCCACAGGCCCGAGTAAATCAAATTCTTTAGTAGCTGTTTCAACAGGTATTTTTTCAAAAATGAATAAAGCAGAACTTGAAGGAGTTCTTGCGCACGAAGTGGCACATATCGCAAATGGTGATATGGTCACAATGGTTATGGTTCAAGGTGTAGTGAATGCCTTTGGTATGTTTTTATCAAGAATCATCGGTCATTTTTTATCAACACTGGTTGAAGAAAAAAATGCTCACGTCGTTAGAATGATTTCAACATTAGTTTTAGATATCGTATTCAATGTGTTGGGAATGTTTGTTATTTCTTATTTCTCACGTCAACGTGAATTCCGTGCTGATGCAGGCTCTGCATCGTATTCTGGTAAAGACAAAATGATTGCGGCTTTACAAAAATTGCAGCATGAAATGTTACCACCGCCTTCTGAAAAAAGCCCACTTGCGACATTGCAAATTTCAAATCGCAAGGCTGGTTTTATGAATTTATTATCGACCCACCCTTCATTGGAAGATCGTATTGCTCGATTGCAGGGGCGATAATCTTAAGTTGAGCATTTATTGATAACGTAGTGGAGAATGAGTAGCATTTTCTCCGCTAGAAAACTGAAATTGCTAACCAGTAATGTGTAACCATTGGTTCATATAATGAATTTGTAAAACTTCTTTATAAAGGTCAGTTTTTTTAATCGATGAGGCTTGTGTAATCGCTACTCGTGCTACCAGATTGTGGTTTGTAGGACAGTTCACAGAACTGAATATTTTTAAGTTTCGAACGTAAATTTTCTAAGCTATAACTGTAAAAGTATATTTGATCGACTTTAAAATCATTACTATGCAAGTGTTCAGTTTCACCTCTAAAATAATTAAAGATCGACAAAACTTTACCGTTTAAAGTAAGAATTAATTATTTGATATAGTTGATTTTACTAAAACGTATATTTGTATTACTCATATGCTAGTTTGTAACATCCATGTATATTTTTTTTTAGGTTATTATAAGTTGGCCACTGCCATCTAAATATGTTTGAATTTAATTCATAAATATCCCACCCTTCTGTTTTTAAAATAATTTGGTGTTGTTTCTGAGCGATTATGTCCGGTTTAATTCTGGGCGATTATGTCATCTTGAAGTCGCCGTTTAACTAGCTGATAAAAATTTCTTCATAGTCAAATTTTCTGAATATTTAACTATTGTAAACAAGGACTCGGCAGCAAGTAAGGCTCGCCTTTTGAGTCTAAAAGTGATTGAGTCGTATTATTAACACTACCGTAGTACTTACGGTATTTTCGACCCAAACCCTTACGAATTTGATTTTCAAAATAAGTGGCTCGATACTCTGTCGTTTCAATAAATTCCATTGTCGGTCCTTCAGTGAATCGTCTGTCTAATAAACCTCTTACGCTATCAAAAGCATGAAATAGCTCATGTGAAAAGGTAACTACAGGCAAAGTAGTGCGAACCACAGAGTCGCTCTCAGTATTTGAAAAATTAGCTGATGGATCAAATCTTAAATTTCCACCAGTTCCAATTCGTGTAAATGGAATTCCTTCCTCTGATGTTCTTCTTAATGTCACAAAATGCTGTATAGCACTTGCCTCTTCGAAACCAGAATAGCGCGCTCCAGTTTCGCTGATAGCTTCAAACCGAGGTCCTCCCGTCTGTACCAAATTTACTGTGTATAATGACTGCTGAATTTGATTAACTAACTTAAGTCCCACAGGAATAGTTCTTAATGTTTTTAAGATTTTAAATATATCATTGACATAATTATCACTAATTTTTGCTATAGAAACAATATTCATTTTTTCATCATAAAGTGAACCATCAATATAGGTTAAGTATTTTTGAGTTGTTGAGTTAAGTATTTTTAACGAATTCTTTTTAGCGTTGCTTTTTTTAAGTTGAGGTATAAGTTCAAATTCAGATTTATTACATCGATTTAAATCAATTAAATCCAAATCTGTTTTGATTTTACTTTTAAGCTCTTGAAAAGTCCAATCGATAAAATGCTCGTTCTCAAACAAAACTAATTTATGAGCTGGAACATTCGAAGGTGTTGCTGTTTGAGAATATGAATTTGAAATGTATAAAAAGAAGAAAGCAAAAAAAAGTGACTTGTATTTTATAGGCCAATTCATTTTTAAAAAACTGTTCAATTTTAATAAATTGTTTAAATTCGTAAAAATACTCATAAAGACCTCTTCTCTATTTGGGTGCAATTTTGAGTTTAATTTCATGCTAACAAATAAACTCTCTTCTTTATTAACATTATTAACATTCATAATGACTATTATTGTAAAGCAAAAAGTAACCATTAAATTTTTTTAAAAATTTTAACCTAAATAACTTATATGATTTTTTCAATGTGTTAAATATTAAAATTAATTTCTATTTCTATTTTTTGTTTTAGCGCTAGACTACTATAAAAGTTTATACAAGCTAGTATTATGCAAAATATAAAAAAATTCTTATTGTTTATTCTTTTTAATGCCAATTTATACTTATTCTCAGTCCCCAGATTTTCCTGAATGAAAATCACAAGCTTGGTCTATTTTAGCGCTAGATGATTTAAAATGGGCCTATGAGTTAATTGATCAAAATCATCCTGGCACTGTAGATTCTTTAAATCCCAATTTTAAGAAAAACTTAAAGTTACAATATAAAATCGCTTAAGCTAAAGCAAAGAAAGCTGATAGCTTTGAAACCACTCGATTTCTATTAGAAGAATTTTCCGCATCTTTTCGGGATGGTCATTTTGTTATTTACCCGACTCTAAAAAGAAAAGAGATTTATTGGCCCGGATTCAAAATCGAATGGCAAAACGACCAAGCAGTTGTAGAAGTTGTTGATTCAAGTCTAAAATCAGCTCCTGAAGTTGGATCGCTTCTTGTAAGTTGTGATAATAAAAATTTATAAATTATACTGAATGAAAATTTATATCCTTATCAAGGAATTCCTTCATTAGAATCCAGCCGCCGAGGAATTTATCCATTTTTATTTATAGATCAAGAAAACCCATATTTTAAACGATTACAAAAATGCATTTTCAAAAATTTAGATGGAAATTTGCAATCATTTGATCTTTCTTGGTCAGCTACAACTATTGAGGATTTAATGAAAATGAGAAATCCTAAATATGTCGCACCTCATTTTGAGCCAGCATTACGCAAATTATCAGATGGGGGATATTGGATTTCAGCGCCTGATTTTAGTCCAACTGGTGAAAGTGAAAAAATTGTTAAAAAATCAATTAATGATTTAAAAAATAGTCGTTCAACTGTAATAAATGCAAAGTATCTAGTTATTGACGTCAGAGGTAATAATGGCGGTAGCTCGATGTACGGTGAACGAATAGCTAATACCTTATGGGGATCTGATTTGGTTGAATCTTACCGTCCTCAATCTACTGGTGTTGACTGGCGAATTTCAAAGAAAAATATCGAACATGTGGATTGGATTATTCCGAATTTAAAACAAAAAGGTGCTACCGAAGAAAATATTCATGAATTTAAATCAATTGTAGAAAATATGAAAATTTCAGAAAAAAAAGGAAATCCTTTTTATTTTCAAAAAGGTGAAGTACCTAATAAAGTTAACACTGCTATTAAAAATGAAGTGAAAACTAAAATTTATTTTTTAACTAGTGCAGGTTGCGCCAGTGCTTATTTAGATTTCGCTGATATCATTTTATCTATGCCTAATGTCACTCATCTAGGTCGAGAGACTTCAGCAGATACCAATTATTTAGAAGTTTCATTCAGAACAACACCATCAGGCTTATTCAAAGCAGTGTACCCGCGAAAAGTATATCGTGGACGTCAACGTGGAGACAATAAACCATATACTCCTGGTATAAAATGGACTGGTGATATTTTTGATACAATAGCTTTGGAAAAATGGATTAAAAACTTACCTAATCAGTAGTTTTATTAAAAGTTTAATTTAATGACTTGCACTCTGTGATAAGATTTTAAATGAGAAGAACCACACTTTGTTAAGTGTTTGATTTCTTCGAGATTTATTTTTTGATTTTTTCGATTTTACCGACAACTTTCAAGAATGAAAATTGGTCGGGGCGATAGGATTCGTCTTTGCTACTTCAAACCATCGTAAAATCGCTTAAAACCAATTAAACAACAATAGAGCCGCCACGACATACACCAATATGCACTAATATTCATCAACATACACTATCCATCGCTGCAATCGCTGCAGAAAAATCGAGTCTCGAACGTAGTATAAACTATACTCGACTTGTACTCTTAGTAGAAGTACAATAGTTTTAATGGCAGACATTCATAAAGTTCTCTGGTCGAAACAAGTCACAAAGCGAATTGATAAACTGCCAGACATTATTTTACGTAAGTTCTATGCCTGGGTCACCTCGGTTCAATTGTCTGGCCTTCGTGAGACTAGGAAGTCCCCAGGCTTTCACGACGAGCCACTTAAAGGCAACAGGCTTGGTCAGCGTTCAGTAAGGCTAAACAGGGCTTACCGAGCTATTTATATCGAAAACACAGACGGAACTTTAGAATTTTTAGAAGTCATAGAGGTCAACAAACATGAATACTGAAAAACTGATCGGCATTGAATATTTAGAAAAAAAACTTGGACCTATGACAGTTGGGTTTTACTTAAAAGCCATTCGTGAGGCTGATGAGATATCTCAAACTCAGTTTGCTAAAAAACTGAAAATTTCTAGAGCCAACCTCTGCGATATCGAAAAAGGCCGAAAACTATTAAGTCCTGAACGAGCATTTAAGTTTGCAAAGCTATTGAAGCTTCCAGAGACAACTTTGATTCAACTGTCTTTGCAGGACATTTTAAGAACTGCAAAGATTAATTATAAGATTGAATTAACTAAGGCTGCTTGATCAGAATTGGATGCAAAAGTGGTGAACCTCAGCATTTATACATAAGCAAAATTTAATAACCTCTTATCCAAAACAAATGTCCTGTCTTTATGAGCAAAATTTTGAATTAATTTGAACTACCAATCTTTAAGGTATGAAAAACAATCCATTCAAATCAGGCCTAAAAAAATATCTTTATCAATCAATGTTTAAATCACAAGAGTCATTACAGAAATCTGTTAATAACAAAACTGAATCAGTTAAAGAAATAAAAATAGTAGATCCAGCAAAACTTATGGCTAAAAACCTACAACAGGAGCTGATTTATAGAGCTGTAGTTATTGAAAATAGCTCAGGTAAAGCATTAAAGGTGAATGCAATAATTGATTCTGGCGCTCAGGTTTCATGTATTTGCCCAGAATTAAGAGAAAAATTAAACTTACAAAAAATAAAAGTCGCTAATCAAAATAATATAGAATTTGCAGGGCTAAATAATCAGAAATTAAAAGCTGAGTTTGTGAAGGCAAATATTTGTATTCGTACTAGCGAAGGTTTAATAGATTTTGTTGATTACCCATTTATCGTAGCTGATGTTGCAGGTAAAGACATAATAATGGGTTTAGACATGATTAGACTTATGAAGAAGCTCCAAAATTAGTTCATTTCCATAGGATTTGTTTGGCAGGCAAATTTATTTTTATGCCTGAAGCACTTAGGCGATCGATCTAAAGTTTTCCAGATACCAAGTTTATCTGATTTTGCTTTTAGCATTTGTAGCTTATAAATTCCTTTTGAGTATTTAGGGGAGTCTAGTGCCATTCCTGCAATTGCCATTTTTTCATTGATATTTATTTCATTTAAAAAAACTGTACATGTAATACGATCATACGACTTGCCATCACATTCTAAATCGACTGTTTTTGTTAAAATGAGTTTTTCTAAATACCGTTTGGCCATTAGACCTTCTTTTTGTTTTAACTCAGGTGCATCTATTCCAAAAAGTCTGACTTTTAAAATACGATCTTTTGTTTGAACTTTGCATGTGTCTCCGTCATGGCAACTCATAATCGTTCCTTCATATTTAGTAATTTTAGAACTATTATTTGAACTTGCAGATATAAAATCAGATTGCAATAAAAATAAAATAAAAAAGAATCTAACAAAAAATAACATATCTTCCCTTACAAAAAATTCAATCATGAAGCAATTTTTTGGACGTCATCTTCAACTATTGTATTTATATCAGTGATATTAATTTGACCAATTGAGAGCCTGTTTGCTTGCTGAATCAGTATTTTTTCATAGAGCTTTCTAACACTTCGAGCATTACCAAACTTTTTGTTTATATTTTTTTCGTTCATAAGTTTATCTAAAATTAACTGTGTTGCATTCGCCTCAAAAATGATATTTTCTTTTTTTGCAATACTTTCTAAAATACTCATCAGCTCATCCTGATTATAATCAGCAAAATTTAGTACTTTATGAAATCTACTAGAAATGCCAGGGTTAGCATTTAGAAAATTTTCCATTTCTTCTTTATATCCAGCTAAAATAACTACAATTTGGCCTCGGTAATCTTCCATAAGCTTCATTAAAGTCTCGATGGCTTCTTTTCCAAAATCTGAAGGTGATTCTGGATTATAAAGCATATAAGCTTCATCGATAAAAAGCACTCCACCTATAGCTTTCATGAAGACCTCTTTTGTTTTCACAGCAGTTTGACCTACCCATTCTGCAACTAAAGTAGATCGGTCGGCCTCAATAAGTATATTTGTTGGAAGAACTCCTATCTTTTTAAGATTCTCAGCCATCAGTCTTGCTACGGTAGTTTTACCAGTTCCAGGGTTACCGGTAAAAATCATATGTAGTCCAAGATCTTTTAGAGAAAGATTGGGATTCCTAATTTTTGAAATTTTGACAAAATTTGAAATGCTAGTAATTTCATTTTTTACTTCAGCTAGACCTATTAGTTCTGATAATTGATCTTTTCCGTTCTTTGCACCATTAAGCTTTTGTTCCTTTAGTTCGTCATTAGTTAAAACATCTTCTATAATTATTTGTACAAGTTGATCTTTAGTTAAATTAATTTGGCCACTCAAGCGAACTGCTTGACGAGCGACAATCTGCTCTACAAGATTTCTAACTTCTCGAGCATTGCCAAAATTTCTCTCTCGTTTTTTTAAAAGTAGTTTTTCAACTGCAGATTGTTTTGCTAAATCGTTGAAAACTAAGCCGTCTCTTTCAATCTTAGCCTCTAGTAGCTTAATGAGCTCCTCATCTGAGTAATCAATAAAATTGACTATATTTGGAACTCTACTTTTTAAGCCTGGATTCAAATTCAAAAACTCATTCATTTCGGATTCATATCCAGCAAAAATTACGATTACATCATCCCTGTTGTCCTCTATTAGCTTGAGTAAAATATCTATGCTTTCCTGCCCGTAGGCATCTTCTTGATTTGTTTTAATTGCATAAGCTTCATCTATAAATAAAACTCCGCCTAGTGCTTTTTTAAAAACTTCAGTTGTTTTAATCGGTGTTTGACCAGCATATTGACCGATCAGATCTACTTTTGAAACTTCAACAAGGTGGCCCTTGGTCAGAACTTCCATTTCTTTCATTTTATCTGCAAAGTATCTAGCAAAAGTAGTTTTACCAGTCCCAGGGGCTCCGCTAAATACGCAATGAAAATTAACTTTTATTTGGCTTAGATTTTCTGCAACACGTAATCTATTAATTTTAGCTAGTGCTATTACTTTGTTTATTTGATCAACAGCTTGATTTTGTCCAAGTAAATCATGCTGTATTTCATTTTTTTTTATAAAAGTTGGACTCGATTGTAAGTTTTGAATCTTTGTGCTGATAAGCTCTGAACATTCAAGGTGACCTTGAGCCTGTGCTGCATCTAAAGGCTTTTGATCATGCATATCCTTTATCAATGGATTTGCACCTGCTTCCAGTAATAAACTAACAACTTCAATTTTCCCATTATATGCTGCTATCATTAGTGCTGTTAAACCATCCTGTAACTTTACATTCACATCTGCCTTGTTTTGAATTAAATATTTAACAGCTGCAGCATTTCCTGCACTTGAGAAAAAGTACAGAGCATTAATTGTTGCTCCCTCATATGGAAACTCGGCATTAACACTGACTCCATGTTTTAAAAGTTTGTCTGCACATTCATAGCTCTCAGAAATCAAAGCTAACATGATTGAATGTCGTCCTTTTACCATAACATTTGGATTTAGCTTTTTAACAACGATTTCATTTTCAATTGAAACTGCACTATTACTAAAAATAAATTTAAAAAAATCTATGTATGCAGTTGGCAAATTTGCTATGTCTTCAAATATTAAAAGTAACTTGTCTGAGGCTGATTTCAAAATAAACTCCATACTAAATTTTAAAAATAATCAAATGCAAGATTTTTGAAAAATTAACTCAAAAAATAATTTACAATACTCATGAGGATTTTTTTAACCTAGAGGCTTCATTTAGCTTTATTAACAAATCATTTGTGTCTTTTTGAAACCTATCTTCGTTAGTAAAAACTTTTTCTGATTGAATAACTAACGGAATTTGTTCTTTGCAATCATTAAGGCGTTGAAAAAGCATTTTTTTAATTTCTAAGAATTTAATATGATTTTCTTTCCAATTTGCAACATCCTTCGCGACCCACTCGTCTAGCTGAGAGCTACCTATATCACCATTAAAATAAGTTATTGTCTCATTTCTTATCATATCTTCAAACTCTTTTTCGTTAGTACAACGAAAAATAGATAGATTTAGGAGGTATTGCAAATCCTTAGAGTCACTTACATTTAAAATTTCTTCCTTACTATTTTTTATATTTGCTTCATATATTGCAGATCTCAGTTTATGAGTTGCCTTTCCTTGCTTGCGAAACTCTAAATCTTCATTTAATTTTTTTTCTTTTTTTGTTTCAATGTCTTTGTCTATAATTTCGAGATCAAAGGTTGTCATTTTACTCCAGATAGCAGAATAATTATTAGCTGTTCTAGCTTCAATAACTAATTGATTTCCAGATGAAGACTGTACCTTATCATATTGTTTTTGCATTTTACTATAAGTCTCGTTTTTTAGTGCCTCTGCTTTATCGACAAGACCTGCATTGATAAGTATTTTGTATTCTTCGAACTTATCTTGCCTACTAGATTTTTTTTCTTTCAGTCGATTAAAAAGGAGACCACTATTATTTTTTTTACAGGAACCAAAAATAAACTTATTTAACATTTGGCTAAAGATATTCTTAAACAACCAATTCATATAATCCTCTTGAATATTTTACAAATTACTTATTAATTTTAGATTCTATTAATAGAAGAATTTCATTCAGTAAATCTATGCCAAACTGAATTTTTAAATCCTCTAGTTTTTCATATTTATCAAAAGTATGTTCCCTATTAATAAGTCCTTTATTTTGAGATTCAAGATGTATGATCTTGTTTTTTATTATTATAGTAAGCTGATCTATTTCATTCAATAAATTTTCCAAAATTACTTCCTTTATCTATTTAAACTAAGGGCTGAAACTTTATAAACAGCTCCAAAGAATCAGTTTTCATTTTATTCTTCGCTCATAAAAGTTGATGATTTATTTTCTGATTCACTTGGTGAGTGAGTTTCATCTTCTTTAATAATTTTCACATTTTTAAGATTTGTTTTACATAGCCAGTGATCAGAAATAAGCGAAAGACTTTTGCCTATATCATTTAAATAAACTAAACTTCCCGCTGTACACTTCATGCAGCCGCTTGCTTTATCTTTTCTTATTTTCTCTGTCTCCAAGAAGCCAGATGGGCATTTTGGATTTACGCATATAAATTCACCGTTGAATTTAAGAAAATGAGTTTTTGGACAAAGCTCATCTTCGAATACTGATTCATTTTGGCAATATACTACTTCATCAATGGATGATGAGTTATCATCACCTTCAGAACTTATAACAGTTTTTCTTGTGAGCTCTTTCGGGCAAGTTACTTTCGGTTCCCACTTTGCTATTAGTTTTTTTTTCAAATTTGCGATTGTAACTCTTTTTTTAGAGGGTATAAGCTTCTCAATTTGTTTAATCGCTTTATTGAACTCTTCATCAATAGCTTCTTCAGGAATTAATGGAGTTTTTGTATAACAAAATCTGAAATTTTTTTTAAATTTCGTTTTTTTTGATTTTTCCGAATCCAACTCAATTTCTGTACCTAGCTCAGTACATTTATTTTCAACTTCATTTAACTCAAAGTCGCTAGCTTCTGGCGTTAAGTAAATAAAGTTACTATCTTTAAATGTGATATCATTTTCAGAAATTTCAATTGAGGTTATTTTTGCCGAGATATTGAATCCTATCATAATGCATGTAATAAATAATTTTATTTTCACTCTATAACCACCCAATAACTAAGTAAAAGTTCAAAGATACCAAAGCTCTATTTTTTTACTAATCGAACGGCTGAAATTTTATAAATTCCATCAAAACTTGATTGTTCATCTTGTTTAAAAATGTCTTCTAACGGCACATCGCTAAGCTTTACCCCTGACCGTTGACCAGATAATAAATACTGAAAATCTGCAGACAGTGCCTGGCAAAGTTTCAACAATGCTGAATAATCAGCTGGCGCTGAACCAGCAAGCCAACTGTTAATAACCGAGGGTGCACAACCTGCGAGTTCTGCTGCAGCTCTTTGTGAAATTCCACGCACTTCTAAAAGGTGCTTTAGATTGTTCGAAAATGTATTGTTAGCTACTTTTGGTTTTCGGCTCATTTTTACTCCGATGAATATATCGGGAGCTTGTTAAAAAAACTTGTGTTGAATTTAATGAATTGAGCAGGACCACAAATAATTGAACTTGTCAGACATAAATTTAAGAAAGAGCTTACTCGATATCGCCCCGACAGTAAGCGATCAAAAGTTCTTCTATTAAATGTGAAAGTACTTTTGAAGATTTTAAGTCTTTTAATTTTTTCTTTGAAGCAACTACGACTACTTGGCTTATATAGACTGATGTCTTTACACGATCTGAACCTTCCATCATTTTTGACGAAATAGTTTTTGTTTTTTTGGGAGAAAGCTTTTGTTTCATTTAGGCCCATCTTATCTCCAATTGGTTGTAGCTGACAAATTAAAGATATCACAAGTTGCGCAGTACGTCAAATTGAGGTATATTTAGGGTAATTATGAGGTATATATGGACGATTTTAAAATAGTCAGAGTTGCTTGCTACGCAAGAGTTAGCACTCTTCTTGGCCAAGACCCTCAGCTTCAGCTTATAAACATACGAGATTTTTGTAAGCTCAAAGGCTATGTCATTATTGATGAGTTCGTTGATTTAGGGCTCAGCGGTAAAAATGAACAGCGCCCTCAGCTTTTGGAACTAATGAAAGGTGTAAGGTATAATAAGTATGATGCGGTTATCACGGCTGGTCTGGATCGGTTATCCAGATCCACAAAGCACTTTCTGAATTTATTAGATGATCTTGAGTCTAATAAAACATATCTGATCTCCTTACGTGAAAATCTTGATTTTACGACCGCTACAGGACGATTAGTGGCTAGCGTACTTGCAGCGGTAGGAAGTTTAGAGGCAAGTCTAATCTCTGAACGAGTTCGGACAGCTCTTAAGGCTAAAAAAATTCTTGCACAACAAACTGGAAACGGATGGCGTTGTGGCAGAAAGCCAATAAAAAAAGAAATTATTGATAAGGTAATTTTAATGCGAAAAGCAGGGTGCTCTATTCGTTTCATAGCGGGTCAGCTCGAAATCGGTAAAACAACGGTCGAAAGAGCCATAAAATCACTGTCAGATGGGACAGCTCGCCAAATCGAACCTGCGTGTCCCAGAATTCAAGGCATACCATAGATTAAATTTTTGTTATCAGTCACCAAAACCAAATCTTTTAGGGACACATTTAAAAAGGAGATTTCCATGATTGAAGTAACTGCACCAACAATCGAAGCAAGTGATGGGGCCTATAAACTTGATACATCTTTATTTAGCAAAGTGCTGTTCGAAGCCGGAATAGACCCGAAGCTTTCGATAAAACAAAACGAGCACGCTAAAACCTGCAGATTTTTAATTAACGGCAACTTCGTAATTTTGTCGGTTTATAATTATTTTGAGCACAACAGACACGAGCCCTATGTTTTGATTGAGTTCGAAATAAAATCTTGCAGCATAGAATCTTTAACGAATGAAGTTTTTGAACTTACAAAAGCCCTACATTTTGTGCCACTTCCACTGAAAGTAAGTTTTATTGAATGCGAAGACTCCGCAGATGCATGCATAATTTTTTTAACTTATAGAAACAAGCTGAGCTTAACGAGCCAAGCACAAATCGATGAAATAATTAATTTTTGTTATAAATTCGGATTCAATGACAAAGCTGACTTAAATTAGTTAATAGCTTTGATTTTGTTAATATTCAGAAAGACCATAGCATTTTTTTAACTTTTTTTTGGTCGTCATAAAAAATATTACTTAAAGAATACTTTTTGGGGTCCCCCTTGCGGCCTCGGCCAGATATCGTGTGAAGATGCCCCTTCTTAAAAATTTCATTAAAAGTGCTTAGTAAAAGTTTTTTTCTAACTTTTAATCTGGATTGCATTTCTAGTTTGGATAGCCCAGTTGAATGTAACTTGAATAAATCGATTAGCTCCGCTTTGATTAGCTTATGACGACCTCGTTTACGTTTTTGTTTAACAGCGGGTTCAGCTTTTTGCTGACTCATTTGTATAATAATTGAATCTAATGCAGACACGATCACCTCTCTACATTAAAGATTGCTTGCGGCAAATACCGGTTCCTGTGCGCTTTTAGAATTACTTTAAATTCACTTAAAAAATGGCGTTATGAATAATTTCTAGTTCCCTAATTATTTAATTTTAATTTGGAGGGCGTTAAACTGCTTTTAGGCGGTTCCTATTTCGAATTTAGTAAAACTCAACAATCGATTTGAAAAAAAATAAAACATTCATTTGGTTAAAATAATCGTTCAATTCAAGTTAATAACCAAAATAGGGACATACGTCTTCATTTTACAATTAAATATGCTTGAAAATTAGTTACTTTTTAAATAACCAGAAATCTAACTTGAAGAATGTTATTAATAAGCAGGCTTTAACTGTTTACTTTTTCTGAACCTGAAGGTTAACAATCCACCCACGCTTTTCAAGCTCGCCAACAAGTTCGATATCAGTCAAATCATCAAGAAATGCATTTTTTAAATCCGGCTCGTCTTCATCGTCACACCTATCAAATGTGGCATTTTCAATAAAATCAATATCTGGCGATTCCTCAATTTTATTAAAAACTGATCTTTCTAAGCCTTCCGTAGCTGTTCTATTAGCACTTATTAAAGTTTTTCTGCGCTCTATATCATTAAGAGCCCGCTTTTCTACAGGAGTTAAATTATTGCGATCTTTTATTTTATCAAATAAAGCATCGACCAGGTGTTTGTAGTGCACAGTTGGTATTCTTCCAGCCTTACGCCATTGGCTGGAAGCGTGTATGCTAAGTCCACAAATATCAGCTAAGTCGCTTCTGGTAGCTTTGAGTGCTCTAAACAACCCGTCTAATTCATCTTTATCAATTGGTATTATATTTTTTAACCTCATTTAATAACTATACTATTATTATAATAGCAGTAAAGTTAAAGTATTGACTGATAGCGTTATTTGATATATAATACTATAAAGGTATTAATTTGAGAATCATGATGGTTTTTATAGTAGAGCTCAAATATTACTGAAATTTTTTGACGAAAGCGAGGTTTCGATGAGCAAAAATTCTATGGTGACGATCACTGAGTCAAGCACACCGAAGCATTTATATGCCTCTCGTCAAAATAGTCCAAAGGCTGTTAAGGCTCAAACAGACTTATCAGACGACCTCCTGTCGTTTGATAAGTTATTTGAGCCTGATGGTTTAAGGAGCGCAGCTGAGCGGGTTATTGCAAATAAAGGCTGCTCTGGTTTTGATAAAATAACTACAAACGATCTGAAGATATTGATCGAAGATAGTTGCTTTATGTCGAAGCTAAGCATGCTGATCGTAACAGGAAAGTACTACCCTAAGAAGGTCGAGACTATACTTATACCTAAGAAGACAGGTACAGGTCATCGTCCGTTACAAATTCCAAGTGTTATAGATCGCACAGTGCAAAGACGCATGGTTGACATGCTAAATCACAGTATCGAAAAGGTGTTCCATCCTAGATCATTTGGTTATAGGCCTAAGCGAAATCTTTACGATGCAACTGATATAGCTAAGCAACTTGCAACTACTTACCCATACGTACTGAGTCTTGATATCTCGGATTTCTTTAACAGTATTGTTAAGCAGTTATTACTATCTAAATTGGCTGATGAAGGTGTTGAAAAACGATTCATTAAACTTATAAATAGATTTATTAACTGTAAAATTATATCGGACGGAAAACTTGTTATCAAAGAAAATAATAACATAGGCATCCCACAAGGGGGCTCGCTGTCACCTATATTGGCAAACTTATATCTGACCAAGTTAGATTATATGATTGGAGATATGGGTTATGAACACTTGAGATATGCCGATGATATTATTATTTTTACGAAAAGCTTAACCGAAGCTGAGCATTTAAAAATAAAGATGGCTGGTATTTGCCTCAATGAATTTTCGATCCAACTGAATGACAAGAAATGCAGTGTTAGTGTAACCAAGTACTTCGAATATCTTGGCTTAACGATCACGAGTTCTGGTCAGGCATTGGCTCCTGTTAGTGCACTAACTGAGAAATTCGAAAATTTGTTGCTTAGCGCTAAATGCCAGCCAGATTTTTTTCAAAAATTAGCAACAAAAAATAATATCGGTAGTACGCCAATAATTTTTTTTAAAAATAAAGTTTCAAATATTATTAGCCCCTACAAACGAACTGACAACTTCGAAGAAGTTTTGAAAATAGCAGAACGATTCATTGCAGAAATTTTTAATCTGTCCTTTAAAGTAAATAGATATCAATTTTATATAGAAAATAAAAACAACAAGTCACTCCCAAGAGATCTGCAGCATGCAGAGCGCGAGATGAATGACTATTTTTATAACCATAAAAACTATAACTGGATTTTCGACGTGAATACATTTTATAAACAAAAAACGAATAAAAGAGGAGACTAATAATCTGTGTGAAGAAAGAACTTGATTCGTAGACCAAAAATAAAAAATATTTCCTGATTTCGAATCAGAATATTATTAGTTTCTTAAATTAACATGCATCAAGAGCGAGTTCAAAAACTCCACCAGATGAGGGCCCAGAAGCTGGCTCCACATTGGTTGCAAGAAATTGCAGATGCGACCGGAGGGGTAAAATGGATAAAAAAATGATTTCTCAAAAAGTCAAATCTGCAGTAAAAAAAATGCAGGTCTTTGAAAATAAAATAGATGAATTAGAAACAAAACAGACTCTAGCTCAAAAGCTAAAGTATTCTGTCAGCTATATTGATAAGTTAATGCGAAACAGAAAGATACCCTCCTTAAAAAATGGTCGGTCTGTTCGTTTCATATTAAATGATGTCGTGGCGGCGCTTCAGAAAGGAAGTGCCGTGTGAGGAAAATATTTAAACCAAAGCAATATCAAAATAAAGCAAGAGTTCAAACTAGTATACAAGCTGGAATATCTAAGTGCTGGACGTGGGATATTGAAATTTCTGAGTATAGATTTTCATCCTATGAAGCACGAAAAATGAATCGTGCTGATGGAGAACTTAAAGAAGTAAAACAGCATTTTTCAGATCTAAATCAGGCTAAACTTTGGCGTATCGGGGAGCTAGTAAAAACTAGCTTTTCAACAATCCTATTCAAGGAGCTTGCAGCTCTGTGGATTAAAAATGAGGTCGAACATATGAGTCGGCCTTCTCAAGTTTTTTATACAAACAGACTGCATTATCTAGACTATTTCAACAACTTCCACGTAGAAGAAATTACATTCTTGAAGGTTGAAGAATGGATCAATTATTTAAAAAATAATAAAGTTACTGTTAAAAGATTTTCATTCGAAAAAGAAGTGAAGATGCTCAAGCAGATACTTAATTATTATATGAAAATAAACTTGGATTATTCTCGAAACCCTGTTGGCACTGATCAAATAAAAAAAGCTAGAGTTAAATTTGGACCAAAAAAAGATAAGGAATTATCAGAAGCTGATTTTATAAAGTTCCGAGATGAGCTTAGTAAAATGAAGGATGGCAATCGTCTAGCAGTATTTGCATCTATACATTTTTATCACGCCTTAAGGGCTTGCGAAGTGGCTGCTTTATCATGGAACGATATTCATTTTTCTGAAGTCATAAAAAATAATCGTATAATTTTTAGTAAATCGGTTAAGTGGACTAGATCAAAAAAGTTTGGAACCTATATTGATCAAGGCTTAAAAAACTCAAAAGATGCTAATGATGATAAGAACCAAATTATTGAGCCTGCGATTAATAACTTATTACTTAATTATAAGTGTGCATGTAGTAATAAAAATGGCTTGTTGTTCCCAAAATTAGAGTTGGCTCAAGAACCATTAGAATATCGTTATATCCAGTATTATTATAATGCAGCCTTCAAGAAGGCAGGCATTAATTTCACTAGTACACACGTTTTAAGGCATGGTGGAAACAGGCATGATCTCAATACACACGGTGATATTACTATTGCACAAGTTAAGTTAGGAAATAAATCAATGTCTTCAACTGAGGTTTATTCTAAGCGCGATAGCCGCTTACTTGATGCATTTACTATAAAGAAGTATGAAAGTTATGAAAAAGAATAATCTGCTTCGCTGCATTTCGCTGCGAAGACAATTTCCAATTTTAATTCTAAGTTGTTTCAGCTACTTAGAAAAAATTGGTCGGGGCGATAGGATTCGAACCTACGACCCTCTGGTCCCAAACCAGATGCGCTACCAGACTGCGCTACGCCCCGAATATTTATCACTGAGATAGAGATTAAATCCTGAACTTAATTAGAGTCAAGCAATTGAGTATTATATTAATTATTTTACACCAGAATAACATTTATAATTTACATTTAACGAAATACCTTCTGAACCTTTTTTAAATACAATTTGATTATTACCATCCCATGTATAGGGTACAGACAAATTTGAACCATTTGAGTCAGTCACAATTGGTGACTCGGTCGGCTTGCACTTTAAAGTTAACATTCTAGAAGAATCTAAAATCTTTGCTGCTATATTTGAAAAACTACTTGCATAGTCATTACTGCAAATATTTAACACTTGTCCTCTTGGACTTGCATAACCATCAACATCTTTTGAGGCTGATAAGGATAACTTCGCATATTCACTTCCTATACTAGCACCTGTTACGCTATTTCCGTTAGCATCTTTAATAACATTACCACTTCTATCAACTAAAGATTGCTTACTTAAGTCTAAACATTGCTGGTCTGTTACGATAATTGAATTAAATTCCCAAAATTTATTTGGATACTTTGAATTCATCATAGCTGTAAAATTATCTGCTTTATCATTCTCTTCTAACAAATATTGATTTTCAGAATTATTATCGTTGTACAAACCACTTCTAACATCTTCATTCGAAATAAGAATAATATTCAAATGAGCATCATCTCTTAGCATTTTATCACTATTTTTACTAAGTACTTCAAAACCTGTATAAATTCCTCTTTCATCTGCAGAAGCACAATATTTATCATAATTATTAATATAATAATCACTGTCTAAAAAATTAGGCTTATAGGAATAATAAGAAGACTTAATAAAATCTTCACAACTAAATGTTTCGCTTCTCACAATTGATGTTTTAAAAAAACTTACTCTGTTTGCATCTTTATTTGTAAGAAATTTATTTCCATTTGAAAGAGGTATTAAATTATTTGATTTTACTTTTTCAAGATCAGTAGTAGTGATTCCAATTTGATAATCTATTTTTTTTCGATCCAATTGCTCGATAAAGCCTTCAAAACGATTTGCTAATTTTAACTGAACCGCTGACATTGAAGCCGAGTTATCATTAATGAATAAAATATCAACTTTACCTGATCCTACCTCAAATTTCTGAGTAACATTAGTATAGTCATCAATTACCACACATGATTCATTTGAAGACGTACAAATGGGTGTGGACTCAACATTAAATTTTGTTGGTGAACAAGCACCAACTAAACCTGCTATTAAGCTCGAAAAAAACTGAATATGTAAATTCTTTAACTTTTTCACACAACACCTCATTAATGGGTGTTCAAAAATTTAGCCCACTGAAATAGAGCAAATAAGATTTGATACTTAATTACTGTATACGATTTCGACACATAACAAAAAAAAAGCCCATATATTTCTATATGGGCTTAAAATAAGAGCTGGCATCGCGCTACTCTCTCACACGATTGCTCGTGCAATACCATCGCCGCAAGAGAGCTTAACTTCTGAGTTCGGAATGGGATCAGGTGTAACATCTCTGCTAGAGACACCAGCAAAATTTAATATTTAATTGTTTTAATTGATTTTTAGCGATTGTGTTTAGAGATCAAATGAAATTTATTTAAAAATTTCGAAAATTATTTTAAAAAAGCCTCACGACCTATTAGTACATATAAGCTGAATACATTACTGTAATTACACTTTATGCCTATCAACCTCGTAGTCTCCGAGGAGTCT
>JAYUJM010000071.1:0-33528 GCA_043765175.1 Pseudobdellovibrionaceae bacterium | reverse complement strand
TCTACAGAAGAAAAATGGAATTTATTGATTTGTTTATCGATTCCAATATTGTGCTATTTTGTGCTTCTGTTTAATGATTATCAATTAGGGCCAAAAATTATTTTTTCATCACAAAGTAATCTTTTAATCATTCAGACTATTTTTTTTCTATTACCATTCATAGGAATAGTTTTGAATACATACACTGCAGTAAAAGAACGTGAAAATAAATCACAATCATTAAGTGAATCTAAAAAAATGCTCGAAACAATATTTTATGGACTTGCTCATGATTTATCAAGTCCGTTACAATCAATTTTTATAATTTTAAAAAACAGTATTTCAAATAAGAGTTTTGATGAAATTAAAATGCAATCAATTTATAGAAATAGCACTCAGATGAATAAAATTCTGACTAATTTAAAAAATATTGCAATGTCATTTAAAGGACAATTTAAGTTTGACTTAAAAGAGCACTCTTTGGCTGAGATTGTGTATCAAGCTGCAGAAACTGTAGAAGATTTAGCAGGCCAAAAAAATATTAAAATTATGATTCAAGTGCAATTAAATAATTTTGTGACTGTAGATAAAGAAATATTTATATATCAAATATTAAAAAATTTTTTGACAAATTCTATTAAGTTTTCTGAATTAAATTCAGATATTTTAATAAGTACTCAGTCTTGTGATAATAAGAGCGTTGTTTTAAATATTATTGATAACGGAACTGGAATGTCTAAAGAAAAAGTAAAAAACTTATTTTCTTGGGACAAAATGACATCAACAAATGGAACAACTGGTGAAACTGGACAAGGTTTAGGAATGCCAATAGCCTATAGTTTTTTGACTGCAATGAACTGCACTGTAAATATAACGAGCAATCAAATAGATTCTAGTTTAGAAGTAATTAAATCAGGCACAAAAATTAGCATTACAATTCCTTCGATTAATCAAAACAGTAAAAAATTTGATGCATCTTAGTCAAATTTAAAAAAAGTTGATAAATTAATATATTTCGTATTATTCTAATTTTACTAAAGTAAGTTACTTGATTTATAAAAAAATAGGGGTTCGAATGATAATTAAAAACAGCAGCAAACAATATAATTTTTATAATAAATCAATGCATGCAAGTCGTGTTAATTTTATGAAAAGTCATGGCATCCAAACATTTACAGGTGAGCTTGATACATTAAAATTAAATAGTTTTTTAATTGTTTGGACTTACTGGAGTATTAAAATGACTGAACAAGTCGAAGGCTGGATACGACGTGCAGGCGAGAGTTGCGTTAAAAGCAATTTGGTTGAAGTTGGTAGTCAGCTCAAGCGACACTCAGCTCAAGAAGCCAACCATGATCAAATGCTTGTTGCAGATTTGGATTACTTATTAATCGAATGGAATAAAAAATATTCTGATCAATTGACAACATCAATATTAGAAACAATGGGTATGCCAAATGCATCAAATAAATATATTAGTTTGCATGAAATGGTTATAAATGGATCTGCGCCATACTCTCAAGTTGCTATTGAGTTTGAAATTGAAAGAATATCAGTAATGTACGGTCCTAAAATGTTAGAAAATGTTTTGTATGTGTTAGGTTCTGAATATGCCAAAGGACTTTCTTTTTTAACAGATCATGTTCTTTTAGATCAAGGTCATACAAAGTTTAATGCTGACTTGCTTGAGCGATGCTTTAAATCAAATGCAAATGTTTTTGAATTGATTAGCACAGGCGAAGCAGCTTTAAATATTTATGCAGAGTTTCTAAATCAATGTTCTAATATAGCAGATAAAATAAGCGAAAGAGCAAAGTGCAACAATTCGAATATCAACCTTTAGATTGGTATTGGTTTAAAGGTAATGACGTAAAGGCTAGTATCCTTCAGGGAGTTTGTCGCTTTAGGAGTTATGTACTTTACGGATCTGGATTTAGAAAAAATTTTGGAACAACTGGTAAAAATTTTGGTGATACGTATTACACAGATTTTGAAAGTTATCATATTGTTGCAGCTATTAATAATGTAATTATTGGAACAGTTCGAATTACTCCACCAAATTCTGAAACTGTTGGATTAAGTATTCTAGGTGATGAAAAATATTCTGCATTCTTAAAAAAAATTGACCTAAGCTTTGAAAATATAGTCGAAATTAACAGGCTTATGGTTGACGATCGATTTCGCAGCTTAAAATTGGGTCAAACATTGATGCATGCAGCAGTTGCTTTGACAGAAAAAATCTGGAATTTAGATCATATTGAAATTTTAGGAACAGCAGGTAATTGTACAAAGCAAGTAGATTTTTTTGTAAAACATACCGACTATAGAAAAATTGAAGGATTAGAAAATTTTATTGCACCAGAATTTAATGACGAGGTCACACTGCTTAAATATGGAAAGCGGCCATACAATAAAGGTGCTAAGCAAATTGATGAATTCGTTCAATTATTCAATTTGAATGATTGCAGGCCAACTTTAAATTTTAAATCTAATTACGATCATAGTCTTTTCAACGAGATGACTGTTTAATCTATCGTTGTAAGAATTTTTTCAATTTGTTGAATTAGAACTTTACTAAGTTTTAAATTTGCAATCGACTCTTCCATGGTTTCAAATTCACGCATTAAATCAAGCGAAACTGTATTTGGGATGTGTTTTTCTTGACAAAATCGTATGAGTATTGGTCCAGTTAAGGACGACAATAGATGGCAACTGGACGCAATTTGGCACGCACTGCTGTTTTTTGTTTCTAGTAATCTTTTTAGTTCAATTAATATTTCTACAGGTAGTTCTTTCAGTTTACAAAATCCATAGATTAATGATTTTAAAGGGTGCTGATGTTTAAGTGCTTCTGACATTAAGCCATGTAATGGGTCTGAGTTTATTCTATAGTCATAGTATCTAATCCATTGTTTAAAACCAAGATCAAGTGCAGATAGCACGGGAATTTTTTTATTAGCAGCTTCTTGATGCAAAGTTAATTTAGCTTGCATGCCTTGGTGAGTTGTTACGTCTATTGCATCAAAAATAATATTTACATTGCAAATTAATTCTAAAACATTTTGTGAATTTAAGCCGTTACTAAATATTTCTATGTTTGGTTCTAGACCATTAAATAAAGCCAAGAGTCTTCGCTTGTGAACCTCTGCTTTGTTAATACCTAAATCAGATGGGTAAACAAATTGACGATTTAAGTTGTGCATTTCAAAATGATCTGGCTCAACTAGTCGAAAATTTAATATGCCTAGTCTTGATGCGCCCTCTATAAAAGCACCACCAGTAGAGCCACAACCCGCTACAAGGACAAATAGTTTTTTAATTTTATCTTGAGTTTTTAAATCGATAATTGGCTGATTGCGTTTGAACAGCTCATTGTATTTTTCGTTGACTGTAGAATTTGTCATATAAATATCCATTCTGTAGTTTTTATTTTGACTAATAATTAAGTACTAGGCTAAATCGAAATAATTAAAATCAAAAGGAAATATATGTCTAAAGGATTATTTTTACATTATGGTCCAGGTGGTAATGCAGCAATTGAACGCGAATATTTTAAAGAAATTAAAAGTAAAATTGATTTTTGGGACCAGCCACTTTCTAAAAATAATAGTAATGTCCTCGATGCATTAGTAGAGAGCGTTGTAATTAAAATTAACAGTGAAAACTATGAGTATTTTATAGGACATAGTTTTGGATGTGATCTTTTAACATTGGCTTTTTCGAAAATGAAAAAAGCTTTGCCCGCAAAAACTGTATTGATAAGCCCATTGATGAGCATTCAAAAATCAGTCATTAATTTATCTACTCAGCTAAACCAGCTTAACAAGTCTGAGGAAATTAATTTCATCTTAGATAAATTAACAAAAGATAGTTTTGAACAAATTGAAACTGAACATTTTTGGAAATTATGCCATTTAAATTCGACACATACACATTATCACGAAATTTTTTGGCACAGCAAAATTCACTTTTCCAGAATTATCAATATACATAAATCTGCAAGAGCATTTGATGCTAAATTTTGGCAGCAAACTATGTATGAGTATTTGATTGCAAACAAGAATTCATTAGTAATAAATAAAAAATTTCAAGGCAGTATTGTTTTAGGTAAAAATGATCCCTATTATAATACAGAGGATTTTAATCTATGGGAAATAAGTCTAGTCCAAGATCAGCTCTTTGTTATAGATAAATCGGGACACTTTCCTCATATTGAACAAAAGTCTGTATTTTTAAATATTTTAGAAAAAACAATTGGAAAAACATAAAAATAAAGACAGCCTGTAAATAAAGTTACTTACTTTATTTATGAGGATATATGTCACAATTCAGATTAGTTATTTTAGATTATGCCAAAAATCAATTAGATGATCCAAAAGTACAAAAAACTCTAAATGAAATTATATTTGCCAAGCAGCGTAATTTCTTAAGAACTGATCCAAATTACGTTGTTATGGACAAGCATGATATGATTGGTACGCACGCCTTGATTTATGACACTTCAAATTTTTTTGAATCTAAATTAATTTTTGCAATTCGAGTAACTTTTGAAGCAAGAGCAAATCAGTATAAAATTAACACTCCACTTTCAGATTTAAAAAAATTCTTACCTTTTGATCAAGCTAATCATTTAGATTCGTTTCAAAAGCATCGTGGACTTGTTGCTGATTGTAATTCGTGGTTCGTTGACCCTGATTTTTCACTTAAAAAATCAGGGCTGCGATTATCTGATATTGGATACACGATGATTTATTTGCATGTTCATAGAATGGGATATGACCACATCATCGGGTGCACAAATGAAAAATACAAGGCTCATCGTTGGTTAGAAAATATTGGTGAATTTAAAAAAGATCTTATTTTTGAACATCCGACAGTAAAAGATCCTCATATGTTAATACTTATCGAGAAATTTAATGTGGGTTATTTAAAAGAGACCTATATTCAAAACGAAAAATTATTTAATGAAATAGTAGATTTAATGCCAAAATCACAACATCTTATGTCAATAAGCCAAACTATTGATAAATTTTTATTAAGTGCAGCTCATTTTTCTTTAGAAGTAGCTTAATTAAATTTTATATAATATTCAGACGTAATAGCATCAGTACTTTTGATTGTGTGTACAGTAGGTAATATTGGAGCCAACGATGATAAATAAGGAATACACCCGGACAAGATTTGCCTGTAGCGCAATAGTCGAGTTAAGTCTATTTTGTCCAATCGAACTGATTGATGTTCTAAAAAAATAAGCTTTGATACTATAGTTACTGACTCTGTATCTAAAATAAAACCATATTTAAAATTACTATCAAATAAATGAATGTTTTTTATCAATACTGAATAACATTCATAGTATGTAGTAGCAGACTTCAATGCTTGTCCAAGGTCAGTATCATGAAGTGCTAAAAATAGGGAACAAGCCAATTGATCAAGTTCATTCTCACTAACACCATTAAGAGAAATAATATCAAGCAAATCTATAAAATAGAGTAAGTTAATTTTGTTACTTAAATTTTCATATATATAAGGGTTAACACCAAGTTTACACAAAATTGTATCACAAAAAAATTGACCTCTAGTTTTAACAAGGTATTTGATAATATGTGCTGACGTTCTGACATAGCTTTTTTGATCCACCATATATTTTTCTGGCAATGTTATATCTGAGTTTATAAAAATTTTTCGTATACTATTAATATCATATTGTTCAGAAATTATATCATTCGGACTAATGTTGAAGTAAACTGAAAGCTTATTTAAATGTGCAAATGATATTGGTATTTTTCCATCATTTACCCACCACTCAAGAAATTGACTGGACTCAAAATGAAGTATTTTCGAAGCCAGAGATAGTGGTGTACCAGTACTTGAAATAAATTTTTTCACTTTTAGATTCAATAAACTCGAATTTACATCAAGTGAGTGCATTTAATTCTCGAAAAATACTAAATATAAATTCGATTTGTGTAAGCTTTGCTATTTGTAATACATCATTGATATTCAAATTATACAGTTTTAACATTGATTGAAAACTTTTATTACAAAGCTGCAATTTTCCAAGTTCAAATTTATTTATTTGATCATAATCAATATCTTGCAAAATTAGATTTTTTTTAAAATGGGAAGCTCCCATTTTAAATCGACTTTGTTTGGCATGTATTCCAAGCATTTGTCTAAAACTAGCTGTATTAAACTGTTCTAATGTATGTAAATCCATAGGTCCCTCATGAATTTTAATTATGAAACGCTTTTTTTGCCTTCTGAAATTTGATTTTGAACATCATTTTCGAATGTATTAATAATATATTTTATAATTTTTTTTTCTGGTATTCCTAAAATAATTACAAGTTTACCTATAACTTTAATAGGAATTTTTGACATACCTCGTTCAATTAAAGAAATAAATTGGACTGAGTCATAATCTAATCTATTGGCTAAATCTAACTGTGTCATATTTAAACGCAATCTATACTCTTTAACCAATTCACCTAATTTTTTATCGAGCTCAGTCATAAACACCCCATTATCGAATAATTTGTTACCATAATAAGCAAGAAGACTCAATTTAATTAATATTCTTAACATTGATATAACAAAAAAGTTAATTTTCAAAACAAATCTTCCGATTAAATAAAGCAACTTGCTTTATTTGGAGGCTTTTTTTGGGTGCATTAAAGAGAATTGCTATAATAGATGATGAGCATGATATAGCGTTTAATATGTGTGAATACTTACAAAGTATTGGTTACGAATGTGATTTTTATACAGACTCGCAGGCGCTTATAAAGGCAGTTGCATTGAATGATTATAAAATTATATTTAGTGACTTAAGAATGCCGTTACTTGATGGAATAGAAGTATTTAAAAAGTGTCAACAGTTACAATTAGATGTAATGCCAAAATTTGTGATGATGAGTGGCTTTTTAGATAAATCGCTTATTCAATCGTACTATCAATTAGGTTTTGAAGAAGTGGTCAGTAAACCTTTTGATCTAGACGATATAATTATTATTATTAATTTTTTATTAGGTCATGGTGACGAGTTTGTTGAATTAGATAATAATTACATTAGTGTATCGATAGACGACTTTATTCTTTCGTCTCAAAATAAATATAATTTATATGTAAAAGTAGCAAATAAAATTGTGTGCTTGGCACAGAGAGATCAGCCTTTATCAATATTACGATTAGAACAATTGAAATTAAAATCTGTGGAATTTATTTATTTAAAAAAAGAAGATTATTTAAAATATGTAGATATGCAATTTGCATTAACTGAAGTCGCTCAAAAATCAAAACTCAGTAGCATTAAAAAAAGCAGATTGGCTAAAAACTTAGTTGAATCAGTTTCAAAGAGTTCTATTATGACTAATTACGGCACTGAAAATATAAAACGTGCAATGAAGTTTTTTGAAGCTAATACATTGGGAATGATAGAAAACGAAAAAATATTCAGTTTATTAAATCAATTGTATACAGAAAACTCGTCAATTTCAGAAAAGAATTCTCTTATTGCGATTTTAGCTGTTGCTATTATACACACATGGGGCTGGAGTTCTGCAAAAATACAAGCACGTGTGATTATGGCATCAATGCTAGCAGATATTGGACTTCGTGAATTGCCTGATTTAGTTTACAAAAAAAGAATCGATTTTTCTGCAAGTGATGCAAAGAATTTCGAATCGCATCCCATTAGAAGTGCAAAGATTTTAGAGTCTATAAATAATTTCTCACCAGAGGTAATCGAAATTATTAAACAACATCATGAAAATGACTCGGGTCATGGTTTTCCATTTCAGTTAGCAAAAAGAAAACTTCATCCATTAAGTCGAGTATTGATAGTTGTGACTGAGTTCGTAGAGCAAATGTCAGTGCAAAAAAAAGACGATACTGCCTTAAAAGTTCTGACAACACTTTTATTGCAAAAACATGCTTATTCAGAGCAAATAATTAAAAGCTTATATTTAGCTTTAGAATTACCACTACCAGTGCATCTTGCAAAGCTAGATCTTCCTAATAAAACCACATTTTTAACTTAGAAATGATAGTATATGATAATTTCAGGTGCTGAAAATCCTAATCGATACACTTTAGATGAGTACTTATTGTATTATAAAAGAATACACTTAAATCAGAGTTTAATGATTTCATCAATTAGTAGTACTATTATAGCAATATTACTTTTTGTGTCTGAATTAATATATGGTGATTTTCATTATTTAACATTTGGCATTTATATAGGGATTATTTTTTTAAATATTTTAAGACTAAAGTTAAGTAAAACTAAGTCTTTATCAAATTTTAACTGGGTTAGATATTTGTGCGCTTTACAAGTAAGCGTAATTTCATTATTTTGTATAGCTTTTTGTATTAATTTTTATATTCGAACAAATGCAGATCTAAGAGTCATTTTGTACATATTTATTAACTCTATTGCATCTGCTATTTCGATTTGGTTGTATTTAGACTTAAAGACATTATTGATTTGTTGTTTTGGTCTAGTTTTGACTGCCTTTTACGGATTTTATTTATCGAATACAAATTTATTACAAGTAAGCTATTCTTTATTTGCTGTAAGCATTTATTTTTTTTATTTAATTCAGCAATCAAAATTTAAATATCAGTTATGGCTATCTGGCCACACTGCAGAGTTTGAGTTAAAGCAGGCCCTTCTTGATTTGCCAAAAAAGATTTATGTTGATGTTGATACACAAATAAAATTAGCGCCTGATCTGTTTAACGGGAAGATACAAGACATTATTATTGACGAGTTGCGGCGAGCACAATTTGAAAACATCAAATCGACTGAAGAATTATTTAATCGAAAAAAGTATTCAGATCTTGGAAAGCTCGTCAATGAGGTTATGCATGATATAAATAATCCACTTTGTAATATACAAATTCAATCACAGTACTTAGAAAAAAATGCAGTGGATTTGCAACTATCAGAAAAATTAGTATCAGCAATAGGGTCGATTAGAACTAGTTCACGTCGGATATCTCGAATGATAGATGCTATAAATGAAATATTATCTAAAAAAAATTCCAGCGAAGATAAAGATATCTCAGTTTCACAGTTTTGTGTAAATTTGACAGAAAAAATTGATAAAATTTGTAGCGCGTGCCAAATAGAAACAAGTTATGAAATTGTTGATACCTTTAAAAATTTGCGCGTCAGCTATAAAGCTGCTTATAGTAGCGAGCTCATTTTAAGCATAGTTAGTTTTTCAGCAGATTTACTGAAAAACAGTATTTCTGGTTTAATAAAATTAAAAATTGAAAAATTGGATACTTATATTATTTTGTTTGTTGGTGACTCAGAAAATAAGTCGTTAAAAGCATTTCACGATTCCAATTGGTACAACTATAAATTTAAAAGATCAGAAGTAATACACAAGTTTATTGAAAATAATTTAAAAGAATACAATGGTTACTTTTTTTATGATTCTTTGGATGATGAATTTCAATATCGAATTAAAATACCAGTCTATTGAATTTCAACCAAAGGAATTACAGTATTAAAACTAGACTATTCATCGACTAAGGTCCTGTCCAGTTAATGTTTGAAATGGCCGATTAATAGATGAATGAAAGAGTCTTTAATTTTTATTTTTTTAGTAATGGTATTCACTTCGTGCGCGTCGCTACGTCAGAATGAAGTATTTAAAAAATCAATGACGACAAACATTGATAAATCAAAATTAAACCGAACAGAGTATTATAAAAAATTAGGTTTGAATCATAAAGATAATTCAAATATTGAAGAAGCTATAGAGTATTTTAAATTATCATTGCTGCATGATTCAAAAAATAATGACTCGCGTTTTTATTTGGCTCAATGTTATGAAGAAATTGGCAAAGAACAATTAGCTTATATTGAATATCAGCAGTTTTTGACTTCGCAAAATAAACAATACTCAGAATTTCAAATCAAAGTCTTAAATCAGTATTTAGAAAAAACAAAATCCTATGATAAAATTTATGAATTAAATCAGAAATTTTATCAAGAGACCAAATCGGCAGCCTCAATTTGGAAAATGTATGAAATGAGCTTGCTGATGAAAAAATTTGATCAGGCTTTAAAAGTTCTTTCATTGTTTGAACCACAAAAGTTAACAAAAGAAAATCAATTTTTGGTTCTATTAGCCAAAGCTGAAATTGAAGCTGCTCAAAATAAATTTATTGATGCTCTTAAAATTATTGCAACAGCCGAAAGCATAAGTGCTTTTGATGAAATGCTTTTAAAAAAGAAACTTCAATATTTAGAGAATTCTGAGCAATGGAGCGAAGTACTCATTACCGGGCAAAAATACATTAAGTACCAAAAGCATAATCTATTTATTTCAGAAGTTATAGCAAAGGCTGCTCTTAAAATTGAAAATTATCAATATGCAATTGATGAATTTGAGTGGCAGATGCAGTTTCAAGAGCATAAAAATTTAACTAAATTAAAAATTGCTCATCTTAATTTTTTATTAAAAAAGTATGATGTGGCTGAAAAACAGTACCAAGAAATTGCAGGATATCCTGAGCTAGAAGATGAAATAAAATATTATCTTTCGCGCATTTATGATCAGACGAATCGGTCAGATCTTGCTTTAAAAACCTTAGCAGATATTGATAGTTCGTCGATTTATTTTGCTGATACACAAGTTCGCCTAGCTACAATAGATTATAATAATAATGATATCTCTTCTGCGCTTAATAGATTAAGAAAAGCGCATTTAATTAAGCCAGATTCAATAGCTATTTATAAACTCTATTCAGATTACTTAATTGAAAATAAAAGCTATGCCGAAGCCGTTGCATTACTAGAGAAAGGAATTGATAACACAACTCCGAATGAAGTGCTTCATATGAATTTAGCATTTATTCACTATAAATTACGAAATTATGTCGGTTTTAGAAAAGAATATCAAACGGTTATGGCTATTAATCCGGCCAATGCAAGAACTTATGAAATGCTTGCGGAGTTGTGGTACAAGGATGACAAAAAATCATCTGAAATTGAATATTTTGCTAGCCTTGCAATGAAACTAGGTACGGAAAATGAAAATTTAATGAAAATATTAGCCTGGGTTTATGTAGATCAAAATAAATTAGATGAAGCTGTGAAGCTATTTGAAGATTTATACGATAAAAATCCAAAAGATTTTTTCTATTCGGAAATGCTATCTAAAATTTATTTTTTGAAAAATATTCCTGAAAAATCAAATCAATTTGCTCTGATAGCTAGGCAACTTAATGGAGAAATTAATATTAAAGATTATTTGACTGATTTATTTAAAACTCGAAAAGCTGGACCTGATTATAATATTTATGAAGATCAAAGAAAACCAGCGAGTTTAGAATGAAAAATTTATTACCATTATTTTATTTTTTGTGGATTTTTTTAGTCACTGGATGTTCATTTTTTAAAATATCCTCTGACGGTGATGGGTTACTAGAAGTTGAAAGGAATATAACGTTAAGTAATTTTGAACGTTTTTCAAAAAAAAATATTTTCGACTATAGTTACCTAGAATCAAAAACAGGTTTGTATAATAGTGATAAGTTGGCAGCGATTAAGTTAAAAAATAAAGAAACAAAATTTGCAGTTCAAAAGTTTAATCAGATAAAAGATATTAAGTATCAACAATCACCAGAAGAGTTATTAGAAAGTACAGCAATGAGTGCTGTGAATGAGAAAAACTGGCAAATAGCTTTTGATATTTTAATAAACTATGAGCCCATTTTAACGTACAATAAAAATATGACTAATATGACGGTGCTTTGTTCGTTTAAATTAAACAAGTATCAATTCGCAATTCAACAACTACAGTTGTCTTTATCATTGCCAGACGAAAATTTATTAGACGAAAAGACTCGTACGGATCGTCTAGAAATGCTAGCTCATGCGTACCTTTTGGCAAATCAAAAACAATCAGCTAAAGATATTTATAGCGAGATTCTACAAAAAGAAAATTCCGAGCTTGTAGAAAAAATAGTTGAAGCATTAGAGACTAAAACTGATGATAATGAGCGATTCATTGCAAGCGAGCGATCTGATATTTTAAATACTGTAAACTTGGCTGTGGATCAATATGCAAACAAATATATTTATTCTGATTATTCAAAAGATTCTGTTGTTGTCAGAGAAGAATTTAAGCCTGTTACAAATCCAATTCCGGCACGACTTCCAGCTAGTCTAGAATTCAAAAAATAAGAATTATTTTTCAATCATTCCTTTATTTTTATAGGACTTGTTGAAACAATGAGTCATGCTCAGAATATATTTACTACTTTTGCTTGTTGTATTGCAGTTTCAAGTTAGTTTTGCAGATACTTGTTTGCCAGTTATTAAACCTACAAAGTATACTGTACTTAAAGGGGATCATATAGCGGCGATTTTAAGAACGCTGCAATTAGAGCCTGTATTTGGAAAAAATAATTCACTCGATAAATTATTAAAACTAAATAAAATACTAAACCAAAAAGCAGCAGATTTAATTGAGCCTCGGCAAGAATTGATAGTTCCATTCAATTGCGAAGAGCAAGTGCAGGTTTGGAAAACTCAAGATCGTGATAAGGATCGATTATTAGTTCGTAAAAAAAATTCATTTACAACTGTCGATGAAAAAGTGGTCACACCAATATCGAAGCCAGATAAAATACTAGAAACAAATGTTGATGACGAGCAAAAGAAAGTTGAAACAAATGCCATTGCTGTTCAGGATACAGCAAATTCGATTATTGGTAGTAATGTTCCCACTGAAAATATTCCAAGAAAAAATGTCGAAGAACTAGGAATAGAAAACCCGACGGAAGTTTCAGAAGCCTTAAGATACAGAATGATTTGTGATGGGGAATGGACAGGAAGTCAGTGTGTCACAAGGTATTCCACTTTATTTTTAAATGTATCTGGATGGTATAATCGCTATGACGGAGTCGATCCGGCAGTGGTGCAAAATAATAAAGGGGTATTGCTTTCACGATTAAATCCCGAGGCTGGTGCAGGATGGATTAATTATTGGACTGAAAATATTAAAACAGAATTATCGGCAGCTATGCAAAACAGTACAATTTTGCCTGAAACTCGAGAAGTTCCTATTGAGCAAAAAAAGAAATATTTAGGAAGTTTTTTGGCAGAAATCAGATATGAATTAAGCCAGTGGGGAATTGGTTTATCTTATCGTCAGTATGACAAACAGTTTTATCGCTTTCGATTTAGCGGATTATCACAACCCTGTTTAGGTGGAGACTCAAGTTTTACAGGTTGTGGAGTTATCGTCAGCACAGCCTCTGTGGGAGCAATGGCAATTGATTTAAGCTATATGCTTTATCAGGCTGGTAAATTTAGATACGACATGACAGCACAATATAAAAAAATAGGTAAAGCTTCTACTGGTGCCTATGATGTTTTGGATGGATCTGGAATGGCTATCATCTTTCGCGTGACACATGACCGTGTTAAAGAATATTTGTACGGGGAACTCACTTATTCAGTGGAGTCTCAAAACACGACCATTGAGAAGCAGTCCGCTCAGAATTTAGGTTTTACTTTTGGTTATGCGTGGAAATTAAAAGACTGGTAAAAGTTTATCGTAAAACGTATTATTTTGAGAAAATTATTAAAATCTATAAATTTCCATAACAAGTAGCCGATATACTGAATAATACATATGCGGTACGTTTTTGGATATATATTTTTATTGTTTTTTTCATTTGGTTGCAGTAGTGACAGCAACGCTATTGATAAAATATTTGGTTCGAATGCACCTTTATTGAATAGTGTATCTAGTCAAAGTATTTCTCAAACGGAAAAACTATCAATTGATGCAAATAATATTCGCGAAGCGACGAATGGCTCTGACGAAGATATGACGTACACTTGTTTTTATGATCGTGTCGTCGACGGAAAAGTTGATCCTGTAACTTTGTGTTCTGATATTCCACAAGCAGCAGTCACATTTAGTCAAGCTAATGGGCTCTTTGAATGGACTCCAAATAATAATTCAATAAATCTTGGAAACTATGAAGTTAAAATAACTGGTACGAATGGTGATGGCAACTCGTTTCAAGTTTTTTCTGTTGGAGTACGATTAAAATTTAGTGGAATTGAAACATTACAAAATATCACAGGAGTATCTGTAGATTTAACTTGGACACCGAACCTGCAGGCCTCAGCATACCAAGTGTATTATCAAAATGAATTTACAGGAATATATGAATTGCTGACTACTTTTACTGGTGGTAGTTTGCCTGGTGCAACAGTGACTGGTTTATATCCTAATAAGTTGTATAAACTTCGTGTGAGTGCATTAGATAGTTTAGGTTTTGTAGATACAAACACAATCACAAGATCATTTTATACAACTTCATTAGTCAAGTTCACTATGACGACTCCGTCATTAAATGTTGTGGCGGGAACTGCTGTTCCAATAACAGTTCAAGTTTTTAATCCTGATGATTCACCACAAACAATAGGTGGTTTGGCATTAAACGGAATTATAGCCTCAGGAACAAGTACAGGAACTTTTTCACCAGTGACTGATTTAGGAACTGGATTTTACACATTTAATTTTACCCCGGCAACTATTGGAACATCACCTGTGGTTCAAGTAACAACAGCCACTACAACATTTTTTTTAAATAATACTTTAACTTTTAATATAAGTCCTGGTCCTGCATTGGCTGCAAATTCAAATATAAGCACTAGTTCAAACACAGTCGTGTCTGGAAATTCTGTTTTAATCACAACTCAAATTCGTGATCAGTATAATAATCCTATTTCTTCAGGCATTACAGTTTCGTTTGCAGCCAGCGGCGGAGTAGCCACTGGAACATTTGGTTCAGTTAATAATTTAGGTAATGGTGTTTATACTTCTAATTTTACAGGCGTCCTTGCCGGAGCAGCAACATCCATTCAAACACGCATCAATGGTGTTGGTCTTGGAATATCAACAAGTGTTGCTGTGACTCCAGGATTAGCATCATCGGCGACTTCATCAATAACAGTTTCATTTGCAAGCATTCAATCTGGTACAAATTCAACTGTAACTGCAACACTGCGAGATGCTCAAAATAATTTAATTCCTGGTGGAGTTCTTGTAGGTTTTAATAAAACAGGTGGATCATCAACAGGAACTTTTGGTTCAACTAGTAACAATTTAAATGGTACTTATACGATTGTGTACACGGGAGTCCTAGCTGGAACTGCACAAACAATTTCAGTTTCAGTGGATGCTGTTTTATTAACTCCGACTGCATCAATCACAGTTGTTCCTGGAATACCAAATGTTACAAATTCTAGTTTATCCTTGTCAGCTGCTTCAGTTATTTCAGGACAGTTTGTTACAGCAACTGCACTGCTTCGTGATTTAAATAATAATCCAATTCCATCAGGTGTAGTGGTTTCATTCACAAAAACTGGTGGAACTTCGACTGGCACTTTAAATTCAGTCACAAATTCTGGTTTAGGTGAATACACGATTCGCTATACTGGAGTTGTATCAGGAACAGCACAGAATATTCAACTTGTTGTAGATGGTTCGCCATTGCTGTCGGCTTTGCCTTTAATAGTCACGCCTGCCGCGCCTGATTTTTCTCGCTCTTCGATATCGACTTCAGCTTCAAGTATTAATTCTGGAAGCTTATCAACAATTACTGCAACACTGCGCGATTTAAATAATAATTTAATTCCATCTGGATATGCAGTCACTTTTTCTAAATCTGGCGGATCTTCTACAGGAACATTCGGTTCATTTGTTAACGCAGGTTCTGGATTATACACAACAACTTATACTGGTATCGTTGCAGGAACAGCGCAAACAATTTCAGTGATTGTTGATGGAGTGGCACTCGGAAATACAACTTCGATCACTGTCGTGCCTGGAGTACCATCGAGTGTGACTTCTACATTTACTTTATCAAGTTCGTCTATTCAATCAGGAGCAAATTCAACACTTACTGCGATAATTCGTGACGCTAATAGTAATCCGGTACCTGCAGGTATTGTTGTTACAACAACAAAAACCGGCGGAACATCGACAGGAACATTAACATCAGTCTCAAATGATGGTGCTGGAGTTTATACTTCTGTTTACGGAGGTTTGGTTTCAGGAACTGCACAAACAATTCAATTAGTTGTTGATGGGTCACCATTTTTAGCTTCAAGACTTTTAACAGTTGTTCCCTCAACTCCGTTTGCGGCTAATTCATCTTTGACAATTTCTAATGCTACAATTAATTCGGGAAGCAGTGCAAACATAACTACAACTTTACGTGATTTAAATAATAATTTTATTCCTTCTGGCTACGCAGTCACTTATTTAAAGACCGGTGGAACATCGACTGGTACATTCGGAGCATTTACAAATGTCGGTGATGGAACTTATACCACAACTTATTCTGGAATCGTGGCAGGATCTGCACAAACAATTTCAGTTTTAGTTGATGGTTTATCTTTTGGAAATACTGTTTCTGTGACTGTCATTCCAGGATCTCCATCTAATGCATTATCAACTTTAGTTTTATCAAGTTCTTCAATTGTTTCTGGCTCAGCAGCTACATTGACGGCTACAATTCGAGATGCCAATAGCAATCCTATCAGTGCAGGAATTTTAGTGATGTTTGATAAATTAGGTGGAACTTCAACGGGAACTTTATCTTCAATCACTAATTTAGGAGCCGGTGGCTATTCAGCAGTGTACACAGGCGTAGCTGCGGGAACAGCACAGACAATTCAAGCCAATGTGAATGGATCACCACTTGGGCCGACGCAATCTTTGGCTGTGACAGTCGGTGTTCCACTGGCAGCTAATTCAACTTTTACATTAAGTTCAGCCACTGTGGTTTCTGGAAGTTCAATTACGGCTACTGCATTACTTCGTGATTTAAATAATAATCCAATTACAAATGAATACGTAATTACATTTGATGCAATTGGTGGATCAAGTTCTGGGACATTATCTGGAGTTACTAATTTGGGTTCGGGTTCTTTTCAAACAAGTTATTCAGGTGTGAATGCAGGAACAGCACAAACTGTTCGCGTATTTTATGATGGAGCACCAGTTACTGGATTAACACGAACTGCAACTGTGACCCCTGGCGCAGTTTCAGCTGTGACTTCAACATTTACAATTGCTGGAGCCTCATCGGCCACTGTGCAATCATCAAGTGTTGCAACACTAGCAATGAATCTACGTGATGCAAATTCAAATGTAATTTCAAATGTAGGCACAATTGTTACTTTTGTTAAGTCTGGCGGCACTAGTGACGGAACAATTTCAGCTGTCACAAATTTAGGTTCAGGAAATTATTCTGCTACGTACACAGGAACCACAATGGGAACGTTGCAAAATATATTAATGTATGTCAACGCATTAAATTCTTTAATGTCGGTTAATGCGACTGTCACGGCAGGGCCTCCGTCCAAAATATTAATGACAGCAAGCCCTGGTGGATTAATTAATAGTATTGATTGTAATGGTCCTTATACCGCAACAATGTATGATGTGAATAATAATATCACTGTTTCGACATCAATAGTTTCTGTTGTGCTTTCATCGACACCTGTGAGTTCACATACCGATCGAATTTTTAGTGATTCTGGATGTACCACGCCAGTCACAGGATTATCTTTTCCAATTTCAGTTTCTGCAGCTACTTATTATTATAAATCATATGTTCCGCAGCCCATTAATTTAGTGATGACCCCAAATTTAGGAATTGCAGCTGCGAATATTAATATTTCAACACAACCTGTGATTTCTTGGATTGGGGCTTCAGCGCAAGCAACAATGAACGGCAGTGGTTCACAAACGGCCTACGATGATTCGACGACTGGTTTTTATCAACCGCAAGACGCTATTGTTGATGGATCATTTATGTATGTGGCTGATTATAATTTTCATCGTATTGTCAAATATGATATTACGACAAATACGATGGTGGGATGGATTGGTCATGTCGGTAGTAATGATGGAATCTCTGCATACGATGGAAGTACATCTTGTGATAATTTAAGTATTGCGAATTCTCAGTTAACACCTAAATGGTGCTTAGGCGGTAGGTCAAATTTTCAAAATTCAAACACAGCAACTGTAACAGCTCAGTTATATCAACCTCGAAATTTATTAACAGATGCAACTTATTTATACGTTGCAATCTCGCATCGCATTTTACGGTTTAATAAAACAACTGGCACCTATGGAGGTTGGTATGGAATGGTTGGTGCTTCAACCGCGAGTGTAGCACCATGCACCGGTGGTGTACCAACGGCCAATGCAACAACACCGGGTTGGTGTACTGGTGGAGCTCACACCGCTGGAAGTGGTAATGGACAATTTAATAATATTACCGGCTTTACTTTTATAAGCCCCTTTTTATTCGTGACCGACAACGTAAACAACCGAATCCAAAGATTAGACGTGAGCGGAGCAAGCCCCGTATTTTCAGGTTGGATTGGTTTAATCGGAAGTACTGCAGGCATGTCGCCAGCAGCATGTGTGACAGCAGGAGTGAATGCAACAACTCCGACTTGGTGTTCAGGTGGAACTGCACTCAATTCAAATCGATATTCTTTACCTGCGATTCCTCCTTATCCAATGGGAGAAACTGTCGCGCCAAATGAAGGTTTTAATCGACCTTTAGGTATGACTAACGATGGAACTTATTTATATGTCTTTGATGGAAATAATTATCGAATAGTTAGAATACACCTAACAACATTTGCTTTTAGTTGGATTGGTCATGTTAGATTTATTGCAAGTGGAGCAAATCCTTCGTCTCCTAGTTGGGGGTCTACTCAGTATTCTCCAAACTGGACAACAGGTGGTGTTGTTAGTAGTAACAGTGGAGCTGCGGTTGGATTTAATTTTATAAATAATTTAGCGATTGATACATCTGTTTCTCCAAACATACTTTACTTTGCTGATCAAAGTGGTCAGCGTGTTGGAAAAATTAGAACCACTGATGGTAACGGCTTTCAGTGGATTGGTCGAAATTCTGCTTCACCAACAGGTGGAAATCCTGGTTGTAGTAGCTCGCCTGCTAATGCAGTCAATCCAGGTTGGTGTATTGGTGGAAGTACTGGTCGCTACGGAAATGCCAACGGAGCTTTTTATAATCCAACAGCCGTGGCTTTAAGTGCTTCTAAATTATATGTCGCAGACAGTGTTAATGCGCGTGTGCAAAGATTTAATTTAGCAACTGGAATTTTTGATGGATGGATTGGTGCTGGAAGCGTTCCTAGTCAAACTTGGTCAAGAACAATCACTTCAGGAAATATTGCAGCTCGTGCAGGATGGGATGATTATTCAGTGATCGAAAATACTGGTAACTGGTACATGGGAATTTCTGGTAATGGAACAAATCTTTTTCAAACTGACATTTGGAATCGAATCAAAAAGTTCACATCATTGACTGGTGCTATAAATGGTTATGTTGGAGTGATTAGTGGATTTGGTCCAACAAGTTCGGTTGATTGTGTGGGTTATACTTCAGGATTTACTCCTACTTGGTGTGTTGGTGGCGGACGTACAATTGGTGGAAATGGTGTGCATGGTTACAACAATCCATTTTCAATAACATCCGACTCAACATACACTTACATTGGAAATTACAGTAATCATAGAATTGATCGAGTACGAATTTCAGACGGAGTTTACTCAGGCTGGATTGGTTATATTCAAACGTCACCTACTGACGGTGACCCAGGTTGTAATGGTGCAACTTTTGGAACTTATACACCTGGTTGGTGTATCAACGGAAGTTCAAATGCTGTGAGTAACAATTTAGGCTTCAATGCACCTAGAGCTTTATTTTACGATATCGGAACAGATAAAATTTTTGTACATGATTCATCGGGGCGTATCATACGATTGAACAAAACTAACGGAGCTATCGAAGTTATCACAGGTGGATTGTCTTCTGGTTCTGGTGGGTCACCTGCTTGTACAGTCACTAGTAATGCAGCTAATCGTTGGTGTACAACTGCTGCTGGTACCACAAATACTACTTACGGAAGCATGGGAAATGCATCAGGCGTAGGAACTAATTCAAATTATATTTTCTTGATTGATACTTCATATCATCGTATTGCCAGATATGAAAAAGTCACAGGATCACCAGCCGGAGTTATTGGAAATATTGGTGCTAATACGAATTTGAACATTGCAAGTGCCACATTTACTGTAAATAGTTTAGTGACAACAAACGGGTGTTTAGCTTTAGCAGGTTTGCCAAAAGGTGCACCAGGCTGGTGTGTGGCCAATGCAGTAGGAAATGCAATCAGTATTACAACTTCAGGAGCTGGAAACAGTCAGTTTAATACGCCGAAGGGAATTTGGGCTGATGATACAAATGTGTACGTCAGTGACAGCGGAAATAATCGCATCATGAAATTTAACGCCAGCACTGGGGCTTTCATCGGATGGAAGGGTTGGATTGGATCAGTTACAGGAATCAGTTGTTTAAGTGGAACTCCTGTTGCTGGAGCAGCAACTCCTGATTGGTGCACTGGTGGAACTTCAGTTTCAAGTCGTGCTTTGGGTGGCTTTGACGGGCCTACAGGAATGTGGGGCGATGCTTATTATATTTATGTCGTTGATAATCGTAATAATCGTGTAGTGACGGTACCGAGGTAAAATGAAAATATTATTAGTAATTTTTTTTCTAATTATTGGCTGTACTAAAAAAAATGGCACTGCACCTTCTGAAGGTGAACTGCCAAGTACTAATCCTGAGACACCGCCAAGCGAAGTGGTTCCTGCCCCGCCAGCTGTGGTATTATTGCCAGGATCAAATATTGGTATTCAGCCATCATGGGTGCCACAGTTTTCAAATATTGTTTTATCAAATAGCCTTCAAACAAGTTCTGCAATATCAAATGGTGCGGTTTTAATATCGGCTGTTGGTACAAATGCGGTGATAAATGATTTAAATTTATCAAATATAAATCCTGCACTTGGAACATCAGGTGGTGGATTAATATTTGATGGCGTTGATGATTCGGTTTCATTTGGTGATTCTTCAGCCTATCAAATTACTTCGGATATAACCATTTCTATGTGGTATCGAAAAAATAGTGAATCAAGTGATTGGTCAAGATTAATTGGTAAAGGCGATAGCACTAATAGAAATTATGGTATTTGGGAGCATCCTGGTGTTGGAAGAAATTTGTTAGTTCAAATTTATTGTGTAAGTTCAGTTTGTTTGAATATGAATTCAGTAGGGCTTATTGATGTTGGCATATGGTATCATATTTCTATGGTTAGAAGCGGCAGTTCGATTTCATTATACATCAACGGAGTTTTAGATAGCACTTCAACACTTTCAGGAATTCCAAAAACTTCGACTGACCCTTTAACAGTGGGGTGGAGTTTTCATGGGTTTCAAAACATGTCTGCCGGTGAAACTACAATATGGAATACAGGGCTTTCAGCCAGTGAAGTGTTAACAGTGTTTAATTATCAAAAATCAGCATTTGGGTTATAGATTATTAAACTTGTGTAATTAAAAAAAATCAGGTCTTAAGTACGTTTATAAGTACTACAAAAGTACCGACAAAAAGTCCATGAATATTATATCGTTTATTTTGTTTTTATTGAATCTTAAAATCTGCTTTGCTGAATCAATTACTTTTGATAGTCCTGTTCGGTATTTAAAAAATGAAGACAATCAATACATTGAATTAAAATCCAAAGAAGAACTTATTTTAAAATCTGGAGACAAAGTTTTTGTTAATCCGAATGATAATCTTCCTTTTTTTATTTATTCGACCTCATCAGATAAAACTTTTATTCATATTCCTGGAAATCAATTGAAAAATTTAGATCAGGAGCGAACGACAGCGCAGGTTGAAAAAATGACTAATTCTGTTTTGGGACAGATTCGGCAAATTGACTCAATGATAGCATCGCGCAACTTTAAAGAAGCATTAAATCAAGTCAATGATCTTAAACTAAAATATCGCCATTTATCTGAAATTTATTTTTTATCAGGAACAGTAAATTATCTTTTAAACAATAAATCTGTTGCTATTAAAGATCTAGAATCAGGACTTTCAATTAATGCAGAAAATAAAGCTGCTAAAAAACTTTTAGAAACAGCTAGGAAAGAATTATGATTAGTTTAATATTAGGCTTAGTTTTAAGTATTTTAATCTTTGCTTTAGGAATGAACAAAGAAACTTTATTTTTTTACTTTAATATTCACTCAATTATTTTAATTTGCGGCGGAACACTGGCCGTATTATTTTCTTCAAATACAATGTTAGTTATCAAAAACTTGATAACAGAATTAAAAAATTTATTTAAATCCGATTTAGATTTGGCATTATCTTCAAACGAATTAAAAAAATTAGCTACGAATCGATTTGAAAAAATAGAATCAAAAGATCCTTTGATAAACTATGCCTTTGATTTATGGTCACAAGGAATACCAGCTGAAATGTTCATTGTATTAGTCTCACAGAAAAGAAAAGAACTCGAGCAAAAATCACTTGACGCTGTTCATTGCTTAAAAAATTTAGCAAAATATCCATCAGCATTGGGAATGGTTGGAACTGTTATGGGTATCGTTGAACTTTTCAAAAAACTTGAATCAGATAAATCGCAAATCGGTCCAGCATTTGCTGCAGCACTGACTGCAACATTTTTTGGTTTGGTATTATCAAACGTAATTATTATGCCTCTTGCTGATCGATTGCATGTAAAACATATTAGTCAGAAAAAATATTTACAGCATGTTTATCAAATTTTATTATTAATTAATCAAAATGAAGCCAGTCATTTAATTGAAAATGAGGTCACTCAGCGTGCAGTCTAAAAGTGACAAACTTTTTATTAAACCTAGAAACGCTCGTTTAGAGCGTGAAGAAGATGATGAAATACATGACGACAATTCACATCTGTGGGCTGTGGCCTATTCAGATTTATTGATGGTTTTACTCAGTTTTTTCATTTTATTTTCAACAATTGATACAAAAAAGCAAAGTAGTTTATTGATTGATTTGGCGCAGAACTTTGATAAAAGTGGAACTGGTTCAACTTCTGACAGAAAAGAAAATCAATTAGAAAAAAGTGGACAAAAAGTTGATATCCGATCTATTGAAGATAAATTGAAATCAATGAACGTGACTTACATCAAAGAAAAAGAATTTATGACGATTCATTTTTCTGAACAGCTATTTGGTAATGCTCAGTTCATTATGAATGAATCTCAGAAAAAACAAGTCTCAGAAGTATTAGAAAAAATTCTTCCTTACAAAAATAAAATAAATATTTACTTTGAAGGTCATTCTGACAGTAATCCAATAGCATCAGCGAAAAATAAAATTGTACAAGATAATTATGTACTCAGTAGTTTGCGGGGTACACAAGCACTTCATTTGGCTAAAGAATTGGGTTTTGATGAAAAATACTTATTTGCGCAAGGAAGTTCTTCAAATATTAGAAACTCAAGATCTTTATCATTAAAAATTGAACCCCGAGAAGAATTATGAAAAGTATTATTCAATTCATAATTTTTTTAATAGGATTTTATGCAAATCAAGGATTTGCAGGTCTTGCTGATCGATTAAAAATTGAAGACCTTTTAAAGGAGCGCTTAGAAAAGGCGGTTCAAATTAATGAGCCTTTAGCAAAAGTGACTGTAAAGATAGAATTTAATAAAATTTTGAGTCAAGAAAATTTACCGGGAACAACATTGACAGCTCGTGAAGTTTTTTATTCAGAAAACTTAGAAAATAAAGATATTAGTAAAATTTTTATTACTTTTTTTTCAGGTTCTGAAAAAATAAATTCAGATCAGGCGAATTTAATTTATAGTTTAACTCCAGTTGATAAAAACAAAATTTCTTTAATATCTAAACAGATAACATTCAATAAACTTCCTGAAATCATTCCTGTTCAACCAAGTGATTTAAAAAATATTACTGACACTGTTTTACAAAAATCTGCTTTTTTTATTACCATTTGTTTGGTGACATTATTGAGTTTACTTTTAGCTGAGTCTTTTTTTTCAAGCTTAGCTAGTCGAAATTTGTTTAAAAAAATAATGCCGCAGTTGACTAGCAGCCTAAATACTCAATCAGGCGCTTATAAGCAAAATCAGACTTCAATTAGTAAGTCTGAAAACAAAGATTTAAATTCTAAACAAGTTGCAAATTATCACGATTATTCAAGCATTTCATTAGCTGCATTATTATCAGATTTTTACTGGTGTGCTTTAGATTCTGAAAGTTTATTTCTTTGGAAAAAACTAAATCCAAAGCAAAAAATAGAGCAGCGACAGCTTCTGCCATTTTTAGATCAGTACATTCAGTTTTTTAGTCAACTTAAAGAAAATTCAAATAGTTGGATTGAACATTCTTATTATGAAAACCCTCTTTCGTTAAATTTAACATCGCAAGATTATTTACTAAAACAAGTTCAAAAAAATTTGACGCTATGGAATACTATTAGTCCTGTTCGACAAAAATTTTTAGATTTAAATTTATCTGAAAAAGTTGAAGCTAATCTTGCAAAGCGAGATGACACCAATTTAAAAACTGTTTTTCCAGTTAGTCCATTTCGCCAGCTTGAACGAATATACAATTTCGGTCAAATATCTGATGAAGAAGAAAATCAGATTTTCAATAATCCAGATGCGATTCCGCAGCATTTAAGATCTTCGATTAAAACACTCGCTTGGTTAAGTCTTAAAAATGAGGATTTTATAAAGCAGCAATTTTTACAACTTGATGCAAAAGATTTAGCTTTGGCTTGGTCTGGATCAGAACTGATATTAAATCATCTTGAACAGTTTGTACCTGAAAGCAAATTAAAGTTAATTAAATCTTATATAAAGCAGTCGCTGCCGTCTAAAGAATCGGATTCGTTTAAATATGTTTTTAATTTAGCTTTTAGAGATGATGAAATTGTAAAAGATAATACTGACGAAGAAAATATTAAAAATGCTTCGTAAAATTATTCTTTTTGGTTTTCTTTGCTTTTTAGGTATTCACGCTAAAGCGATTGATTCTTTTTTTAGAACTGAAGAAGTTGAGAAAAATAATTTTTTAACACTTTCGGCGGAAAAACTGACGTTTAAAAACGATGCTAATCCCTTTGACAGTTCCGGTCTTGAAATTGATTTTGGGCATCATTTTAAATGGCCATTTGAGGTTAATGTTAGTTTTTTTACTGCTTTGAGTGCTCAGCAAAAAGTATCTGTTTCAGGTTTTTCGTCTGGATTATCATATGACTTAATAGGAACATGCTGTGGTGCAAATCGAACAACCTACTTAGGACAAGAGCCTATAATCATTGAAAAAAGTAGACTTTCACATTTATTACAACTTGGTTTTGGAATAGACAGCTATTATTTTGACGGCTCAAAATTTGTTTATTCGTCGTCAGGGCTTCATCTTTCTATGAATTATCGCTTTAATTTTTTTGGCTACAATTTTAAAATATCAGGCAAACAGTCACAGTTAAAAATTAATAACGACAAGATCAATGCAACAGTCTTTGGACTAGGATTGGTATTTCCATTATAACTAGTCTATGATCCATTTAGAGACATTCGCTTTGTACCGATAATAAAGTATGAATTTTTCGTGTAAACTTTTAATATTTATCATATTTGTATTTAATGCTGACACTTCCTACTCTGCATCTTTAGTTTTTGAAAATAACATTTCATATAAAAAAAGCACAGAGCAAGTTTTTTCTAATTTAGAAAAATCAACTGCAATTGAACTGAAATCTGGTGAATCTGTTTTTGCATTCAGTGATATGCTTGTGCCAATTCTTGTATTATCACCAAACAGTCAGTCTGAAAAAATAAATATTAATCAAAGCGAATTAAACTCTAGTTTTTTACAAAGTGCACAGCCATTTTTAGAGAGTCAACTCAATGAAGTGCTTAATCAAATTAGAACTTGTGAAAGCTTAGTAAACAAAAAAGAATATCAAAAGGCGCTTGATTTAATTACCGAAACAAAAACTAAGTTTCCACGGATGTCAGCAGTGCTTTTTTTAAGAAGCTCAATCAATTATTTGCTGAATCAAAAAAAAGAAGCTCTTGTAGATTTAGAAAAGGGTTTGATGATAGATAAAATGGATCAGCAGGCTTTAAAACTTTTAGATAAAATTAAAAAGGAAACTCAGTGAGAAGTAAGTTAATTTTAATTTTTATTATTTCGATTTTAAGTTTGTCATTAAAGGCAGATTTGAGTCGTCGTTTAGAAATTGAAAAAAACTTAAAAGAAACTGTTGAACAAGCACTAAAAATTAATGATAAAACGGCACGAGTGACACTAAGCCTTAATTATAAAACAATTGAAATGCCAGATGAGGGGCTTCCCGGTCTAACAGATCAATCTTCTAAAGCAATAATATCGCCTATCATTGATTTAGAGGATATTAATAAAATTTCAGTTATTTATTATTCAGAAAATGCAGAATTGCAAAAATCTCAGTCTTCATTAATTTATAGCTTATTACCTCTGAGTAAACAAAAAATTTCATTGTCACTAAAGCAAATTCTTTCTGAAAAAAGTGCGACTCCCTTGCCACCTCCGATTACTGAAAAAGATTTGCGTTCGATTGCGACAGAATCTGTAAGACTTTTAAGTTTATTTGTCGGTGGCAGTTTAAGTCTAATTTTATTTTTGCTAGGTTTAGTTATTTTATTTACAAGCGCACGTATGCGGTCAGTTTTAAAAAATAAGTCATTTTCTGTAGATGGTGCAGATTCAGGAACGAGCTCATTTGCAAGTTCATCATCGAGCGAATTAAAAAACTCAAATAATTCGAATTCAACTGATAGGAATTATACAAGTTTAGTCTCAGGTGAATTTCAAATAAAACAAATCCAACAACTTTCAGATAATTCTATTGAAGCGATTATCAGTGATTTATATTGGTGTGAAATGGATGCAGAAGCTTGCTATCTTTGGAATTATTTATCTAGTCAGCAAAAATCAAAGTTACTTGAAAATGTTAATTTTTTAAATCTTTATTCGCTCTATTTTTTCAATTTCGAACCTGCCGAGTTTTCACTTTGGCAACATCCCTATTACACATCGGCTCAAAAAATGAGTACTGTGTCACAAAATGATTTGCAACTTTTAGTTCAAAAAAAGTCAGAATTATGGAACCTGTTAAGTCCGTTAAGACAAATGAATCTTGATCTTTCAGTTTTAGATAAAATTAAATTTTCAAAATCTAAAAATAATTTGAAAAATTTATCTGTAGCGTGGCCTGTAAGTTCGCTACGGCAATTAGACGTTAAATCTTATTTTGGTGATTTGACAATTAAAGATGAAGAAACTTTATTGAATGAAGTGATGAACATTCCGAAAAATTTAGCTCAACAGTTGCCAAGTTTAATTTGGCTCAATTCCTGTGATCAAGTAACGGCTGAAAATATTTTAGCAAAATTTGATGCTAAGAATTTAGCCTCAGCTTGGATTGGGCCAGAAGCAGTATTAAGTCGATTAAATGAAATTTTGCCAATGAAAAAGCGAGAGCTTTTAAATTCTTATTTTTCAAAATCAAAACCTTCTAAAAATAATCAAGCATTTAATGAGCTTTGGATATTGGGGCTAGAACATTTTTTTAATTCAACCGAAAATTCCGTTCAAAGTATTAAAAGTGCATAAATTTAAATTATTTCTTGTTATTTTTATAGTAATGAATTCTGTCTTAGGCCAAGCTTTTGAGGCTCAATTTCGAACTGAAGAAAAAAAACAAGTGCAATTTTTGGGTGTGTCCCTCGAACGTGGGGTATTTAAAGTCGATGAAGATTTAATTACTGGAGCTGGTCTAAAGTTAGATTTTTCTCGCCACTTTGAAGCTCCTTTTAAAATTGAAACCTCTTTGTTTACTGCTTTGAATGCCAGCCAACAATCACAAATTAGTTTTTCAGGATTAGGTGTGGCCATGTATTATGATTTGTGGGGGCGTGCAACGGGGGCCATCAAAAATACTTTTTTAAATGACCGCAGAATTAGCGAAGAAATCGCTCCGATTCAAAACTCACTGCAAATTGGGTTAGGCGTTGATCAATTTTATTTGAACGGAAACAAAACAGTCTATTCGTCATCAGGTTTAAGTTTAGGATTAAGTTACACTTTTAATTTATTTAATTATTTATTTAAAGCCAGCACGCGCGTTTCACAAATGACCGCAAATAAAGAAAAAGTGAATGCCACTTTTTTTAGTTTAGGAATTGTTTTTCCGCTTTAAAAATTAAAAATACTTCCCCGACCAAAGATTTTTTATAAATACCTGCCATGGAATAATAGATATTCCATCATAAAGTCTTGAGATTGGATCATTTGAAATAATGATGAACTTTTCAATTAAATTTTCTTCTCGTAAGGCCATTAATCCTGCTAAATGTTTTTCAGTTATTTTTTTGGTCGATTTAACTTTAATTGCAAGTATTGGATCAACAATAAAATCAACTTCTTGTTTGTTAACACTTCGCCAGTAGTATATTTTTTTATTTTTTTGCTGATAGGAATTGTAAGCCTTAATTTCGATTAAAATAAAATTTTCAAATAATTTTCCCCAATAATCAGAATTTCGATCGATTGTATTAATGCCGAGTAGTGCATTTTGAACCCCATTGTCAAAAAAATAAAATTTGGCAGTTTGAATGGCTTTTCTTTTTTTAGATTCAATCCAAGGTTCAAGGGTCGCACCAATTAAAGTGTCTTCTAAGATTCGATAGTATTCTTTAACTGTTGTCAGTGGAACGCCAGCATCTGATGAAATATTTGTATATTGCAACATTTCACTAGAATTTAAAGCGGCTGTTTTTAAGAAACGCTGAAACGGTCCAAGTTGCCTGAGATTGGCTTCGATTTGAATTTCTTGTTCTAAATACAGTTGAATATAATCAGCCAATTGATGAGATGGATTTTTACTATTATAAATTCTAGGAATTCCACCAAAAAGTAAGTGTTTTTCTAAATCAAATTGAGGAATTTCTGAAAAACAAAGTGGAAAAAAAGATATTTGACTGGCCCTGCCGCCAAGTAAATTTGCAAAATTTCTTTTTAATTTTCGAGCACTGCTTCCTGTCAGCATAAATTTAAAATCGCGATCTTCAATAAGTCTATGCACTTCATCTAGTAATTTTGGTATTTTTTGGATCTCATCTATGACGCATAATTTATAATTATTTATATCCATCATTTGTTCTAAAAATTCTGGATTTTCTTCCAGTTTTAGAAGCGTTCCAGCACTTAATAAATTTATATACAGGACATCTTTAGAAAGAGTTTTTTTTATCCAAAAAGATTTTCCAGTAGAACGAGGTCCAAATAAAAAAAAGCTATTATTTTTTAAAATTTTTAATAAATTTATTTTTCTTTTAAAAAGAGAATTCATTCTTAAATTGTATTCAAATCGAATATAACAGTCAACTATTGACTTCGAAACCGCTATTTATTTATTTAAACAGCGGTTTAAAAGTTGTTTATTTATTCCTTAAGCGCCGACTAGCACCCCGCTAGCCCCGACCAGACTAGCATTTAGCATTAAGCCATCAGACTAGAACTCGTCCAGTCTTGAGACTAAAAGTCCCTTATTCTAAAGTATTGTCTCATAATTAAACAGTGTGATGTAAAAAAGGAGTTTTTACTATTTTATATGATAAACTGGACAAAGTGGTACGTATGTTGAAAATAAAACACGAGAATTATTTATTCTTAGTTATTTTATTTTTTGGATTTTTTGTTCTACCTGGATGTGATTTTAATCCTTTGGGTGGTGGAAAATCTGAAATCGGCGACTATTACGAACCTGGAAAACGAACTCCTTCAGAATCCCCGACAATCAGTGCTATTGCGGATTTCACTATGGATGAAAATGATATTCAATCCGTTCCATTTATTATTAATGACCCCGATACTTTTCTGATGTGCTCAAATATTTTCATGAAAGCCTTTTCATCCAATGGCGCTTTGATTGATGCTACGGGATTTACAATTACTGGAGCTTACCCGAATTGTGTTTTGAAAATGCAACCGAAAGCTTTTAAATTTGGAGTATCGACAATCAGAGTTGAGCTTTTTGATTTCTGGACAATTGTCAGTAGTTCATTTCAACTCACAGTTTTAAATGTTGTCAGTCCTGGACTATTTGCCATCAATGATGCCGAAGGTGTTGATCGATCTATAAACATTGACTGGTCTAACTCGGCTTACATGACAGGAACTTCGGCAAGGTACATTATTTTCTACCGTGAAACAGGATCAACGGCAGCCTACTCGCAAATTACTCCAGCCAAAAGTCCTTACGCTGTGACAGGCTTAGTGAATAATGTTTCCTATGATTTTTTTATACGAGCAAGAAACTCTGCAGGTTTTCGTGATACTGCGATTGCACAAGCAACACCTACAAAATATAAAGTGTACGGCGGTGATTTTATCGCAGGAACAACTCAAGAAGAAGTTTCAGTTGGGGCAAGTCCTAAGCGAGTACTGACTTCAATCGGTGATAAAGCTGAAAAAGTTTTTGAGAATTCATCATCAGGAAAATATCGTGTTTATTTAAACTCACAAGGAAATATCATTTCAGGAGTCTCTCCATGAAAATTTTTATAATGCTGCTCAGTTTAATTATGGCCACCATTGCTTTCGCCCAGACGGGGCCAGTGATCACTTATCACGGGCGACTAGTTGATAATGCAACAAATACTGTGGTAACAGGCTCTGCGCAGTTTATAGTTCAAATTCGATCTGTATCAAATAACTGTTTAATGTACGAAGAATATCAAACTAAAATTTTAAACCAAGGAACTTTTGCACTTAATTTAAATAATGGATCAGGTCTTGTTACTTACGGACAAACTGAAAGTGGATTTTCATTTCAGCAAATCATGTCGAATGCCATCACGCAAAATTTTTCTTATGCAGCTTTTACTGGCGCTGGCGTTGTTCCTGCGCATCCATCTCCGCCAGTAGGTTCATGTATTTTTACACCATCACCGGCAAGAACTGATGCGCGACGATTAGTTGTTTATTTTTATGATGGTGTAACAACACCTTCGTGGGAATTGCTACCCACACAAACTGTGGGTTATGTCCCAATGGCGGTTGAAGCTTTAAATGTGGGTGGTTATAATAGTGATTCTTTAATGCGAGTTGTGAACGGAGTTGGTGCACCGTCTTCAATTCCAACTCCATTAAGCGAAGCGCAATATATTGCTTTACGTGATTTAAGTACTGGGACAAATACGACTTATTTATTGTCAACATTACCAGCCGTTGGGTTCACAGGACTTTTAGCAGGGGACATCACAGGATTACAAGGAAGCACTCAAGTTTCTAGTCTTCGTGGCACTCCATTATCAGGAACGGCTCCTGTGAGTGGACAGTATTTAGTTTTCAATGGAACAACTTGGCAACCAACAACTGGCAGTGGTGGTACTGTTCAGTCAGTGGCCTCGGCAAATTCTTTTTTAACTGTTTCAGGATCACCAACAGTAAATCCTGTTTTAACAGTTAATGTGGGAACTGTAGCAGGCACTGTGGCGGCAGGAAATGATTCACGAATCGTTAATGCCTTACAAAATACAACTGTTTCAGCAGGTGATATCAGCGGAGTTTTTTCAGCTCTTACAGTAAATAATGTTGGGGGAAGTACATCTGCACAAATTAATACAAGTGTTAATGCTACGATTGCAGCAACAAACTCTCCGACGGGATCAACGATTGTAAGGCGTGATTTTTCAGGAAATTCAGAATTTAATGCCGTCAGCTCAGCCGGCTTTTCTGGACGAAGTTATCTTTATTTCAATGCAGCTAACACACGAAGTATTACGATGACTGCACCAGCGGGATTAGCAACAAACTTAAATTTAGTTTTACCAGGAAATAGTGGAACCGCAGGTTTTGTGATGATGACTGATGGATTAGGAAATTTGTCCTGGGCAAATCCTTCATCCACATCAGTCACTGCAGTGAATGCCACAGCTCCAGTTGTATCAACGGGTGGATTTACACCGACGATTTCTATGCCGGCTGCAACAACTGCAGTAAGTGGACATTTAACAAGTACTGATTGGAATACATTTAATAATAAATTATCCACAACATTAGCCACAGGTCAGGCGTGGATTGGAAATGCTGGCGGAGTGGCTACACCTCAGTTTTTAAATTCTACAAATATCAGATCGAATATTGCAGGAAATTGGTTTAACGCAGCCGGTGTCTGTCCTGCAGGATCAAGATTAGAACACAGTATTCCAAATGACAACGTCAGTTGTACTGCCTATGCAATAACTTCTGGACAAGTGACGACTGCTTTGGGATTTACTCCGGCTTCGAATGTACTTCCGAGCACCCAAATTTATGTTGGTAATGCTGGTGGCACTGCAACAGCAGTCAATATGTCTGGTGATGCAACGATTGCAAATACCGGAGCAGTCACTATAACTAATAACGCAGTAACAACAGCAAAAATAAATAACGGCGCAATTACTGATGCAAAAATAAATGATGTGGCTTGGGGAAAAGTGACCGGTGCCCCTGTTATTTTATTAAATTCTGGCGGCGTCGATTCTTTACAGGGTAATACATTGGCATCGCGTCCAGCTCCTGGTGGAGCAGCCACAAATCGCATTTTCGTTTCAACTGATACAAATGAAATTTATTACAGCAACGGCGTTGCTTGGACAAAAATCGGTTCAGCTGTAGGGCTTGGTGGAACAGTGACAAGCGTTGGTGTGGGCGGAGCTCCACTGAGTGTAACTGTGGCTTCACCTAATCCTGTTGTTTCGATAACTCAAGCAGATACTACAACTCCGGGTTATGTAACTGCAGCTGACTGGAATACTTTTAATAATAAATTAGGAACAGTCAGTACATTTGGTGGTGATGTGTCTGGAACATTTAATGCTATTGCTTTAAATAATACTGGAATAACTGCAGGAACTTATTCAAATATCAGTGTCGATGCTAAAGGTCGAGTCACAGGAATTGCTGCCCTATCTGCTGCAAATATCACAACAGCATTAACATACACTCCATTAAACCGTGCAGGCGATACAATGAGTGGCGCATTAAATATGGGATCACAAGATATCACATCTTCTGGAAACATTTCGATGGCAGCTAATCGCACTTTACAGGTTTCAAATCGTGCAGCAGATCCTGCAGGTTTAGTGGCTGCAGATGCTGGTAAAACTTGGTATAACACGACAACCAATCAATTAAAATATTACGATGGAACGGCCGTGCAGATTATAGCAAGTGCCGCAGGAGCAGTTACCAATGTTGCTGCAACAGCTCCATTATTATCAAGCGGAGGGTTGACTCCAACTATTTCAATGCCAGCAGCTACAACAGCAGTCAGCGGATATTTAACAACGACCGATTGGAATACATTTAATAATAAACAGACTGCGACATTAACAAATGGAAACATATTAGTTGGTAGTGTCGGAAACATAGCCACAAGTGTTGTGATGAGTGGTGATGTTTCAATTATCAATACAGGTGCGACAACAATTGCAGCCAACGCAATAACGACAGGAAAAATTAACACTTTAGCAGTAACAGAT
>JAYUJM010000070.1:0-2613 GCA_043765175.1 Pseudobdellovibrionaceae bacterium | reverse complement strand
TCTAATAAGATATTATTAACAACGATTGCGCCATCTAAACCCGCATTAGCTGCGATTTGTCTAACTGGTTCTTCACAAGCACGTTTAATAATATTAGCACCGAATTTTTCTTCTTCGTTAAATTTTGCTTTTAAGATTTGTTGAGAAGCGCGTAACAATGCTGTTCCGCCTCCAGCTACGATACCTTCTTCAACTGCTGCGCGAGTTGCATTAGAGCATCTTCTACACGAGCTTTTTTTTCTTTCATTTCAACTTCTGAACCGCCACCAACGTGAATAACTGCAACACCGCCAGCTAATTTAGCTAAACGTTCTTTTAGTTTTTCTTTGTCGTAGTCTGAAGTTGTTTCTTCGATTTGAGCTTTGATCTGAGCAACGCGTGCAGTGATGTCCGCTTTTTTACCGCTTCCATCAATTACTGTTGTGTTGTCTTTATCAACAACGATACGTTTTGCACTACCTAAGTGTGTTGCGTTCGCTTGTTCTAATTTCATACCTAAATCTTCAGAAATAACTTGAGCTCCTGTTAAAGCCGCGATGTCTTCAAGCATAGCTTTACGTCTGTCGCCAAAACCTGGGGCTTTAACTGCACAAACTTGTAAAGTTCCACGTAATTTATTAACAACTAACGTTGCTAATGCTTCACCGTCAACGTCTTCAGCGATGATTAAAAGAGGACGACCCTGTTTAGCAACTGCTTCAAGAACGCCGATCATGTCTTTCATAGAAGAGATTTTTTTGTCATAAACTAATACGTATGCGTTCTCTAATGCTGTTTCCATTTTTTCTGCATTAGTTACGAAATACGGAGACAAGTAACCACGGTCAAATTGCATGCCTTCAACAACTGTAACTTCTGTTTTAGCTGTTTTAGAATCTTCAATAGTGATAACGCCTTCACGACCAACTTTATCCATTGCGTTTGCTAACATTTCGCCGATTTCTTTATCGTTGTTTGCAGAAATAGAACCGACTTGTGCAACTTCGTTTGAACCCTTAACTGGTTTAGCCATGTTTTTTAATTCATCGATAACGATGTTAACAGCTTTGTCGATACCACGTTTGATTGACATTGGATTGTGACCCGCAGAAACAAGTTTAGCACCTTCACGATAAATCGCCTGAGCTAATACTGTAGCTGTTGTTGTTCCGTCACCAGCTTCGTCATTTGTTTTAGACGCAACTTCTTTAACCATTTGTGCGCCCATGTTTTCGAATTTATTTTCTAATTCGATTTCTTTAGCAACAGTCACGCCATCTTTAGTGATGAGTGGTGAACCGAAAGATTTTTCGATAACAACGTTACGACCTTTAGGTCCAAGAGTGACTTTAACTGCGTTAGCTAAAACGTTAACACCTTTTAAAATATTTGATCTTGCTTCTTCTGAAAAAATTAAAATTTTGCTCATGTTTTTTCTCCTTAGTGAGATTTAATTAAATAAAAAATTCTTATTATTGTACTATGCCTAAAATGTCTTCTTCTCTCATCATCAAGAAATCAGTTCCATCAAATTTGATTTCTGTTCCTGCATATTTAGAAAATAAAACTTTATCGCCGATTTTAACTTCAAGAGGTAAAATTTTACCGTCTTCAGTGATGCGACCTTTTCCTGCTGCAACGATTTCACCGCGTTGTGGTTTTTCTTTTGCAGAATCTGGAATAAAAAGTCCGCCAGCTGTTTTTTCTTCTTCAGCCATTCTACGAACCAAGATTCTATCGTGAAGTGGACGAACGCCTAATTCTTTTGCCATATTACACCCCTGTATTTATATTTTGATCGAAGCCTAAAGGGCTCCGTTTAGTTAATAACTTTTAGATCAATATGAATAGCCTTCTTAGACTGTCAAGGCCACTGATTTAATAAAAATTTTAGGGATTGGGTAGGGTTCTGGTCTTATTGCTGGCTTTGAATTGTTTCAGCGTATGTGGTCATTAATTCTGCCACTTCTTCGGGCGAAAGTTGCTGTGACGCTTCTTTTATGGCCTGTTTGAGGTCTGATTTCTTCATTAGGTACCCCACAAAATAATCAGTGATTGAAAGCTCTTCCGCTAAGGACATTTTAGCGATTTCGTTATCAAGCTGACTATTTAGATTCTGTAAGTGGGGACTTATTCCACTTTGGGTCGATTGGGTTTTCTTTAAATTAGGGTCCGATCCGATCGCTTGATGAATTGATTTTTGAACACGCAGGGTTTTTTTAATCTGATCCACACGGGTTTTTGAGACTGCAACTTTATCACTTTTCCATGATTTATAGCTTTGAACTTCAGTCGTAGCTGATACGGTGGCATAGCCAACCTGAACAAAAATTAGAATAGAAAATACGATGAGCATTTGAGTTAACTTCAACATACGTGCGGTCCTCATGAGTCTTATCTTATCAACTCTTATGCCGACTGCGAACGACTTATAACCCCTATAACTGACTTAAAAGTTACGGTATTGGGGCTGTGTTTACTAATCAGACAGTCGTGACACACTTAAGTCCGTGAAGACGTTTTCGTTTATCAACCTAAGTCTAAAAAAATTATGATTCATTTAAAAAAATTGAACCCGCAGTAACCATCTGTTGAGATGAAGTTGTCAGCATAATAAGGACATGAAAATTGTCT
>JAYUJM010000069.1:0-7186 GCA_043765175.1 Pseudobdellovibrionaceae bacterium | reverse complement strand
AGATGTCGGTGTTTTCTGCGAATTTGATTCGAATGGGAAGCGCTCTTTTAGGTTTTTTTATTTTAAGTTTTTTACCTCAATTTAAAATGAGTCTTATTGAACCTTTTACAAGATTAGAAACAAAAGAGAAAAAAACTATTTTATTCGCCAGTTTTTTAGGAACTTTTTTATCCTTAACTTTTTATTTAAAAGCGATTCAAATCGGACATATCGCAACCATTTCTGCCATTACTGGAACAAGTCCCTTATTTGCTACGATTTTCGAGATTTATAAAGGTCGAAAGCCGTTGACGAAATATTTAGTGATCGCTCTTTTTTCATTTGTCATAGGTGTAAGTCTACTCATTTTTTTATAAAAAAGACTGAGTGAATTTCGGTTAGTGCTTTGTTAAAAATAAATATAATTACGATTTTAGTCTTGAAATAGTTGAAGTCAGTCTGGGAAAATTAATCCTTATTCTAAGGAAATTTCATCACAAAAGTACAGAATAAAATAAGATTTAAATTTTCTATACGCGAAAAATATAAAAAACAATTGATACTAATATAAACAACAAACAAGGATGTTTATGAAGTTATCATATTGCTTTTCTGTGTTAGCATTTTTATCTTTAACTACTCAAGGTGCCGTGAGGCAAGCTGAAGTAATTCCTGGAGAATTCATAGTTAAATTAAAACCAGGTGTTTTATCGGCAAAAAATAAAAATCAATTGGCGAATTCACTTAATGCTCAAATAAAAAATGAATTTCCAAGTTTAAATTTAATTTCTATCAAACAACTTAATGAACTAAAATCTACAGATTCAATATACCAATCAGGTTTAGTTGAGTATGTTGAACCAAACTATGTTTATCGAATGAATAAACTTCCGAATGATACAAGTTTTAAAAGCTTATGGGGTTTAAAAAATACCGCTCAAAAAGATTCTGCTGGTGCTAAAGGTGTTGTAGGCTTTGATATTAATGCAGAAAAAGCGTGGGATATTACGACGGGTAGCAAAAACTTAATCGTAGCGGTGATTGATACTGGGATTGATTATGAGCACCCAGATTTAAAAGCGAATATTTGGACAAATATGAAAGAGCTAAATGGTAAAAAGGGTGTTGATGACGATGGTAATGGTGTTATCGATGACATTCATGGATACAATGCTATTACGGAAGATGGAAATGCATTAGATGATCAAGGACACGGTTCTCATTGCGCAGGAACCATAGGTGGTGCAGGAAACAATGCCCTTGGTGTAGCTGGAGTTAATTGGAATACAAGTTTGATGGCAGTAAAATTTTTAGGAGCAGATGGAAGTGGTTCAACAGAAACTGCGATCAAAGCTATTCAATACGCAACAAAAATGGGAGCAAAAGTCATGAGTAATTCATGGGGTGGTGGGGGATTTTCTCAAGCTTTATTGGATGCTATTTCTGAATCTAATAAAGCCGGTGCCTTATTTGTTGCTGCTGCCGGAAACAGTGCTAGTAACAATGATAAATTAGAAAATTATCCATCAAATTATGACCTACCAAATATTTTAGCTGTGTCAGCCATCGATAATCGCGGAAAATTAGCTAACTTTTCAAGTTATGGATTAAAGAAAGTTCATATCGGAGCCCCTGGAGTCAATATTTTATCGACAACTGGAGGGGCTTACGATTCTTTTTCAGGAACGTCAATGGCGACTCCACACGTGGCTGGTGTTGCAGCATTAGTTTGGGGTAACGATCCTAAACTAACTGCGCTAGAATTAAAAGCGCGCTTAATCGCAACGGCAAAACCAATTGCTTCACTAAAGGGTAAAGTCAGCAGTGGTGGTATGGTCGATGCTTTTGCGGCACTTAAGGCTAAGAAATAGTTTTTAATTAGGACTTTACCGTCCGAACCAGTCTTCGTTAATTAAATGAAATCCCCTCGACAATAATACTGTTTTGGGGATTGGTTCTTTTGAAAGTTTTAAATCAATATCTTGACTATCTATTTCTCCTGAAACAAATAAATAATCATCAGTTTGTTTAATATTAACACCTGATTTGAATTTTTGATCTGCGTAGTCTTCAACTTCGTATTGAAATGAATCTGGTTTTTCTTTTTTTAAAATTGTCATTCTTAAGAAAGTATCATTGTCTTTTTGAATAAATAAATAACCTGGTTCTGAAAAAATAAATCTTTTCCATTTTAAATTGAATTGAATTTTATCTTCTTTAGTTAGGCTCCACAATCCGTAAAATGAAGTGGTTAGGGCATAAGTAGTTTGTTTAATATATCTTGGCCACATTCTATAAAACTCAAAACCAATAATAAGAAGCAAACATAAAAATATAATTTTACTAAACAAGACATTATTTTTTTCAGTTTTTAAAAGAGGCACCGGTTGTTTAAACTTAGCGGGTGGCATGCCTGTTAAAAAAGTAAACCAGAAATGGCGTTGTTTTAAAAATGTCATCAGAGCCACGATCAATAAATGAAATGACCAGGACTTGACAGTAACATCATAAAAAAAATTTAGCATAAGAACATTACTCATAACGATTAGACCTAGTAGTGATGCTAGTTGTGTAAATCTTGGGATATGAATCAGCAGACCTGCTGTAACCTCGACACATCCAGAAATAATTTGATATGTGACAGAAAATCCCATGAATGCCCAAAGTAAATTTCCTGGCGAAAATTCACCAAGTGGTTTTACAAGCTCAAATAATGTTAACTCGGAGAACTGAACGGGTAAAATTTTGTGCGTGCCGTAGATGAACATATGATACGAAAAATAAATTTTTGTAATAAATTCAATCCATTTTATTTCAAAAATTTTATTTTTCCATTCTTTATCTTTGGATTGAAAATAAAGGGCTAAAAATAAAGTTGATAAAGCGAGTAGGAAAATTTCAAAAAAACTTGTTAATGAATCTGGAAGGCCAGCTTCTTGACTTTGCACGTAAAAACTAAATCCTAAGCCTTTATGGAAAGTTGAATTATAGAAAAAACTTAACCAAGAATCATATTTTTGTTTTAATGAATAAGAAATTTCTAGAAATACAGTATGTTTAACGGCGTAGATTAAAAAGTAATAATAGAACCATCTTTGTAAAAAATTTTTTGTATTTGAGTTCATCTTCCATACCAACCTTCTGTTATTAAGTCGAGTTTTCGCGACATCAAAATTGTAGGTTGTATAATTTCTTGTTTTAGATTCAAGTCAATTGCATCAGAACCGATAATTCCTGATATACGTAAAACGCCATTTTCTTGCTTTATGCTAATGCTAGATTTGAATTCATTCGCGGTCATCTCTTCAATAGAAAACTTGTTGTCACTTTCATTTTTAAGATTTAATCGAATAAATTTGTTGTCTATAGTTTGAATATAAAATTTGCCTGGTCTAGGATATATAAATCGTTTCCAGTTTACATTAAATGCAGTCTGTTGGTATTCATCAACTGACCATAATCCAAAAAACGGTGTAGTGCTTATAATATTTTTTTCTTTGTTGAATCGATCAAGTCCACGAGTTATAATTTTAAATGAAAATGAAATAAAAAATAGCGCAATGTAAACTGTGACTAAATGATTCATTTTTTTAGCTTTAAATAAGCTTTCGTATTGAATAGACATTACGATTTGATTTTTAAATAGTGCGGAAGTCCAAGTTTTAAACTGTGTACATAATAAAAAAAACGCAGAAAGTAAAACATGAAATGATCCCAATTTTACTGATACATCATAGAACAAATTTAGCATAAATACGTTGCTCATCACAACGACCCCAATAAGTGCTCCTAAATTAGTGAGTCGCGGAAAAAGAATAAAAAAGCCAGCAGATAATTCCATAAGTCCAGCTATGATTTGATAGGACTGAGAAAACCCCATGAATGCCCAAAGAAAACTTCCAGGAGAATATTCACCAAGTGGTTTAAGTAATTGAAATAGTCCCAGCTCAGAAAATTGCACTGGTATGACTTTATAAAGTCCGTAATAAAACATATTTACAGCAAAGAAAATTCTTACGATAAGAATAGACCATTTTAATTCAAAGTTTTTTCGATTCCTGCTTTTATCTTTTTTAGAAAGCAAGACTGTTGTTAAAAATGCAGCGATAAGAAGAATAAATACTAAAAAATAATGAACTAATGAATCGCTGGTATCTGCATTTTCAATCGGTTTGTACAAAGGTAAATTTAATAGTAAGCCAACTGTATCATTGAAAAGAGAGCTTAATAAATCAGTGATGTCTGGATTGAAAATTAATAAAACAGTAGTAAACAACTTTTTTATTAATTTTTCCATAAAAAGAGAATGTTTGCTTACTTCAATTGCAAAGCATTTAATCGACAATGAGTACTTGAAATGTTAAACTAAACATATGGATTTATTCGATGCAATAAAAAATAGAAGAAGTATTCGGAAATTTAATTCAACAAAAGTTCCAGCTGAAATTATTCGTAAAGCGCTTGAAGCTGCAATTTTAGCTCCGAACTCATCAAATACGCAAACATGGAATTTTCATTGGGTCAAAAGTGAAGTTAAAAAAGAAAAACTCATCAAAGCTTGTTTAAGTCAATCAGCAGCCCGAACTGCTGCAGATTTGATTGTCGTGAGCGCTGATCCAAAGCTATGGAAAAGATCGCAAGGCCCATTAATTTCTTGGGTTAAATCAGTCAATGTACCCAAGCAGGTTCAGATGTATTACGAAAAAATAATTCCGTTGAGTTACACTTGGGGATGGTTCAATTGTTTTGCTTTAGTGAAACATATTATTTCGTTTGTGACAGGAATCTTTCGTCCTTTTTTGCGTGGACCTCATTCCAAAGCTGAGTTGCAATTAGTGGCTGTAAAATCTGCGGCATTAGCTAGTGAAAACTTAGTGTTAGCTTTAACAGCTGAAGGAGTTTCTAGTTGCATGATGGAGGGCTTTGATGAATGGCGTGTTAAAAATTTATTAGACCTCAGTTTTTCATCGCGAGTCGTAATGGTTATCGGAATCGGCTTTGAAGGTGAACGGGGGACATGGGGTCCGCAAATGCGCTTACCTTATGACCAAGTTGTTTATGAAGTTTAATTTAATGAAAATAGAGGTTTAAATGGAGAAATTAAATTGGGACTATATTTTAAGGTTATCTAAAAATGGAAATCTAAAGCCACCCCATCAAATAATTAAATCCACAGATCAATGGAAAAGTGAATTATCATTAGAAGTTTTTCGAGTGACTCGCCTTAAAGGCACGGAAAGCCCGTTTAGTTCAGAAATGTGCCAAGCCATCGAGGCCGGAAAGTACAACTGTGTTTGTTGTCGCACCCTTTTATTTGATTCAACTGAAAAATTTGATAGTGGCACAGGATGGCCTTCGTTTACCCAGCCAGTGGATAACGCGGTCGTTGGTTATCATGCTGATAATAGTTATGGATCAATGCGCGTTGAGGTCGTGTGCAATGTTTGTGAATCCCACTTAGGTCATGTTTTTCCCGACGGTCCCAGACCCAGCGGATTACGTTATTGTGTGAATGCTTTGTCTTTACAAAAAGTGTAGGTGTGTGACCCGAATAGGCTTGTTAATCGGGTCATAAAGTGACTCGGTAATTTTTATTCATTGATTTTGAAGGCTTAAGCATGGATAAAAGTAAATTTATGATATCTTATATGACCTTTTTTTATTGCGTTATGATGTCTTATATGACATCATAAATAGATGAAAACAAATAAAAAAGCGACTCATCAGCAGCGACAAATTCTTGATCATAAAATTGAATCTGCAAGATTAAAAAATATCCCTGAACAGAAAAGTTGGATAAAGTCAGTAAGATCATCATTAGGTATTACCTTGCGTCAGATGGCTTCGTTGATGAAAACAAATTCTAAAAATATTGCACGTTTAGAAATCGGAGAAATCAATAAAACGATTACATTAAAAAATCTTTTTAAAGCTGCTGATGTAATGGAATGTCGTTTAATTTATTTTATGTTACCAAAAAATCAATACAAATCGTTTGATGATATACTCAATAAAAAAGCAGAATTATTAGCTTCAAAAATTGCAAAAGGTGTCAGTCATTCGATGGGTTTAGAAAATCAAAAAGTAAGTCAAAAAATTACAAATCAGCAAATTAAGAATTTGGCTTACGAGTTACGGCAAGATTTAGATCCTCGTCTGTGGCTAATGGATCCTAAAAATCAAAAATGATATGAATTTTAAACCAACTCACGCCCCAGGCGCAACTTTGCTTGATCCTGATGAAATGAATGGATTAATTCCGAACTATATTTCAACTCAAGGTGAATTAAATATTTTAGAGCAAGAAAATATTCTTTCAGGAAACATTGATCAAGAAAGTCCAATTCGTGATACTTACATTGCAGCTTTAAAATTAGCAGATCAGAAACAATTTAGTAAATTAATCCAATTTGTGTATTTTTAGCCACTTTGCCTAGACCCAGCGGATGATGTTATTGTGTTAATGCATTATCTTTAGAAAAGGTGTAAACTGTCGTCCTATGCCGATGACTGTAACACGAAATCCCAATCTGACTGTCCCGCTGACTGCCAATGATATTATTAATACCGTTCAAGAATTTTTTGGAAATAATTGGTGGACTGGTTTATCACCTGAAAATTGTGTGGGTTTTAATTCTGAAAAAGAATATCTTCAAGCTTTGCCTTTATTAAATTTAGATCTTTGCTCAAGACAAGATGTTTTAGATTATTTCGATAATACGTGGACATTAACAGAGCTTTTATTTCAAGGACTAAAAACCTATGAAACGTACACACGTTCTCCTTATCATCAGCTTCGTCATCCTTTGCTGTTTTATTATGGTCACCCTGCTGTTTTATTTGTGAATAAACTTCGTTTGTCTGGATTATTAACTGAAAGTACGGATATTTTTTTAGAAAAAGTTCTGGAAACTGGCGTCGATGAAATGAGCTGGGATGATATGTCAAAAAATGAAATGATTTGGCCCACAGTTCTTGAGGTTCATGCGTATCGAAAAAAAGTTTATAGTCTTATTAAAAATTTAATTTTGCATCATCCAGATATTGAAAAACGAACAAATGATAAAACAAGTTCTCCACTTTGGGCTTTATGGATGGGCTTTGAACATGAAAAAATTCATTTTGAAACCTCATCAGTACTTATTCGTGAATTACCAATTGAGCTTGTAGAAACTCCAAAATTCTGGGCTCCGTTACATAACAGTTC
>JAYUJM010000068.1:0-34279 GCA_043765175.1 Pseudobdellovibrionaceae bacterium | reverse complement strand
ATTCACATTATACCCGCAGTCAATCCTGATGGTTTAGAATATGACGTTTCAGGCACTAAATATAAAATGTGGAGAAAAAATCGCAGCAAAAATAGTGATGGAACATTCGGTGTAGATTTGAATCGCAATTATGGTTTTAAATGGGGAACAGGCGGATCTTCAGCAAATACTTCTGATGATACTTACAAAGGACCAAAACCTTTTTCTGAACCTGAAACACAAGCTATTCAAAAATACGTAGAAGCTCATAAAAATATTTCGATACTTCTTTCAGTTCATACATTTTCGAAGTTGATCCTTTACCCTTGGGGGCATTCTAATAATCCAATCGGTGTTGCTAACGATAAAGCTGTTCATGAAAAAATGGCTCAGAAGATGGCCACATGGAATGGTTACAAACCACAACAAAGTTCAGATTTATACATTGCCAGTGGTGATACGACTGATTGGTCTTATGGAGTTCATAAAATTATATCATTTACTTTTGAACTTGACCCTGATCAATCTGCAGGAACAGGCAGTGGCATTGGAAACATTATAGGTGGTTCAAAATGTGAAGGATTTTTTACACCGGGCTGTAGCGGATTTTATCCTGGACAAGCTAATATAAAACCGACTTTTGCTAAAAATATTGAGCCCTTTTTATATTTGTTAGATTATGCTGACAATCCTTATCGTGCCTTAAAATAAATACTTTTTCCAAGCCATTATTATAAACTTGAAATAATGGCTTCAACGTAGTTTTTAGCAGAATTGAAATAAAGACCTACTCCGAACAAAATAAGAGAAGCCGCTAATTTTGAAAAAAATGGTACATTACTTCCTAAATAAGCTTTCGTAAACATCATCCACATTCTTCGTGGAAAATTTTTGGCTTGAATAGTTTCTGCAGAAGTCAAAACAGATGACGACTGAAATGCAAAAATCATGATTGAAACAACAAACAAAATCATTTCCAGTGGCCATGCTACAAAAATATATCCGATGATAACTTGAATAAATTTAAACAGCTGCAGAGGATGACGAATAAAGTTTTTTGCTTCTTCAAATAAAACTGAAGATGCAATTTCTTTTTTTATTTGCTTTATTTTTTCATTATCTCCGATAAGCATTAATTGTTTCAAATAATTTTTTTGAACAGTTTGTTTCACTGAAACTTCTTCATTTTGCCCAATAGCCCAACTGTACAAAGTTTCTAAATCAGCACTGCTTGGTTTTGAAATTTTTTGTGCAAAACCTAAAGATAATCGCGAAAGTTTTTCACCATATTCACGGTATTTAGCTGGATATTTAAAATTTTTAATTTTTTCTGATAAAGAATTTAAATGTTTAGCTGTTAAATCCATTGGATAATTGAGCTCATGTAAAAAGTAAGACGTCCAAAAAAAATCTGAATACTTAACTTGCTCATAGGAAGCATAAAATAAACTTGTCGCATGACTTAATAACATATCATGAAGTTTATCAAACTGGTCCCGTTGAATCATCAAATTGACTTCATTGGCTTTTTTTATAGCTTGGCTTAAACCATAAAAATTCATCTGCAACAATCTTCGATTTTTAAAATCTTTCGTTAAATCATCACTATTTTTAAGAACTTGAACAAAGCGCACAAAAGAATTTGTTAGTTTTGAAAACTCAAAATACTGAATTTCAGAAGACAAAATTGACTGATATACAACTCTTTTTTCAATAGAATAAAATATAACATCTAAATCATTTGTCGTTGCACTAAAAGATTGTTCTTGGAATTCACTTAATGCTTCTTTAGTCGCTTTGTAATAATAGGACTGACTGAGTTCTTTTTCTTCGATTTCTTGAGGTGACTCTGCAATGATTTGTTTTTGTGGTTTTTTAAAAGCCACTTTGTTTTTAACTGTAGCAATTCTATTTTTTCGTAAAACAATATTCATTTCATCATTGTTCATTGATTTTTGAACATCATCATTAACAGTTGATTTTCGTCTTAATGTAATAAAAGCGTCGGCATTGCTATATAATAGCGATACAACAATAAACAATAAATTCAGAATACTTTTATAGCTTAATTTATTTTTCATACTTTTTTTCATAGACTTATTTATAAACTAGAACTTCCATTTTTCAGAGAGATTTTCATAAAACAGGGTCATTTTGTTACTGAACATTGATTTTTTATAGACCTGTCAAATTGTTCTACATCTCATTTTATAACAAATTGTTGCCTGGATAAGAATTATTAGATCTAATCGTTCTATGAATTCATTTAAAACTACTTTTCTATTTTTGGCTTTAACTGTTTTAATTCCACTAAAATCTTTTTCAAAATCTTATATGAAACTTGGAACCATTTATATGGCTGAAAATACTGGCTCAGGATCTACAAGTCGGTTGTGGCTTGATATTGGTGGTGGGTACCTTAATCCACAGGGGTGGAATTTAGGATTTTTATATTCTACAGAAAAAAGTAACTATGCCGGTGGTTCAAGTGTTGATAGATCCTCATATGGCCCAACACTTGGATGGTCGACAACTAAAGATACAGGCCCTTATTTATTAGCTACTTATTATTTATCCTCTTCGAAAACAAATAATTCTAAAGGCAATGGTTATCAAATTGATGGCGGTTATAAATTTGCTTTAGAGAAAGTTTCTCTGGCACTGCAACTGAGCCAAAAGCACTTTAAGTATGATGATCAAAACGGATTTGCAGGCTATACTGAAGACAGAATAGACCCCTATTTCGTTGTCTGGGTCGAGTTTTAAGCTTCTTTCTATTGAAGTCAAACTGTCAATTAGGTAAAATTCAACTGTGAAATTATTGATTTTTTTTATCGGATTTTTATTGAGTTTTTTTGCAAAAGCTCAATTTTTTATTCCATTTGGTTTTTGGACTTCCAAAATGGCAGTCCTCACAATTTCTGATGACCCTACATTTACCTATACTTCCATTTCAGCAGGAGCCAGCTTAGATAAAACTTTCACAATCACAAATTCAGGTTTTTCAACGGCTACCGCAATCTTAGGCGCAGCTTTTTCAACGGCTACATTTACATTTAAAGGCGGCACTTTTCCTGGTGCTGGGGGCACTTGTATTGCAACATTAGTACGATTTGCTAGCTGTACTGTTGTTGTTACTGCGAACTCAAATACTTTGGCAACTTACAATGATACAGTCACTATTAATTACACAACTCAAAGCCAAGCTAGAACAGCCACACGACCTATTTCCATAGTTATCACTGCTAATACGCCACCCACAATATCGACTATTTCAAATCGAAGTATATACGATGGTTCATATCCCTATATTCCGTTTACAATAACTGATATTGAAAGTGTTTTAACTTGTTCAGGCTCTAATCTTGGAGCAACTTCTTCAAATACAACTGTTGTTCCACTAGCAAATATTACCTACACAGGGCTTGCTCCATTTTGTTACGTCAATATAGTTCCTGCAGCAGGAGTTATTGGTTCAAGCACAATAACAATTACAGTGAATGATCTTGGAGCACCTAATTTAACAGCTTCAACAACGTTTATTGTTACTTCAGTAGGAGTTACTTCTGTCGTCATTCTTCCATCTAATTCAATAGTACCTAGAAATTCTACTTTTCAATACATTGCATTAGCTACTTTTTCCGACGCCACGACTCAAGATATTTCCCCATCGGCTACTTGGTCTGTGACCGGTGGAGCTGGATATACTGTTACAAGTTTTACCGGAGGTCTTTTAAATTTAGGTACTGTCACTGGTGGTACTTTTCCTGCCGTTACAATAAATGCAAACTACGGAGTATTTGCACCCACAGCCAGTGCCACATTTAATTCTTCAACGATTACTGGTCTTTTTGTTACCCCTACGGCAGCCTCAATAAATATCGGAGGCACAACTAATCTTAAATGTTACGGCACCACTGCTGATTTTGGAACAATTGATCTTACAGCAGTATGTAATTGGACGATTCCTTCGTCTGCAGTTATTAATGTAAATAATTACTATCCCAAAGGAATTGTTACTGGTGTTGCCAATGGCGGACCAATTACTGTTACAGCTACTTATTCTTCTTTTTCAGCAACTTCCGCTATAACAGTGAGTGCCGCTGCACCATCAGTCACAGAAGTTGGAATTGGTTTATTTGCTAGGTATTTTTCAGGAATGGGATTTCAAACTTTTTTTAGATCTCGCGTTGATTCAAATATTCAATTCGCTTGGGGATCCGGTAGTAATCCTGCCGGTGGAGCTGATGCATTTTCAGTAAGATGGACTGGACAAATTTTAGCTCCTGAAACAGGGACCTATACTTTTCATTCGAACTCTGATGATGGTTTTAGACTTTGGGTGAATGGTATATTATTACATGATTTTTGGAATGATCATGGTCCAGGAGTTGTATCTGGTAATATTACCCTTACAGCAGGAGTTAAATACGACATCGTTGCAGAATTTTATGAAAACGGCGGAGGTTCTGAAGCTCACCTAAGGTGGAAAGTACCAAGCTCAGCGTGTGCAAGTTATGCAGCATGCGTTTATGTTCCACGAGCACAATTATTCCCAGGAAGTGGTAGCGGAATGCCAATCAGTCTTGCTGGAGTTGCAGATCCCAATTCAGCAAATTATAATTTTTTAAATGATGGTATTGTTAGATATTATTCTGCTAATGGAAGTGGATCTATTGCAAATGCAGGAAATGTCACAGCCCAAATTGAATCTAGCGGTGGTGCAGGAACACTAACAGCTACAAATACAAACGGGACTGGCTTAGGGTACAATTCAACTGGGCTGGTTTCGAATAGTTGGATTTTTGATGGCGTTGATGATGTCTTAACTTCTGCAAACACAGGATTAATCACCGGAACTGGGGTTCGATCTTTTTCAATTTGGATCAAGCCGAATGATGTTTCTGCAAATCAAGGAGTTTTCTTTTATGGAGCTAACACTAACCTCAATGGGCTTGGTTTAATCATAACTTCTGATCGTCGCGCTCGCGTTCATGGTGGCAATACAGACACTTGTGATAGCCCTGCAAGCTCGATCACTTGGGGTACTTGGAATCATATCGCTGTTCATTACGTTGGGGGCGGAAACACAAATGCGACAGTTTATGTTAATGGTGTTACTACAAGTTGTGGAAATAAAGCTTGGAACACAAGTGCCGGCAATTTAACGATTGGATCCAATCCATCAGTAGTTCAAAAATTTTCAGGTGAAATTGATGAGCTAGCTTTTTTTAATGTGAACTTTGCAGCTAACACAAATAATTTTTTGCCAACTCAAATTTTACAAAGACAACAGCCCACACCAGCTTATTTACCTTAACCTATTATTTGGTTTCAGATTTAATTTGATTGGCACCCATAGAAATGATTTCCAAACGAGCTTCATCTAAAGCGACAACTTCAGATTTAACATTTAAATTAATTTGTGGAACAGTATTAAAAAATGATTCACTACTTCCAGACGTAGAGGCGGCAATACTATTTTGACCAATCAAAGTAAGTCGATTAACTATAATATTTAGCATTGAAGTTTTTTGATCAGAACCAACTTGTAAAATTTTAGCGTCTTTTAAAATAATTTCATCTGCATCGATAAATGTGATACTTTCATTGAGTGAGTTTATTTCTCCGCAAAGCAATATTGTATTTGCAGATTCTAACAAAAGGTTTTCGTCTGCGGCTGGTTTTAAAGATTTCACCGTCAGTTTTTTTTGAGCAGCAATTTCTTCAGCTTCTGCTGTCGAACATCCGATATTAACTAATGACTCGTCTGTCACAACAGTTTGCAGGTCAGTTTGACTGTCTTCATGATTGAGAATTATTTTTTCTTCTGGATTAAGCACTTCATTTTTTTATCTTCCACTTTTGTAGAAGAAACTCGTACACAACTTGAAATTGTCATTTCTAAAATTGCTGCATTTAACACTTTATATAGAAAAAATTTGTTTTAATAAGAATCCTTTTTTTAGTTAAACTATCACAACTTTATGAAATAATTTAAAATAAGGGTAAATACTCAATAATAACTTCGAATTGTATAGTTTCGAATTGTCAAAGTTGTTTACATTTTGGGTATCTAAAAACTAGTCACTTAAGAAATTACTACCAAAAATTTATGCTTACTTGAATCAGCAATGTAAATCTTTTATATTGAGTTTGATTTTTTAACTTATTCTTGGAGTGACTCATGAAACAAATTTCTATCTTAGCCGTACATTTATTTTTTTTCAGTATAGCAAAAGCTTCTTTTTTTACAGCTGATTTAATGTCATCAAATACAGATCCCCAAATGGGAACTCATTTGATTATTGCAGGACACGGTATGGAAGTCAGCGATCAGTGGTTATCAATAGCTCATACGCAAGCCTTGGTTTTCAAGGATAAAAAAAGACATGGCCCTATTAAAGTTGTCTCTGGAATCGATATTCCTGATACTTATTCATTAAAATTAAAAAAATGGGGTTATACTAATGTAGTTACAACCCCAGAAGTTATGACAGATGACTCTGTCATTCGCGTGATTTCTAAAATTGACCGCATTGAATCGATCGATATGATTGGACATAACGGAGTTGGTGCTGGATTAGCTTTACAAAACTACAGTAACCGATTTTTTTTAAATTCGGTGCAAAAACTATCTGTGTATAAAAATAAATTTACAAAAAATTCTTATATTCGTCTTGCTGGATGTAATACGGGATGGAAGCTAGCTCCTGCACTGGCGAATGCTCTTGATGTACCAGTTTCAGGAACATTTTCCGCTTCAGATATTCAGGCTGTATATTCAAATCCAAACGAATGGTTTTACCATGATTTAGACCGCATGCCTGTTGGTGCTGTTGAAATTAAAACAAATTCTTTAAGCTATTCAATTCCTGTTAACTGTTCAGGTGGTGGTGGTGGTTGTCTTCGCTTAAAACCTGTTAATGGTGTTTACTCTGGTAAATGGGGCACCTATGATGGAAATATCCCATTTCAAAAATATTTTTGTGGAAAAACAGATTCAAACAGTTGTGCGCTTCGTGCTGCTACTTCAATCCTAACAAATATTTCAAATATCGGTTTTTCAGATAAAGCAACTTTAGCTCAATATTCTCAAGCTGTTGCTGATCATATGTGTAGTTCTCGTAAAGATTTGAGCGTTCGTAGTATTTGCATAAACGATGTTAAAAATCATCTTTCTGGTCAAAAACAACTAGCTCCAGGTTATACGATAATGAAAAATATTAAAATGGTTCAGTGTTCTATGACATCTTGTCTTTACAAAGCTATACCAACAAATATAGCTATTGAAGGAGTGAATTATTCAGTTGAACTCATGGCTGCTATACCTCAATCCACATTACCTACAACATTTACCCAAGAGTTGAATTTTTACAAAACTGGATTTTTGTTATTATAATGAAATTACTAAACACCTACCAATATATTTGGGAAGCCGATCGCCTGAAGCAGGAACTCATCGCTGCAGGTATTGAATCTATTACTCAAGAAAACCGACCGGCTCGAAAATATGAATCCATTGTTACAGGTGAACTTCAGTTTGGATTTCAAGTATTAGTAGCTTCTGATGATCTATTATCAGCACAAAAAATTTTAGCTAATATTACCAGGCTTGATCAAAAAACAAAGCCAGTAGAATCAATTGAAGATAAGCTTTTTTATTTTGATAATCGATTACGCCAGTCAGAAAAAGCGATTATTTTTTTATCACTACTTTCTTTAATTTTAGTTCCGATTTTATTTAACTTAATGGCTTCATTTGAGTACCAAAAGCTAAGAAAAATAAGACTAGAAATGCCAACAAGATCATATTCTCAAGGTTGTTATTACATACTCCTGTTTTTCTGGGTCATCAACTTAGGCGCTTTTGTGCTTTTTTTTTATTCTTATCAAATACAATTTGCTCAATTTTTTCAAAATGTCTTTAATTGACTATTTTGTGCTAACAGGTTCTCAAATATTGACAGCTGTCTAAATGTTCGACGTCTCAAAGTGTCTCAAATCGATATTAAACTGTCTCAATATGGAGCTTTTCCTGCAATGTGTTTTAACATGAAACACAAATTAAAAAAACTGTCTCTAGTTGTTGTGCTTGGAATTTCATTGTCATTAAACGCTGACAAAGGAAAGCTGCCAATTGATCAATGTTTAAATAAAACATCTAACATGGTTAAAGACTGTGTCGGTAAATTAATGACTAAAAAAAGTATCACAAGTTGTTATAAACTAGTTGATCAAATATATTCAAATACAGCCAAAGAACGACTCAAGGAATACTGCTTCTTTGAAGTTAATGAATTTCAAACACTTAATCAGTGCATATCTTCTGCAGTCAAATTTTTTGATGCTTCAACTCATGATGAGGGTTTATTTGAATGTTATCAGCAATTTGGTGGTCGTATAAATACCAATACTTGCATTTCCATCGCAGATAAAATGACTTATGAATCAAAAAAATTGTATCTTAAAAATCAATGTTATAACAGGTAATTAATGGCTTTCACTCCAGTTGCTACCTATAGCAAAATTGACCTTAAGGGGTACTTTTAAAGTGACAACATTTTCCATTTTAAATTTAATATGTGGCAGTATTTTTTGAATTTCTTCTTCATTTCCTTCAAAAATAAGTTCGTCGTGTACTTGCAAAAGTAAATTAATTTTTTTGTCTTTTATTTTATCAATATCAATCATAGCTAGTTTGACTAGATCACTGGCTGTTCCTTGAATCGGAGCATTAATAGCAGCTCGCTCACCAAATTTTTTAATCATAGCATTACTGGATTTAAGTTCATCGATATAACGTCTGCGACCAAATAATGTTTCAACGTATTTATCTTCGTTGGCTTTCTCTATAGTAGAATCAATATAATGTTTTATTCCACTAAATTTTTTGAAATACTTTTCAATAATTTCTTTAGATTCCGTTCGGCTAATACCTAATGTTTCTGCTAATCCAAAGGCTCCTTGACCGTAAGCAATGCCAAAATTAACAGCCTTTGCTATCCGACGCTGATCTTTTGTAACAAGATTTAAAGGCGTATTGAAAACCTCAGATGCAGTGGCTTGGTGAATGTCTAAATCATTTTGAAAAGCTTCAATAAGCCCTTGATCATTTGAAATATGCGCTAATACCCGAAGTTCAATTTGTGAATAATCTAAAGATAATAATTTCAAATTTTGTTCTGCGATAAAACATTGTCGAACAACCATACCCTTCTCGGTCTTAATTGGAATATTTTGCAAGTTAGGATCCGTACTAGAAAGTCGACCAGTTGCAGTAAGTGCTTGATTAAGTTTACCATGCACTCTTTGACCTTCATCAGCTAACAACGGTAGTGCATCGACATAAGTTGATTTCAGTTTCACTAATTCACGATATTGAATTAAATATTGAGCTATTGGATGATTCAGCTTTTCTAAGACTTCATTATCTGTTGAATATCCAGTTTTAGTTTTTTTAATAGAATCTAAACCCAATTTTTCAAACAGAATTACACCTAGCTGTTTAGGACTCGCAATATTAAATTTTTCTCCGGCTATTTCAAAAATTGGTCCTTCTAATTTTTGAATTTCTTGATTTAATTCTATTGAATACTGATTAAGTCGAGCCACATCAATTTTAAAACCAGTCTTTTCCATTTGATATAATATCTTAACTAAAGGTCGATCTAATTTGTCGTAAATAATTTTATTTTTACTCATTTCTTGATCGACATGTTTAAATACCAAAATTAAATGATTATAAAGATCTAATACAGAAATTGTTTTTAAATTAATTTCAACGTTTAAAAAACTTTTGATCAGTTTATCAATTTGACTGGTGTCTTTTGATTTTATCGCGTATGAAGCAACCATTAAATCAAAGTTCATAAAAGAATCTAGAAGAATATCTAAATTCAAGTTGAGTTGACGCCAAACATTTTTTATATCATATCCATTCCATTCTCGATTTTTAAAAAATTCTGCCGGCGGCATTTCTAACGGAGATCTAATGACTAACTGTTGACCAAAACCAAATGCAATCTGATCTGAATGGCAAAAAATAAAACAAGATTCTTGGTTCCATTTAGCTGATAGCTCTTCGTTTGTTAAGTTAACGACAGAGGCCTCAAAGCTTTTATGATTTAAATTTTCTTCTATAGATGGTTTAATTTCTACAGTTTGTTCGAGCTGAAAAGCTTCATCAATTAATGTTTTCTCAAACGATTTAAAATTTAATAATTTAAAAAAAGATCTGAGTTCCTCTTTTAAAATTGGTTTTTTTATAAAATCTTCAATTGTTTTGTCGAATTGTATGTTTAAACTAATTTGTACTAATTTTTGAGCCAGAAAAACATCGTCTTTTGATAAAGTCAGCTTTTCTTTGATATTCCCACTTTTAATCAAATCCAATGACTCATAAATTTTTTCTAGGGATCCAAACTCTTCAATAAGTTTCTGTGCTCCTTTTGGACCTACACCAGCAACTCCTTTAATATTATCTGAAGTGTCACCAACGATTGCTAAATAATCTACAAATTGATGTGGGTATACGCCGTACTTTTCAAGAACCATAACTTCATTTGTTAAAACTTCTTTCATCGAATCATAGATAAAAGTTTTATCATTAACAAGTTGGCAAAAATCTTTATCTCCACTAACAATAATAGCCTCAAACCCAGCCTTGTAGGCCATCACCGAAAGAGTCCCAATAAGATCATCAGCTTCGTACCCAGGAACTTCTATATCTTGAATGCCAAAAAGTCCTGCAACCTGTTTTATATAGGGCATTTGCGCCTGCAAATCATCGGGCATTTCAGTACGATTCGCCTTATAGTTTTGATCTAAGTCTTTTCTGAAAGAAGGTTCTTTTCGATCATAGCAAAAAGCAATATATTCGGGATTTTTTTCTTTGAGAAGCTTAGCAATCATGGAAATAAATCCATACACTGCATTAACGGGAACACCTTCAGTCGAATGAAGTGGTCTAACTGCATAAAAGGCGCGAAAAAACAGGGAACTTACGTCAATAAGATAAATTTTTCTCATTTTGAATGTATACTACAGATTTTAATTAGGAAAAATAAAAATCAGGTCATTTTCTCCTACTAAATCCATTTTATCCTTAGCCAGCTGCTCAATATATTGTGGATCTTTAGCTATAACCATTTGTTTATCTAATTTTTCAGCTTCTTTTTTAGAATTAACAATTTCAGTTTTAAATCGACTTTCATCTTGGTAAAGGCCCCACAGCGTCCAAATTGTTTTATTCGCTAAAAGTGACGTTATCAAAACTATAAAACATATAAAAAATATTTTTGCTGGTTGGTAAAGCCAATTTTCAAATTGATAACTCAGTAATTTTAGTTTGTTCACTTCTTTTAAGATACGCATATATATTGAATTTGAATACAGACCATAGTCTGTTTTTATTTTTATACTGACTAAAGTTGTAAAACAAAAACATTTTTTGGTTTTTTAGTTTTCGTTTGCATAAAATAAGACTAGACTATATTTAGTCGATTTTTATAAATTTTATGTTCAATAAAGAGGTTTTTCAGGATGAAAAATAATAAAATTAATTACATTTTTCTTTTTGCTTTTTTTGCAATTGCTACAACTTTTGTTTTTCAAAACTGCTCTAAAGTCAATTACACTACTCCGGAAAATTTAAAACCGAAAATTAAAAATATTAATTCACGCATGATTGATGTTAATCCACTTTTTAATCAGGTCTTTGCTGACATGAAAGTGCTTATTGTCGTCGATGATTCAAACACTATGAGTCAGTCACAAACTCGATTATCAAATGCCATTGATTCTTTAATTAATCCACTTTTTGGTAGAAATGTTCAATTTAAAATTGTATCCACTTCAGGAATTCCAAATAATCAAATTGATTATCGATTAATAAAAAAGATAACTCTTGAAAATGGAACCGTAGTCAGTTCGTTACCAACAATACCTGAAAACTATACTGCCGATTATACAGTTTCACCAAAAAATATTCGTCATTCACAATTATCTTCATCTTCTAATTTCACCCAAGCTCAATTTTCTGTTGTTAAGCAAAACTTAAAAAATGCTATTTTAGCAATGGGAACAAATGGATCTGATAAAGAAGAAGGCCTTTGCCCTGCATTAAGAACAATGTACGATACATCGCCCACTGCTTTTTTTAAAAAAGGCGACAAAGCCGCTATTATTATTTTATCCGACGAAGACGACACTAGTACGTTTGAATCTTGCGTTTCAAAGTATCAAGAAAAAATCTCAGCAAGCCCTACTGTTTATTACAATTATTTAGAACAACGAGCAAAACTTAACTTTGAATATCAAGTTAATCGTGATGGAATTAATTCATGGATTCCATCAACATTTGCAATGGGACTTCCGAGTGGTCAGTTTTTTGTAGCTGGACAAACTTGTAACCCTAGTGATGCTTCAAAAGCTGCTGAATTACTGGCTCAAAAGGGATTTTCAGTCCGTAATATCACAAATTGTATTTACGAAGCCGCTCGCATCACACGATATGGTTCTGATTTAGGTGATAATGGAAACAATACTTCAGTGAATCTTTGCCAGTCACAGGTCACCTATCGTGGAGTCAACTATCCAAATCTTTATAGCTTAATTACAACTTCAAATTTATCTGCAGTTAGCGGAAGTTGTGAAAAAGTAGTTCAAGGTCGAAATTCAATAACTAAAACTGCACAATTTACTTCTGTTTTTGAAGACGATAGAGCCGCTTTTCAAATGCAAGATGTTAAAACTGCATTTATCAACAAATCGAATGAGCTTTTTGGATCCGGATTTATTTACAGTGCTATTATACACAAAGCAAATGATTCCTGCGCATTACAAACAGGACAATCTGTTGGAAAATCCTACGAAGATCTGGCTGCTAAAATTCCACAAAATTCTAATGTCGAATCTATTTGTGCGCCACAGTTTTCAAATGTGTTATCACAAACTTCACAATATATCGTAAATAGTGCTAGTCGCAGTTATTTGATGACTCAAATGACTTCAGACGAAATCATTTCCGATGTAAGTATTTCTCGTAGTGGACAGATCATTCAACTTGATCGCTCACAGTACGAAGCCGTCGGTAATATTTTAACGATGATAAATTTTACTTTGCAACAAGGTGATGTTATGAAAGTTAATTTAGTTAAGAACTAGTTAATCAATCAAGTGAACAAGTAAGTTATCATAAGTGTGCTTCATGAGCGCCACATAGTTATCATGCTGCAAGTGAAAAGCATCACGAACTAAGAATAACCAATTAATCATACTTTTTCTACTTGATGGTAGATTTGCATCTCCACCAATATCCTCAGGATGCAACATTGATGAAATTTGCTCAGGGGACTTAGTTTTTCCTGCTTTTAATCCAAACTCAGGAACTCCATCGATATATTGTGATAATCCAAGATGATGAATATAGAAAATATTTTTACCATCTGCTATTGGAAGCAAGCTTAAAGTGAAATCAATTAATGCTTTATTTAAACGTGAATGATCAGGTTTTCCCATATTTTCGAAAGTTCGACGATACAGTTTAATTGGATGCTTATCCTTAAAATGAGGAAAATCATACCCAGAAAGAATAATTTTTAAATCAGGTCGAGCTGCTAAGTAGTCGTTCATAACAGATTTAATATTTGAAAAAGTTTTTTCAAATAATTTTTTTTCTTGTTCAACAGTATAATCTTTATTCCACTCAGCCATTAAGTCGTTTCCACCTAACGTTAAATAAATAAATTTTATTCTTGAATTAGCTTTAATAAAAGCTAATGTCCTTTGATGTTGAACCAATGTTCTCCATTCCTTTGCTTGAGCTCCTAGCTTAGAAGTTCGTAAACATCTTGAGTCATTTATTATTTTTGCATCAGCTTTATTTAAAGCTTTTCGTAGACTTCCATAAAAACAGGGAAAAGTGGCCCAGCTATCACCTACAATTAAAATTTTATTTTTACCACTTTTAATCTCTTCAGAGTCTTCGATATCTAATCGAGCATCATCAGATTCCATTTTTTTGATTAAAGAACCAGAGCTATCCAAGGCTAAAAGATCTTGATAACTTTCAACTGAGTTGAATTTTGCAGAATCTGCAGAACTGATCGATTGTGTCTGTGCTTCTTGACCGCAACCTAGAATAAATAACGAAGAAAAAAGTACAAATTTAGAAAGTATTTTCATGCTGACTCCTTATTAAAATAATCTTTGATATAAAGACATTTTATATATCGGCTTCAGTTAGAAAAATTAGAGTCCGATTACTAAATTCTAGACTTAGAAATAGTTAAATCGAGGTCAAATTTTTCAAAGGCAGCATAAATAAGTTCTGTGATTAATGAACTATACTTAATACCTGTTGCTTCCCACATTTTTGGATACATAGAAATTTTTGTAAAACCAGGTAGGGTATTTAGTTCGTTAATATAAATATCACCATTTTCCTTTAAGAAAAAATCAATTCTTGCAAGTCCATCACAAGAAAGTATTTTGTAAGCTTGAATTGCTAGTGTTTGTATTTTTTTAGAAATTTCACTATTTATTCTGGCCGGTATAACAACTTCTGCGCCATCAGCATCTAAATATTTTGCTTCATAAGAGTAAAATTCATGTTTGACAATGAGTTCTCCCGGAATAGAGACTTTTGGATTCTGATTTGCACCACTGACTGAACATTCGATTTCTCGACCTGCAATAAATTCTTCAGCTATGACTTTAAAGTCATATTTAAATGAATCAGACAACTTAGATTCGAACTCTATATTGCTCTTAATTTTATGCACACCCACTGATGATCCTGCATTTGCCGGTTTTATAAAAAATGGAGAGCCAATCTGACTTGAAATTTCATCGTAAGAAATGAATTTATTTCTGCGCAATACTAAATAGCGGGAATTTTTAATTCCTGCCGAAGTTAACACAATTTTCATAAACTCTTTATCCATGCAAAGTGCTGAACTTAAAACATCACAGCCAACAAAAGGAATATTCATTAATTTAAGTAACCCTTGAAGTGTTCCATCTTCTCCATTAGTTCCGTGTGTAATTGGAAAAGCACAATCAATCTGCATTTTTTTTTTATTTTCAATTGTATAGATAAATGTTTTTCCCAAGTAAGAAATGACTGAAACAATATTTAAATGCTCCATTTCATTGTCATCAATAAAGCTGATTTGATCGAGCTTCTTTTCAGAAATCGAAAACCAAGTTCCTTGCTTCGAAATACCAACAAGTACAACTTCGAATAAGTTTAAATCAATAGCTTTAAAAATATTTTTAGCAGACTGAACCGACACTTCATGCTCAGAAGAACGTCCACCAAAAATAAGTGCTACTTTTTTTTTCATGAATAAATCAAATCCTATCTATAAATTTTAAATTCAACTCGGCGATTTTGCTGTCGACCACTATCGGTATTATTAGTTGCTACAGGAAATTTTTCACCTTTTCCAACAGGACTAAATTTTGAGGCTTCAAATTCATAATTTTTAATGATCCAAGCCTTAACTTGTTCTGAACGTTTTTGTGAAAGGGCCAAATTGTAATCATCGCTTCCTTTGCTATCAGTATGACCTTCAATAATAACTTTTTTAAATGGCTTTTGTTTTAAATATTTTGATATTCGATCCAAATCATCTTTTGCTGCTGCACGAATATTATGTTTATCAAAATCAAAAAGTACTTCAGCACTTAATCTAAATAATTCATATCCATTTTTTTGTATGATATTGAGTTTTGACCTCTTTATCCATCTCACAATTGTTGGCTTTGAATACGGTTGCCAACGTCCACTATTATTTTTAGCCACTGCACAGAATGTGATTCCACCATCAGGAATATCTTTTATGGTTGGAATTGCTGGATCACTTCCTAAAATTTCGTCTGAATATCCAACTGGTTGATAACAATTCGTTGTTGCAGTTGATCCCACTTTCCAGCGATAAGCAGCATAGTCATCAGGATTAATTGCGGTGACGTTAATATTTAACTCCGTTTCTTCGGACTCAGCTTGAGGGTGATTTTGAATCACAGCTTCTGGTAAAGCTGCAGGAACTGCTGGAGTACCCGAAATTTTAGTCCACCTAACTATTGTTGGTTTGCTCAATGGCTGCCACAAACCATCTTGATTTTTGGCTAATGCACAGAGCGTAATTCCACCATCAGGGATTTCGCCAATATCTTTTTGAATTGAAATTTCACCTGTAATTTCATCTGAATATTCTTCCTCGTTAGTGCAATTCATCTCAGGTGTGGGACCAATTTTATAACGATATCCAGCAATATTCTTTGCTGTCACTGGTAAATTTAAATCTGTATCAGGACTTCGACCTGTCGGTGCATTTGAAACAACAGCCACTGGATACTCAGTAGCTGTGCTTGATTTGCAAATCGGGCCAAAATTGACATAAGCTCCAACGAAAGCGCGAATATCAGGGCTTGATTGAGCATTAGCTAATTTGGTTCCAAGGCCTGCGTGAATATTAAATGTTTTAGCCACCTCATGCTTTAACCCAAGATTAATTTCAAAAGCTTGCTGAGCTTTACGAGCCGTATCGGACTCGTCTAATTTTCCCGTGTGACTTCCAACAAGTTCTGCAATGAGTTCTGAATTTATACTTTGAAATTTTTCAGCTAATGCTAATGAAAAAATCCAACTGTCTTTAAAGGGAACAAAAGGTGGAGGAGATCCTGTTATAGGATTAATAATTTTATCTCCAGGATTTCTTTTTCTGTATCCCAAATTCCATGCGAATTTAGTCCCGCCATCTGTAGTCGTGTCTCCCATTAATTGTAAATTAATTGTGGCTCCAGGCTTTTGACCTGAAAATGGATTGTTATCGATTGTGTTAAAGTTAGCAGATAAAGCAATGGCTAAGCCACCAGTATCATCTCCATAAAATCTAAATTTGGTCATGGGTCTTACTTCAGTTAAACCAAACTTGTCAAAGTAACTAACTCCATAAGGATCATCATTTTTAGCTGTAACAACGAATGGCAATGCTAAACCAAAATCCCAATTTTTTAAAATTCCAAAGCCTAAAAGAAAATCGGCACCGATTAAAGAATCATTAGCCCTTTTTCCTGCTAAATCAGTGCTTGAAATTCCAGAATAATAAGAATCCGAATAGGTTAAAGTATTTTTTGCATAATTAAAAAATAATCCTAAACTGCACAAACAAGGTTTTAAAGTTTCTGATGATTCTACAGTTAAAAAATCAAGTCCCGAGTAAGTGGGTGCAAAATTTTGATATTCTGTACCAATAACATTTGCTTCTGTTTGCTGTGAAATAATAAAAACTGCAATTACTATTTTTAAAACATATGACTTCATTTAACCTGCCTTGATCGTTAATTACTTTTCAGTATGATTCTTTTTTAAAGAAATTAATTTTTGAGCTAATTCACTCGGATTCAAATCAGATCTCATTAAATTCAAAGATCTTTCTTTATTGGCAGCTTTAGAATATTTCAAATTACTTTCTGCGATAAAATAGATAACATCAGACTCAAAACCGCCAGATTTTAACTGTTTTATGAAAGCGGGCTTAAATTCTGAAATTATGTTTTCTAAAATAACACCTGCTGTGACTTGCTTTACTGCAGATTGATTTTGATTTTTAATATCATCTGCAGACTGTCGAACAAGTGTTTCAATTGTATTTTGCCAATCGCTGTTTTCCTCTAGTGGATCACGAGCTATTGAAATTACTTTTTCTAACACACTGTCTTCATTTGGACGGGCCAAAGCGATAAATGCAGATTCACGCTGATTAGATTCAGAGTTGATTTTTGCTTGAAGCATATCACTCATTTGATCTAAGTCTAAAAGCGCTAAATTTCGATATGAAAAATTGGATTCGATTCGTTCATAGGATTTACTAAGATCCAGACCGGGACCAACTCGATTTGAATCATGACTCCCGCCTCCAACACAGCCAAAGTATAATAAAAACGCGCTCAAATTAACAATACTCAGTAGATTTAATTTCATATCTATTAATCTAAACTTATCACACACACTTGAGGAGTATTTTTATTTACAAACTAGACTTCAGTCTGTTTGTCAGTTTGCGTAAATTTCAATTTCAATGACGATATGAAACTAGCATGTAAGAATAAACGCTTAGTTTTTATTAAAAGTGTTAATACAACAGGAGGTTTCAATTGAAACAAAAAATCACTTTAGCTATTCTATCAATCGCAGCACTTGCTTTTACAGCTTGTGCACCAAACGCTAAACAACTTAAAGAGATTATCGAAAAAGATCCTTCAATAGTTTTTGCTGCTATTGAAAAAGCACCAGATAAATTTATTGAAGTTGTCATGAAAGCACAACAGGACGCTCAAAAAGTTGCAGGCGAAAAAGCTCAAGACGAAGAAAAAAAGCAACGCGATGAAGAATTCAAAAATCCATTAAAACCATCAATAGATGAAACGCGAGTCATTTTTGGAAATAAATCTGCACCTATTACAATTGCAGAATACTCAGATTTCCAATGTCCTTACTGCACACGTGGATACCAAACAGTTCAACAGGTTCGAAAAACCTACGGTGACAAAGTTCGTGTCGTTTTTAAACATTTACCGTTAGATTTTCACCCAATGGCAAGACCTGCTGCTGAATATTTTGAAGCTTTAGCAATGCAGGATCACGCAAAAGCTGAAAAATTTCATGACGCTATTTTTGAGAACCAAGAAAAATTGAAAGGTGATGCTATTGCTTTTTTCAAGGATACAGCAAAAAAACTTGGCGCTGACATGAAAAAATTAGAAGCTGATGTAAAAAGTGAGCAAGTTAAAAAGAATATCGATGCTGACATGGCTGAAGCTAAAACTTTTAATTTTTCAGGAACTCCAGGATTTATCATTAATGGAATATCTTTACGTGGAGCATATCCATTTGAAGAGTTTAAGAAAATTATTGACCGTCATTTAGAAGGAAAAAATTAATTTTTAATTATTTGATATAATTACTACTTAGCCCGTTTTGATGAACTCAAAACGGGTTTTTTTATATGATCTTTAAAACTTCATTTGTTAGCACAATCTCAGATTGATTCAAACTAACTGCTAAAGGCGAAACAATTAAACCCTGCTTCACGGCTTGATCAAATAGTTTTGCATATTCAGGATCCATCGCCTTGCAGGGCGAAAAAGTCTTCACATCATTTCTTTGCACAGTATAAATTATTTCACATTTAAAGCCTTGCTTCATTAAGCTCATCATTTCACGCAAATGCTTTTGTCCTCGCTCAGTGACTGCGTCTGGAAATTCAACATGACCTTTTTGACTGGAATATGTCGTGTTTTTAATTTCAATGTAATGAATGGGATTTCCATTTTCAGCATCTAAAAAAGCACCGTCTAATCGGGTCTCTTTGTTAATTTTATATTCAGATTTATAAAATTGGTATTTTTTCCATTGTGGTAAAAATACTGCACTTGATTCTATCGAATTTTTAATAGCCTCAGTGACGATTCGGTTTGGATTGGAAGTATTAATTCCTACCCAAACACCATCAGTTGTTTGAATAGCTTCCAGTGTTCCTTTTAATTTTTTAGCAGGATCTTCGTGTAAACTAAACCAACATTTTTGTGGCTTTAGCGGTGATTTTTCAATAACAGATTTTAAACTTCCAGTATTTGGAACATGAATTGTTATTTTCTCGCCTTTGTATTCTACGTCAGCAAAAAACCGCTTATATCTAAATAATAAGATTCCTTCAAAAAGTTTCTTTGAAAATTTCATTACATTCTTTCAGGAACTGGTATTCCCAGTAGTGCTAAACCATTTTTCAAAATCATTCCAGTGGCCTTTGTTAATACTAACCTCGCGTTTTTTAATTCTGCTGTTTCTGCTTGTCCGATACTGCATTCATGATAAAAATGATTAAATTTTTTGGCCGCGTCAAATAAATAATTACAAAGTAAAGCAGGCTTTGCGCCTTCACTAGCCGCAAAGATAACTGAATTCATATGTGCTAAATGAAGCATTAATTTTTTTTCTGCAGAATGACTTAATAATGATCCCTCCGAAGAAATTAATTCACTTTGTTTAAATTTTTTCATCAATGAATTTATTCTTGCGTAGGAATACTGAATAAATGGCCCAGAATCCCCGTCTAACTTAAGCCATTCATCCATATCAAAAACTATTTTTTTATTGGTATCTTGCTTCAACATACCGTACTTAATAGCCCCTTTAGCCACTTGATCAGATACTAATTCCATTTCAGTTTCAGTCCAATCTTCTTTATACCTTTTTAAATAATGACTTCGCACATGATGGCGCATTTGATGAACTAAATTATTGAGTGGAACAATATTACCTTTTCTTGAACTCATGGCTCCGTCTGGAAGCTCAACGAAGTTATATTGTAAATGAAAACAATCTTTCGATTGTTCGAAACCTAAATGTTCTAATGCACGAAAAACTTGTTTAAAATGCAAAGCCTGTCGCATATCCACGACATAAATTGATTTTTTAATTTTAAACTCTTCGAATTTTCGACGTGCTAATTCTATATCTTTAGTTGCATACAGACCCGTTCCATCACTTTTAAGCAGTAAACAAAAACCTAATTTTTCATTTTCTAAATCTAATCCGATGGCTCCTTGTGACTCTTGAAGTTTTCCTTCAGCAAAATATTTTCGAATCGTTTTAACTGAATCAGAATCGACTTCTGATTCCCAATACCAACGATCAAATTGCACATCAGCCCATTGATACACAGAATTCATCAAATCAATTGACCACTGACGAGTCTCAATCCATAAATCAAAAAATTCACCTTGTTGATTTTCGAGTTGTTTTAAAATTAATGTTAATTCTTTTTTATTTTTCTCATAAATTTCTGGATCGTTTTCATCATCTTCTAGTTTAAGATTCCCTGCTGAGTACATTTTCCCAAGCCATTCTCCTCGAGATTTTTTTTCTGTTTTATGGGATCGAAATTCTGATTCAGTGATATGATTTTTAATGTACCAAAGACACTTGGCCACATGTGTACCCACGTCTCCGGGAAAAGTGGAACTGATGATTTGACTATCGCCGTGTACGCGTCTCATTAAACGGACTAATGAATCTCCTAAACATAAATTGCGCATATGACCCACGTGTAATTCTTTATGTGTATTAGGCTGAGAAAACTCCACCATTATTTTTTGCAAATGATCTTGTTGAATTAATTTTCGCTTAAAATAAGACTGATCAATAATATCTACAACTGCATTTTTATATAAATATATAGCTGTGAATTTAAAATTAATATACGGCCCCGCCGCTGCTAAAGATTCAATGCCGAGTTCACCTAGACTAAATGAACTCTGAATAAAAGTCGCAAGTTCTGAAGCAACGACAACAGGAGATTTTTTTAATTCTTTCCCAAGAAGAAAGCACCCCAACGCAAGATCTGCCATATCAGGATTTGGGGGTTCAACCAAGGTTTTATAAATATCTAATGAGTTTACAACCAGATTATTTTTTTCAATAGATTTAACAATTAAGTCGACTAAATTAGATTTGATTTTTTCATGCATTAACATATTGAAAAGATAATATTAAGCTGTTATTAACACAAGTCATGGCTACATTATTTAAATTAATTTTTTTATTCTTTATAAGCCTGCCTGCTAAAGCAGATACAACAGTTTATTTTTTTGAATATAGACAACCTGATGGTTCAATTTTTTCTTTTGATAAAGAGGGTCGATTTTATCATACTGCACTCAAATACAATAATCAGTTTCTCGAGGCTAACCCCTACTTTGGTGTTCATCTAGAGCCAAATATTACAAAAGTTGGCTACTTAAAAGCAGTTCTCCGATCTTCAAAAAATATAGCAAATCTAGATCAAAAAATAACTGCACAGTTAGGCAAAAAATTTGATCTTTACAGTAAATGGGATGATCCTAATTCGACCCAGTGTTCTAAACTAATTGGTCAAATAATTGGCGTAAAACCTGTTTTATTCGAAGACGGCTCTTTGACCCTGTCTCCAGATCGATTGTATAATCAACTTGTAAAATTGGGATTCAAAGATTGCCAAACATGCTTGCTTCATCCCTAATTTATCAGTAAATTGCTGCAATGGAAGAATCAAAAAACTCAACTCCAAAAGTTCATATCCCAAAACCTGATTGGCTAAAAGTTAAAGCTCCTGCTGGCGAAAATTACACGCGAATTAAAAATATGCTCGGCGAATTAAAATTAGCAACTGTTTGTCAAGAAGCTCGTTGTCCAAATATGGGTGAATGCTGGAGCGGTGGCACGGCGACTTTCATGCTCATGGGCGACATTTGCACTCGCGGTTGTCGTTTTTGTAATGTAAAAACTGGTAATGCAAAAAAAGGTCTACCACCAGTTGATCCCTTCGAGCCAGAAAAAGTGGCTCACTCGATTTCACAAATGGGTTTACATTATGTTGTTATCACTTCCGTTGATCGTGATGATATGCCAGATCAAGGTTCAGATCATTTTGCTCGAACCGTAAAAACTGTCAAAAAATTAGATCCCGACTTAATCGTAGAAATACTGACTCCAGATTTTCGCGGTGATGAAAAACTAATTCGTCATTTGGTTGAAGCTAAACCTGATGTGTTCGCACAAAATATTGAAACTGTTGAAAGGTTAACTCCGACAGTTCGTGATCCACGCGCAACTTACAAACAAACAATGCGTTTACTTCAATTTGTAAAAGAAGTTGATCCTACAATGTACACAAAAAGCTCTATTATGTTAGGACTTGGCGAAACTGATCTTGAAATTTTACAAACTTTAAAAGATTTAAGAACTGTAGGTTGTGATGTGGTCACCTTCGGTCAGTATTTACAACCCACAGAAAAACATTTAAAAGTTATTGAATATATTACCCCTGAAAAATTTGAGTACTGGCAAAAAACTGCAGAGGATCTGAGTTTTTTATATGTCGCTTCTGGACCACTGGTTCGAAGCTCATACCGGGCTGGAGAATTCTTCATGAAGGGTATCATTGATAAAAATCGGAAAGGATCTGATCAAACATGGCAACAGATATAAAATTACCAGAACTAGGCGAGGGCGTTACCGAAGGTGAATTAGTTAAATGGCTTGTAAAACCAGGAGACATAGTAAAACCAGATCAAACTGTTGCAGAAATCATGACTGATAAGGCCACTGTTGAAGTACCAACTCCTGTAGCAGGAACAGTTAAAGAATTATTATTTAAACCCGGTCAAATTATTAAAGTTGAATCTGTTATATTAAAGCTTGATGGATCTTCAACAGCCCAAACGCAGACAAAAGCCCCTCAAGCTGCTGCTATAGCTCCAACCTCTACAACTGCTTCATCAACTGCAACGAATTCTTCTTTTTCAGTTAAACTTCCCGAACTTGGAGAAGGCGTCACTGAAGGCGAATTAGTTAAATGGACAGTTAATGTTGGAGATTCAGTTAAAGCCGATCAAACTGTCGCAGAAATTATGACGGATAAGGCTACTGTAGAAGTTCCGACTCCAGTTGCTGGAATAGTCACTGAATTTAAATTTAAAAAAGGTGATGTTATTAAAGTTGAATCAATTATTTTAACATTAAACTCTAGCGGAACTCTAGCCACTAAATCCGCTCTAACAGCAGTTGCAATAGCATCAGCTTCGGCAACTGTAACAAGTTTATCAATGAATGCATCAGCGACAGCAATGACAATATCAAATGGAATTTTTCCACCGGTGGCTGATTCTAAAGTTTTGGCAACTCCTGCTACTCGCAGACTTGCGCGAGAAATGGGAATTGATATTAATGTTATTTCGGGCACGGGCCTTGCCGGACGAGTCACTCGCGAAGATATAGTTACTACCAAAGGAAGCGCTAGCTTATCAAATGGAGCTGGTGCTACATCTGCTGGAAGTGCCACAATGAACTTTCCAAAACCTGCTTTTAATTCTACAAATGCAGCTTTAGAAGAACGTGTTGATCTTATTGGTATTCGAAAGAAAATTGCTCAGAATATGCAAATGTCCAAATCAATAATACCTCATTTTACTTTGATGGATGATGTTGATGTAACTCAATTAGTTACCGTTCGAGAATCATTAAAAGACTTTGCAGAAAAAAATGGAACGAAAATTACTTATTTACCTTTCGTTGTTAAGGCCCTTATTGCAACGATTAAAGAATTTCCACAGTTCAATGCTTCAATTGATGATGCTGCCTCGCAAATAGTCTATAAAAAATATTTCAATATCGGTTTTGCAGCTGATACACCAAATGGACTTGTTGTACCTGTTTTAAAAAATGCTGATCAAAAATCAATTTTGGATTTATCAAAAGAAATTATAGATCTTTCAAAACGGGCTCGTGATGGAAAGCTAAAACCTGACGAAATGAAAGGGGCTTGTATTACAATTACAAATATTGGCTCTGTCGGTGGCACTTATGCTACACCTATCATTAATCACCCTGAAGTGGCTATTTTAGGAATGTATAAAATTGCAGATAAACCAATATTAAAAGATGGAAAAATTGATTTTATTAAATCAATGAATTACACAATCACAGCTGATCATCGCTTAATAGACGGCGCTGTGGCTGCAAATTTTTTAAAATCATTTTTTAATAAAATTCAAAATCCCGGCGTATTGTTAGCTTTACTTTCATAAAAGGATTACAGTTATGTCACAAAATTTCGATGTCGTTATTATTGGATCAGGTCCCGGTGGGTACGTAGCTGCAATTCGTGCCAGCCAATTAGGTTTCAAAACAGCCATTATTGAGCATGATGCTATCGGTGGAGTTTGTCTTAATGTTGGATGTATTCCTTCAAAAGCTATGATTACCGCGACTCATTTACTTCATAAAGCACAACATGATTTTAAAACAATGGGATTAAATATCAAAGGTGGCATTGATGTCGATATGCCGACACTCGTTAAATGGAAACAATCTGTTTGTGATAAAATGTCTGGCGGAGTGAATCAGCTTTTAAAAGGAAACACGGTTACGATTATTAAAGGTCAAGCTGATTTTAAAAATCAAAAAGAAATCACAGTCAAAAATACTCAAACCAATACTACTGATACTATGACTGCTAAATATTTTATTGTAGCTACAGGGTCGCGCCCGATCGAAATTCCTGGGTTTACATTTGACGAAAAAGATATTTGTTCGTCTACAGGTGCATTGAATTTTGATCAAATTCCAAAACGCGTCGTTGTTATTGGTGGCGGATACATTGGACTTGAAATATCTTCTTATCTTAAAAAACTTGGAACTGAGGTCACTATTATTGAAGCTAATTCTTCATTATTAGCAGGTGTTGTAGATCCTGACTGCGCACAAGTAGTCACTCGAAAAGCAGAAAAAGCTGGAATCAAAATTATTTACAATGCTAAAGCAAAATCTCAGAAAAAAACAAAAACTGGCTTTGAAATTACTGCAACAATTAATGGTAAAGATGAAATTTTTAATGCCGATAAAATTTTAGTGACTGTGGGTCGCAAACCAAATGGAGACCAATCAAATCTGAAAGCTGCTGGAATTAATATTGATGATCGTGGTTTTGTTGAAGTGGATGCTCAACGCAGAACTAATATTTCTCATATCTTTGCAATAGGTGATATTTGTGGTCAACCCATGTTAGCCCATAAAGCTTCTTATGAAGGCGTCATGGTTGCTGAAATTTTATCTGGAGCCAATCGAGTCTACGACACAAAAACGGTTCCTGCTGTCGTATTTACAGATCCAGAAATAGCTGCTGCTGGCATGACTGAAGCCGAAGCAAAAGCTAAAGGCTACACAGATTTATTAATTTCAAAATTTCCGTTTGCGGCCAACGGCCGTGCTGTCAGCATGAGTGAAACAGATGGATTTGTAAAAATGATTGCTGATAAAAAAACGCATGTTGTTTTAGGTATTCATATTGTTGGCCCTGAAGCTTCAAATTTAATTTCAGAAGCAGCTCTTGCCATTGAAATGGGAGCTCGCTTAGAAGATATCGCATTAACCATACATCCTCACCCAACTTTAGGCGAAACAATGATGGAAGCCGCTGAAGCCACACTTGGACATGCTATTCATATCATTCAAAAGCCCTTGTCGAGTGCAAATTCAAAGGGATCTAAAAATGCAAATTAATATCTATTTAGGTTATTCTTTTTGATTTTTGAAGACTGGGGCTTAATTGATTATCAAAAAGCTCTTGATCAACAACTTAAGTATGTTGATCAAATCAGTGGAAATGAAGATCATCCAGGATTTCTCATATTTTGCATACACCCCGCAGTGGTTACGACCGGTCGTCAAACTCAAGCAAGTGATGTCTTTGCTTGGCAAGGTCCTATCATCGAAATTTCTCGTGGTGGCAGAGCCACCTATCATGGTCCTTCACAGCTCGTTGTTTATCCAATACTCAACATCAAAAAACCAAGAAAAAACAGAGGCCCTCAAGAAATTAGGGGTTATTTATCAGATTTTCAGTCTGCAATAAATGCAACATTAAATGAATTTGGTGTATTAGGAATAAGTAAAAATTCTGATAAAGGTGACGATACAGGAATTTGGATTGAAACACCTGAACAGCAAAAAAAAATTGTCTCTGTAGGTATTGCTGTAAAAAAATGGGTCACATATCACGGAGCAGCCATAAATGTTTTTAATGATCCACTTGCATTTGCCGGATTAAACCCCTGTGGTTATAAATCTGATATTATGATTTCGATGGAAAAATATTTGAATCAAAAAGTTGATCTTGATCATTTTAAAAAACAATTAAAAAATAATTTAGATTTAGCGCTATAGATTTAGAATGACCCAAGATTTAATAAATCTATTTTGTATCTTTACTTTAACTTGTTTGAAGTAAAAAAATTATGAGCATCTGTTGTATGCGAACAACTTGAATAAGTTTTGACTACTTCTTCAGTTGAATCAACAATATTTGATTTTTGCGTCTTACTGACTCTGTTTAATGGATCATTTAGTAATTTGTTAGTTTGATAAGTAAGCGCATAAAGCTCACGCTTTAAATTGTTTATTCTCTTCACTAAAGCTACAGACTCAACTGAAGTGTTTATTTTAAAAAAATCTTTTTTAGTTTTTTCATCAATTAAACGAATCATATCATTAATTTCGTCTGAAGCTAAGCTTCCAGATTTAAGTGTGTATCGATCACTTTTACTTTTTCTTAAATTTGTAAGTGTTTTTTCTAAATTTAAAATTTTATATTTTGCATACAATTCAGTTTCAATAGCTATTTCTTCTAAATAAAATTTATTTAATACTAAAATATTATTTTTAATGCTTTCCTCTAAAGACTCCACATAAATTGTCCAATTTTCTATAGATTCATTCATGACAACATTATCATACATATTGTTCGAGTTAACCATTGAAGCTTCAGCATTTTTAATAATTTCACTTCCTGATGCAGTATGATTTTTGGCCAATAGATGGTGCATGTATTCATGCAGAAGCACATGCTTATCAGATTTTTCTTTGACAATTATAATTGGATTTTTAACGTTAGCCACATCGGCTTTATCCACAGTTTTTTGATCAATATACAAACCTTCTAAGATTGTTCCATTGCTATCATCAATTAATTTTTGAGCTTGAATACTAAAATATCTTTCAAAGATTTTTAAATTACTATTTAAAATAGGTAATGAATCTGAGTAGCTGCATTCAGAATTTAACTTTTCTTGATCGCTAGCTATTTTTAAATTACTTCTACTTTGTGCTTTGTAAAATGAAACTCCAACTAAATTTGAGAATCGTAATAACTCGCTCCCTTTGACACTTAAAACACTATCCAATAAGTTTTCATCATACTTTTTTCCAAATGAAATTTCCTTAGTTTTTTCATCCGGTAAAATATCAGGAGCAAAACCACCTTCATTAAAAGAAACACAAGAAGATTGAACTGCAATTTTATTTAAAGAATTATTTTCAGAATCGATCTGACTTTTAAAGGAATTACGACAGCCCAAAAAAAATAGGCTTGTAAATACAAAAAATGAACTTAGTAAATAAGGTTTATTTCTTTTCGTCATAAGATATATTCTTATAACATGTTTGTGTCACTTACTAAACTGTCAAAGTTTTTGACAGATCGAAATTACATTGCTAATAACAGAATTATATTTAATATAGTGTTTTTCATAAGCAATGTACTCGATTTCAATTGTAGTATTAGTAATTATTTTGCGTTGAGTAAAAAGATTGTCAATTGTATTTTTTAGCCCAAAGGATAACAAGCAATGCAGCTTTGTATGAAGACGAAATTTCATCTGGGGTTAATGCGATTGGTCCCTCTTCATAACGTCTGATTGATGCATATGGGTTTAATGCATTCCAATCAAAGCCACCAGGTGGATAATCACTAACTGGCAACAGGGCTATAAGAATACCTAAATCATGAACCATAGGAAATGCTATTACTTTTTTGATCAATACACTTTTAATCGCCTTTTCAACAGACTGTTGGATCATGTATAAAATATTTTCCAATCTGCCTGGATTTACAGACCCGATGAGTGCGAGTGCAGTCTGTAAATCACCCTCTGAAATCTTTAGAAGTTCTGACGCATACTTAACTTCATAGATTTGGTTTTTATTTTTAGTCATTGTAGATCACGATTCCATTTTGAAAAGCAGTCATGCAAACGCCGCCGATATTCTTTCGCTTTTCAAAATCAGTTGCTTTTTTGATAATCCAATCCACTGCTCGATTTGAAAAAAATGGCTGTTGAACAATTTTGTAGTAATCTGTTTCATTTTCTTGATCAGGTATAACCAATAAAATATCTAAATCTGAATTTTCAGTATTTTTAAACTCTGCGGATGAGCCAAATAAATAAGCAGTGATTATTTTTTTTTCTAAATGAATTTTACTAATAAGATCACCTGCCAATTGAACTCCGTCAAAAGCTGGTTTAAAATCAGGATTTAATTTAAGTAAATTAGACATGATTTAAGATAACTGAATTTAATCAGTTATGTCCAATTTTAAGTGTTTTTTTAGTCAATTATTTAAGAAAAATCGTTATAAAGACTACAATTTTGAATATTTTTTTCCATTGAACTACTTAGTCAGCATTATTGAAGTAAAATTAGGAGAAAATGCCACAGCATCTGTAGCTAATGTTAATTGATACTGAAAATATCTATTAAATGGCAGCAACAAAGAAACAAAATCTGAATGTGTCATTGTAGGATTTGCAGTGTTAACTGTTAACCCTAAACCTGTTGATGGCGTTGAATTATTATTTGATTCACTAAAAAAGTTGTATTTGTTCCATCAGGTCCCTTCCAAGTTGGAACATCTGAACAAGTTGGGCTGACACACGATCGCACTTGCATTGATAATCGATTTGCTTCACGTCTGTATACTTGTTGAATGTCGCGCTAAACGAAAAGGTGATAATGTTACTATACATCCTGCTCCATCAGTTACTGTTCCGATTTGAGTACCACCAGTAAAAATTCTATACAATACATTTGCGCGTATACAAATACTACCAATTAAAGTATTTACTCCTGTTAAATCGACGAAGCACCATATTATTGGATGAAATTGCAGTGTTAAAGCGCCCAACTGCAATTAATGATATTGAAGCTGCTGATCGAGTGGCATGATTTCCTTTGGCAGAAAAATCTTGAAAATCTCTAGCACCAGGAGTAGTTCCTGTAGTCGTTTCGTTAAATCTCCAATACCCGATAAGATTTGACATTAAATTCGTGGCTATTGCTGAATAATCTGTGGATAATTCGCTTGTTACGGGCAATTCTTTTCCAAAAGGCAAACTTGTTTTCCAAGAATGACTCAGCTAGGTTGTAAATGGCGTTGTTCCACATCCACCAAATAAATCAATTGTAGCAGAAGTATAAGTTCCAGAAGTTTGTCCTGCCGTTAGTAATATAGAATTTCCAGATGTCGTTGTATTTGTAAAAGTTCCTGTTAAAAATCCAGAATTAGTATTAATTGTTTTTGATGATAAATTATTTTTACATCCTAAAAATTCAAAAGGAATAAAAACTTTAGACTGAGCTTCAGCTAAAAATAAAAATATGATAATGATTATGTTTTTTATAATAGTTTTAATTTTTCTCCTAAAGTTTACGAGAAATAATATTCACCACTGTGGGCGCTAAACAAAATGCCCCTTTAATATTTTTTAAATCATCCCAAACTTTTAAAAATTCAACGCGCTCTACTTCTTGTAAATATTTGCCTTCAACTAATTTTGGTAAAAAAGATTTAAAAAATGAATCGGGCCAATTCCACAAAGGTTCTGTGGGTCTGCAAACGCGCGAGATTGGTTCTATTTCTAATACTTCGAATCCATTTGATTCAAGTATCATAGGTAATTTACGCCCCTGATTTGGATAACCACCCTGATCACCCCAGCTTTTAAAAACAGCATCAATTATTTTTTTCATCAACGGATGTTCAGGAAAAATTGAAAAATTATCGTAGGCTATATATTCCTGCATTGTGAATATCGCGCCTTCTTTAAGGTGATCACTAATTTTTTGTATAGCTTTTTCTACATCGGGAATAAATATCATCAGCCAACGGCAAAAAGCAGCTTCATATTGTTTATTCGATAAATCTAAACTTTCTATGAATGATTTGGCAGTTGTTACATTTTTATAGTTTTGACTGTCTAAATATTTCAAAAACTTATCCGAAATATCAACAGCTGTAATTTTTGTTCGTTCACCTACATAATTTGAAAGATCTGCGGTGGTAAATCCTGGTCCACAACCTAATTCTAAAATATTTTTCAAATTTTTAAAATGTGAACGATCCCAAACTCGAATCAAATGATCTTGCCAAAGTCGATGCTGCAACTGCAAACGCTCTAATTCAGTTTGATCAGTTCCTAAAACATAGTCTTTGTCATTTGTCATAAATTAGCCTTAATTGTTCGAAGTGATTTTGGGTAAATCTTTAGTTTTACCATCTTCTAATAAAATAAGATCCTCTAAAACAGCTCCAGCTTCTTGAATATCAGCACGTTTTAAATATTCTTTTTCTTTTGCAGTTTTATCTGCATAACGTGTTTTTTTAACTTTCTTTTCTTTTTCACCTTTATCTTTTAAAATATCTTCGACTCGAATTGTTTTACCTAATTTTTTAGTTTTTTCTAATTCGTCAGTAATTTTTTTAAATTCATCATTTTTAGCAACTCGCTCTTCAGATCGTTTTTTTAAAGTTTTTATCCAATCTATTTTTATAATATTCCACTTACCCTCACCTTTATCAACAAAAGCCTCTTTAGACACAAATGAATCTAATTTTTTTGGTGGCAATGAATAATCCATACTTTTTTCACCAATATCATCTAATGCTAAAGGACTTGGTAAAACGATATCAGCTTCAACTCCACGATGTTGCGTTGAATAGCCACTTGGAGTAAAGAACATTCCAATAGTGACTTTAAGTGCTCCTAATTCACCTTGAACAGGCATTACTGTTTGAATACTTCCTTTACCGTAAGTATGATCTCCTCCAACAATGACTGCACGATTATAATCTTTCATGGCACCGGATAAAATTTCTGAAGCCGAGGCGCTGACCCTTGAAGTTAAAATAACAAGTGGCCCATCCCAATCAACAGTTTTATCATCGTCTGCCAAAGGTGATTCTGATTTTTTTGAAGACTGCTTTACGATGTTACCCGTTTTTATAAATAATCCACCGATTTTAACAGCATCATCTAATGATCCACCACCATTAGAAGATAAATCAATCATCAGTCCGTCCACTTTTTTAGTGCGAGCTTCAGCAATAATTTTTTTCAAATCTGCCGCTGATGAACGACCGCCTGGTTTTGAATCTGCATAAAAAGATGGGAAATTAATAATTCCAATTTTTTTATTTTCGTTATTTATTTTTTTATCTTGGTAGTAAATAGTGATTGCACTATCTTCAAGTGACACTTTTTCTCTGGTCAATTCAATTTCAATTTTTTTATTAGAACCAGCTTCTTTTCTTAAAATTGTTAATTTAACTTTAGTTCCTTTAGGTCCTCTGATAAGTTTAACAACATCTTTTAAATCCATATCAATGACATTTTCCATTTTGCCATCTTTTTTACTAACAGCTACGATCTTATCCTTTGTTTCCACAAGACCTGATTTAGCAGCAGCACCGCCAGTAACTAATGATTCAACTACTGTGAAACCATCATCTGAAGACAATGTAGCACCGATTCCTTCAAGAGTTAGCTTCATATCAATATTAAAATCTTCATAGTAATCTTTAGAAAAAAACGAAGAATGCGGATCTAAAGACAATGCAAAAGCATTTAAATAATTAGAAACAAATGTTTCAGGCTTAGTTTCTTTTAGTCTTTTTAAATTACGTTCATAATTTTTAATGACACGCCCTTTGGCTTCGTCAAGTTTCATATCTGTAGCAATATAATTAGCCACTTGAAATTGTAAATATTTATCAATAAACTCATCGGCTTCTTTTTCATTTGTTGGAAACGTTTTTTTATCAGGATCGTATGTAAAAACTGTTTCTTTATTGAATTTAAAATCTTTACCAAGATGCTTTTTAACATGCTCAGTTCTTTCTTCAACTCGTTTAATTAGAACATCTTGAGTCTTACTCATAAATTGGCAATCTTTTTTTGCGATACTTTCAAAAAGATTTTTCATGTTCGATTTAATGGTTGTCACATCAGATTCAAATAAATATATTTTAGCTGGATCAGTTTGCTTAATATACTGTGAAATAATGCGCTCTTTGAGTTGATCATCTTTTTTATTATAGACAAGATGATTTAATAAAAACCCACTTTGGATGGGTTCAACCCAATTGCAATCCAGTGTAGCTTTTGCAAAATCAAATAACTGCGCCGTTGCGATTTGAGTCGTACTAAGAACGAAGAACACCAATGCGGTTTGACTAATTTTCATGAATACTTTCCTTTGAAGATAGACCTGTCCAAATATTGTAAATGACTGTCTTGAACTTGAGGAGAACTGGTTTTATTTTACGACCTGTGTCGAGTTAATTGACTGAATAAATCAAGCTGCTCGGAGCCATCATTGACAAAGGCTGTGCGTAAACCTTGTTGTGTTATTTCATGTTTGATAAAACTTCCGCTATGAGTCTCGATCATAAAAAATGACATCTCTGGATACTTTGACTTAAGTCGAGTCATTTCCTCGACTATAAGCTGAATGTTTTTAGGATCATCATCACTCATACCAAATCGATGATGTGGACTGTAACCATAAACTTCAATAGCTTTTTCTACAGATGCTCGAATAGCTTTTTGTTTCAATTCAGCTGTTGATAATTTAAGGTCCGTATCACCAAGTGCTTTTCGCATTTCTGTATTACTGACTGCAATTAAACTTAAATAATTAGGCTCTGCAGGTAATAATCCTGCTTTAACAAATTCATAAATACCGGCTCTTAATGTATCTGGCGAATGTCCTCGTGCTGTAATTACAGAAATTGGCCGCTGATTAAAAACAGCATGATAAAAACAATCCCAAGAGGGACCTTTCCATAATAAATCCAAATTTTTCAAAGCAGTTTGAATATCAATAACAAAAGATTGTTTTTTCCCAGATTGCCGATCGGTTTCAGAAAAATTGATATCACGAAAATGTCTAAATGTCCCGTCAGCTTCAGTCCAATGAATTTCATATTCTGAAAAAATTCCGGATTTTCCAATTGATTCATGATGCAAAGCCCATTCGGCGCTAGATAATGAAATTTCTTCCTGAGTTTTCTTGTGAAATAAAATAAGCGGTGTAGTCAGAAAGGCAATGTTATCATCAAAATCAAAAAAATAAAAACTGCGCCCACCACGCGAGTAATTACGATCGGGCTCTTTAATTCGAGTTTCACCAATTTCGAACTGCACTTTTTGTTTTTTATCTTGTGAATCTGATGAGTTCATAATTTATTAATTTCTTGTTATGTTTTTGCTTTCTTTTTTATAAGAACTTTCGAAGTACTTTTCTTTTCAACTGTTTCTGCTTTCTTTTTCACTGTTTTTTTTGCTTTACCAGCTGGCCGACTTTTTTTACTTTTAGATTTAGGCTCCGGAGAAGTCGCTAACTTTTCGATAGCTAATTCAAATGCTTTTTCCTTGGTCAGTTGCTCAGCCGTCATTCCCTCAGGTAATCCAATATTTAATTTACCAGCTTTTAAATAAGGTCCATAAGGCCCATTAAATAATTGCACAGAAGTTTCTGTATTTGGAAGAATTCCAAAATCTTTTAAAGCTGATGATTGACCGCGACTTTTTTTAGGTTGAGCTAAAATTTCTAAGCACTTTTCTAAGGTCA
>JAYUJM010000067.1:0-34742 GCA_043765175.1 Pseudobdellovibrionaceae bacterium | reverse complement strand
GGAGAATTAGTCGGACGTGTTGCTCCTGAAACATTTAAATTTGGAGTTCGCTTTCCTTCAGATATCATGAATTGGCCAGCTTATGAATTTGATCGATTAGCAACACTAACTCCTGTTATTGAAAAAATAAATATAGATTCAGAGAAATGGTCTGATTTATTGAATCAGTTCCGATCTCAGCAAGATTCTCGAGATCAAGTTTATAGTTTGTTGACTCAAATAATTAATGCAATTCAAAATGGTAATTCTGCAATTAAAGAAGCCATTGGTCCGTTGTTGGACTATCGATATCCTTCTCAATTATTTGCTGGTTTAACAGAAGGGATTATTACATTTTGTTTTTTATTTTTTTTAGCTCGCAGGTCAAGACATGCAGGTTTTATAGCCGGTAGTTTTATTGTTTGCTACGCAATAATGAGAATTATCAATGAAACTTTTAGAATGCCTGATTTACAAATCGGCTTTCAATTATTTGGTTTAACTCGCGGGCAGTGGCTGAGCGTGGTCATGATGTTAGTTGGTTTTATTATGGTTTTTTACTGGAGACAGACACAATCACAGATTATTCATGGTTGGCTTAAAGGCGAAAATGTAAAACTCGGAGCTCGAAAAATAAGATAAGCTGTCAAATAGTTTAACAGCTTTAAAGTTCAACTAAGCATCATTTTCGTTTAAAGTTGGTCTCGAATTAGCAAGTGCCTATCAAAACAGGAGCTGCTATGAAGTTATTTTTATTCTCTGCATTGATAGTTGTATTTTCACAATCTTTATTTGCAACATGTCATCAAGCTGAGACGAAATTTACAGGTCAAGTATTGAGAGTGATCAATCTTCCGCAAACACAAAAGTGTTTAGTGCAAATGAATTTTTCTGAAGTGACGTCGACAAGTGGATGCCCTGTCCAAAAAGAAGATATGCAAAATCAGTATATGCAACTCAACGGCACAAAATGTAATATTAAAATGGATCAACAAATTTCTGGTGTCATTACCACTGATGGAAAAAAATACATTTTAAATCACAAGTCATAATTTTTAAACTTTTGTTTACCATGAGCTAAATCAATGATAGTTTTAACTTATGGATATAAGCCAAGTCACGACAACTGAGTATGCAGCAACTCTCTGTTTTATTCTAGCAATTTTACACACATTTTCAGTTAAATTTTTTCAAAATCAAGCTCGTAAATTTAAAGAAGGATCAGTTGGAGAAAATCTTTTTCACTTCCTGGGTGAAGTAGAAATTATATTTGGAATTTGGGCTGCCATTTTCTTCATTGCTTTTAGTTTTCTCCAAAATTTTGATCTAGCCACTGAATATTTAGAATCAAGAAGTTACACTGAGCCTTTTTTAGTATTCGTTTTAATGGCGGTTTGCTCAACGCGACCAATACTTTTTTTTGCAAAATCAATCATAAGTAAAATCGCTCATATCTTACCTCTTCAAAAAAACTTAGCTTTTTATTTGACTACTTTAGTAGTAGGACCATTGCTTGGAAGTTTAATTACAGAGCCTGCAGCTATGACTGTGACGGCGTTAATTTTGTTAGAGTCTTTTTATAAAAATAAAATTTCTGAAAGATTGAAGTATGCAACTTTGGGTTTACTATTTGTTAATATTTCAATTGGTGGAACTTTGACTTCTTATGCAGCTCCGCCAGTGTTGATGGTTGCAAAGAAGTGGGATTGGGATTCGATCTATATGCTAACTCATTTCGGCTGGAAAGCCGTATTAAGTATTTTTATTTCAACAGCTCTTGTTGCTTTTAGATTTAAAAAAGAATTTTTAAATTTGATTCCTTTTTCTTCAGAAGAAAAAAAAATAAATATTCCGTTTTGGATAATTTTAGTTCATCTGCTTTTTTTGATTTTAATTATCATGAGTCATCATCATAGTGTTTTGTTTATTCAATTGTTTTTATTTTTCTTAGGATTTGTAGTTGCTACAAATGAATATCAATCAGATTTACAATTGAAATCTCCGTTGTTAGTTAGTTTTTTTCTAGCTGGTTTAGTTATTTTAGGTGGTCAACAAGGTTGGTGGTTGACTCAGCTGTTGCAACAACTTGGAGTTTTCACAATGTATTTAGGTGCAACTTTGTTAACAGCTATTACTGACAATGCTGCAATCACATATTTAGGTTCTCAAGTGCCTAATTTAAGTGAAGCTTCAAAATATGCTTTAGTCTCAGGAAGTGTTGTAGGCGGAGGCTTAACAGTCATAGCAAATGCTCCAAATCCTGTTGGATATAGTATTTTAAATTCTACTTTTGATCCTGAAGGAATCAGTGCTAAGAAATTATTATTAAGTGCTTTAATACCTACAACAATAACATTTTTAATTTTTTGGATTTTATAATATGGCAGACTCATTTTTTAAGCGTACATTTGAATTAACAAAACTTGGATTTAAAGTTGGATTTGCTGAGCTCAAGTCTGGAGATTTAAAATCAAGAATTGAACAGGCTAAGATGATTACAGAATCTTTATCTCAACTTAAAGGTGCGGCGATGAAGGCGGGTCAGCTTTTAAGTATTGAGTTAGACGATTATTTTCCACCTGAGGCCATGAAGCTCATTAGTCAGTTGCAAAATCAAGCGACATCAAATAATTTTTCGGTGGTTGAAAAAACACTAAAGAAAGAATTAGGATTAGAAGAATACAAAAAAATTTCTAATATATCTTTGAAACCTATTGCATCGGCGAGTATTGCTCAAATTCATACTGGATTTGTTAAAAATGAAAAAGTCGTTTTAAAAATTCAACATCCTGGAGTGGCTCAAAGTATTAATTCGGATGTGGCACTTATAAAAAAAGTGGCCCAAGGATTTTGTACTTTATCCAACAGGAAAATGAATTTGAATCCTTTATTTATTGAGATGAAAGCAGTCCTTAATCAAGAAGTCGATTTTGAATCTGAAGTTAACTTCATGAAAAAATATTCAAAAAAATTGAAAACTATTTGCACTGAAAATGAAAGTTATTCGACTCCTGTGCCTTTTGAAAATTTATGTACTAAAAAAGTATTAACGATGACTTGGGAAGATGGAACTACAATTAATGAGTGGTTATTAACAAATCCAAGTTCGGCAAAAAAACATCACTTGGCTCATCTTATATTGAAGTTATATATTCATGAATTCTACTATTGGGGTCTTGTTCAAACTGATCCAAATTTTGCAAATTTTTTAGTTCAAGAAAATAAGGACATAATGAATTTAGTTATCTTAGATTTCGGGGCAACCCGAGAATATGATAAAAATTTTCGCCAGCAATATATCCAGTTGATTCGTTTAGTTCGATCTGAGAAACATCATGAAGTCATTCAACAGGCCATTGACTTTAAATTAATGGATACTCGTGAGTCTGATGAAGTTAAAGACCTTTTTGTAGAACTGATGGATATAACTGTAGAGCCTTTTTTGCCAGTTAATAAAAAGAAAAAATTTAATTTTGCTGACAAGGAATACAACGACCGCACAAAAGATTGTGTTAAGCGATTTGCTGTGAGTTTGAAGTATTCGCCTCCGCCATATCAGCTTTTATTTTTGCATCGTAAATTAGGTGGTATATCTGCCTTATTAAGACGAATGGAAGTTAAGCTGGATTTGACAGAATATTGGGATTTAATTTTAGATCATGAATAGTTTTAAAAGGAGTCTGTATGAAAATCATTTTGGTTTTTCTTTCGTTGATAATATGTGGATGTGCTAAAGTAGAAGATCCCGCTTTAGATTTGAGTCTTAGTTCAGAAATTTCACAAATTATTGGAGATTCTGTCATTTCAATAGATGAAGCCGGTGGTAGTACGTCAGGTTTACTTTCTCGAGCAACGGTAACTGCAGCAGAAGATCCTGTAAAGTGCAATGCAGTTGCATTTTCAGCTTGTAGCACTGGAATAAAAACCAAAAATTTTAATAATTGTGTCACAGCGACTGTTGCAGGTTCAAAAGGATCAGTAAGTGGTTCACTCAATTTAACATATTCTGATAACACCTGTTCAATGAGTGCTGTGAATGCAACAGTTTCGCAAGCACCCAATGTAAATATAAAAAATTCAAAAGGAACGCAGTATCAAGTCACTGCGTTAACGACGGGACAAACCATACAGAGACAGACATTAGGTGGCGTATTTACTTTTAATAACACAGGAATTAAAAGAAAAATAGTTCAGCCATCTGGTGCAGTTGCGCTAGATATCGAGACTAGGACTACAGCAGCAATTAATTTTACTGGGAATGCGCGAACAAACAGAACGATTTCATCAGGCACTGTAGAGACAAAAGATAATTTAACAGGAAAAGTGTGCACAGTTAGCCCGTCAGTGGCTGTTAAATGGAGTCTTGCAGGTTGTAATTGTCCATCTGAAGGTGAGTGGAGTGGAACTTGTTCAGATGCAACTACCTATAAAATTTTATATACAAATGTTTGTGGTGAAGTAGTTGTTACAAAAGGAACTGAAGAAAAAATTGTAAATATTGATCGTTGTCAGGATTAAATATGAAAGTGTTGATTACAGGTATCGCTGGACTTCTTGGATCTGAACTAGCAAAAATCTTAGTTAAAAATAATATTAAAGTTTGTGGCACAGTAAGAACATTTCGTAATGTCGACGCAGTTGATAAAGATCAACTTTTTAAGTGGGATGCCTTAGTAGATAAAAATTTTCCATCAAAAGCCTTAGTTGGAGTTGATGTCATAATACATTTGGCAGGTGAGCCAGTTGCAAATGGTCGATGGACAAAAAAAATAAAAGAAAATATTTTAAATTCGCGTGTTTTGGGAACAAAGCAAATTGTTGCTGCAGTTTCAATGTTAAAAGCACAAGAACAACCAAAATTATTTATTAGTGGAAGCGCTATTGGATATTATGGTGACTGCGCTGATAGAAATATCGATGAAACATCCTCTCCGGGAAAAGATTTTTTATCTGATGTTGTCATTCAGTGGGAAAAAGAAATGGAGAAAATTCCAAAAAATATTCGTTCAATTATACTTAGAACAGGAATTGTTCTAGCTAAAAATGGAGGAGCATTATCTAAAATGCCACCTGTAGTAATAGGCCAAGGGCAAAATTATATGAGTTGGATTCATATCGCTGATTGGTTACAATTTGTTGTTAACTGTTTACATGATCAAAAAATAAATGGAATTTTTAATTTAACAGCTCCGAATCCTGAATTACAAAAAGCATTTATTTCTAAACTTGTTGCTGCTAAAAAAATCCTATTTAAGTTATGGTCTCCGCAATTTATTGTTGAGTTAGGCTTAGGAGAAGTTTCAAAAGTTATTTTAACTTCACAAAAAGTGATACCTGAGAAACTACTTCGGTTAAAATTTAATTTTATGTATCCAGACTTAGAAACAGCATTGCAACAAATTTATAGAACATAAAAATTTTATTAACTATTTTAAACAGACATAGTGCCGGATTTATTATTTGAACTAGTTGATTTGCTCTATTTTAGATATCCTAAGTAATATACAAAAGTAAATTACAAAGGAATATTCAATGAAAAAAAATATCGCATATTTATGTATGATTTGTGTTACCTCTTTATATCCTCATATATCGACTGCTGATTCTGTCGAAAGATTCCAAATGAATGAATCTGAGATGATTGAAAACGAAAGAGCTGGTTTAACAAAGCCAATTACTTATCATGCATCATGCAAGTCCATAGCAACAATTGATTCCATGAAGCCAGCAGGCAAATTGGAAAGTGGAAAAGATATTGATTTGATTTTAATCTCAAAAAAAACAAGACAAATTTATTTGCTTAATGAAAATAAAGTTATTTTCAAGCATCCAGTAACTTTCGGACGAGCTTTTGACAAAGGTCCTAAAATTCAAGAAGGTGATAATCGAACTCCTGAAGGAATTTATTCTATAGATTATAAAAATTTAGATTCTAAATTTCATAAATCATTACATATTTCTTACCCCAGCAAATATGACCGTGAATTTGCAAAACAAAATGGATTATCTGTAGGTGGTGATATTATGATCCATGGATTACCAAATTATAAAGGTAATGCAAATGATGCAAAATCAGATCGATTCAATCGTAGAAATTGGACAGCTGGTTGTGTTGCAACTAGAAATAGTACTACAGACCAAATGATTAATATTATTAAAATAAATACAACTGTTGCGATTTGTCCGTTATAAAAATTATTTTGTAGTCCAAATTTTCTGAGACATTATTTGAGGTCCATAACTAATCGTAGCATTTATGTTATCAGCTAATAAGGAATCTAAATTTTGGTTGTTTAGATCAGATTTTTTAATTTTAAATGCAACAGTATTTAAATGATTCGGATTGGGATAATAAGCATTAACATATGATTTATTGCCTAAATGAAGAATCAACAGTTCATTTCGTGGTAGAAAAGGATTTTTACTGTAAAAAGTTAAATCTGTGTGAGTATTTGATTGTTGTTCAAAAATTATCGTAGCTAAAGCTTTATCTTGACTGACAAAAGAACTTTGATTTGGAATAAGAATAAACGGTGATACTGGCTTAATACTTGATAGTGGAATAAAATTAAATGGTTTTGCATGAGTTAGGTCAATAGATGAAATAAGTATCTTACCTTTAGGATTATCATCAAATATCATTTTTATAAACTCTATGTTGTCGACTTCTAAATCAGGCTTAATAAAACTTTTTATTGGAAAACGAACTGGAGTAAAAAAAGCTATAGCACAAGTTCCATTTTGATTCATAAGGTAATAATTTTTTAGTTGAACAGTTTCAGAGATATTTTGTTTTTTATCAATCAGTTGAATTTTAAAATTCAGTGGTATTGAATAAAACTCAGAACAACTTCCAAGAGACAGTCTCAATGATAAACTTTCAAATTTTAAAAAATTTTGTTTATCTCGAGGAACACGGATAAAAACGTAATTATCTTCTGAGTTATCTAACCAAGAAATATTTAAATATCCTAGAGTTCGTGACATTTTGAGTTGAGCTCCATGGCTTTCGCGAAGCGGTGCTGCTGAATTATTAACCGAAGTGTCAGTTTTAAAGTTATCAATATTTACTGATGTTCCAGTGAATTCTGAGTCAGAAAAATCACGTGCAACTGGTGTAATTGATTTTAACTCAAGCGGTAATTCATTTTTAGGGTCTAAGAAATCTGTTAGATTTTTATTTTTTTGAATTCCAATATGTGAAAGAAAGAAGCGATTCATTAGAAAAGAACTAACTTGCGGTTGAATAATATTAAGCCAAGGAGTATCGGTCCAGATTGATTGATGAAGATAGCACCGTCCTGGGCTTGAATCATTGTTTTGCCAAACAGTATTAAAAAAATTGTGGTTTGTCCCATAAACAAGATTTAAAGATTTTTCACCAAAAATATTTTTTGGATCTTTGTTTATCATTCTATTGTAAGGTCTGGATCCTGATAAGTCTGAAACATCACCATCGCAAGCGGGTAGTAACTGGTTCCAGTTTGTAGAGTCTGCATCAAGGACACGATGAGTTTGCCCATCCACCGCACCAATTTCAAAAAGACCTTGTATTTTTAGCCCTTGAATTTTGGTTGCCCAAATACTATTTGTATCTTGATATTGAGCAAGAGCTGCGCGAATACCTTCACCACCCCGCGAGTGTCCCATAAGGCCCACATTTGTAAAATCAATGTGATTTAAAAACTCTTGTGGATTGTGTGAAAGCGTCGATGGAGACGTTTCGCCATTATTCCAATTGGACCATAATTCAAGATGTTTTAAGATTAAACGACCCCGAACTAAATTTGCTCCAATGTCTGCTGAATCTGGACCGTTTGTGCAAGTCACTCCGCGATTAGCATTGATTGAAACCACTATATATCCATGACTTGCTAAATTTTCTGCAATGTAATTGTATCCTTCATGATTTAAAATGACTTCTTTACCCTCTGAGCATTGGCCTGTTGTTGTGTATTCGCAGCTCATATTTGTGATTGGGTTTTTACCAGATCCACACGTGGCATGATTTCCATGTAAGAAGTAAATAATTGGAAATTTGACTGCGTTGGATTGATTGAATTCAGGCCAAAAAACACGTGCCCAGAGTTCAGTTTGCAAATCAGTTCGAATTTCTGGATAAATTTGAGCAGGAAATTTGTACTCAGCATTTTGTATAATGAAGGATCCTGGTTTTACTGTTGTGATATCAGAGGCAGATTGAGAAAATAAATTTTGGCTAGTTAAAAAAGTAAGAATAAATAAAAAAGTTACATACAATTTCACTTAGAGCCCCCTCGAATAAAAATAAATTAATTCTGTTGAGTAGTTTTAATGGATCTATTTTGACGTGTCATGGAAAAAATTTCTGGTCCGAAATTCGCAGTACCTTTAATAAGGCAAAAATAAGACAATTTAAACCAACAAAGGGGACAAAATGAAACCATCAAAGTTAGTTATTGTAAAGTTATTCGCGGTGAGCTTACTTCTGCCGTTTTCGGTTCAAGCAGCTCAAATTGGAGTACTTCAGACTGCAGGAACTGGTTGTGATATTAAGGTTGGTGTAAATAAACTGACTCCAATCAAAGGTTTTAAAACAAGGTTCTCAGCGCCTATTCAAATCAGTGAAGATAAAATTAATAATGCGATTGTTCGAAAATCATGTGCTTTCAGTTTGCCAATCAAGCTGGGTCCTAGTGAAAAATTACAAATTGTTAATCCGACTCAAACAATTTCATTATGAGCAGTTCCTGCTTCAAAAGCAGCAATGCAAACTGAGATATTTTTAGCCGGACTAAAAGGTCAGCTTTTAAAGTCAGAAATTGAAGCTAAAGATGCTATAGTTAGAAATAATTTGAATTTAGGTCTAAAAGGAGTTGTTTCTGAGTCAGTTTGTGGTGCAGATGTCATTTTTCGCGCAAATTCATCGGTTTTATTAACAGGTGCTGGATCAGGTCGTGCAGTTACGGCCCCGATAGCATTTGATTTGAAAATTGTCAGCTGTAATTAGTTTTAATTGAGTATTTAGTCATTTTAAGCCTACAGTCATTCTTTGATTGTAGGTTTTTTTAATTCTAGTCTTGCCAGCAGATAAGTAGAATTCTAACATTTTATTTATGCAGTATAAAAAAATATTTGAAACACTCAATCTTGGATCAAACACACTTGCAAATCGATACGTGATGGGTTCGATGCACACAGGTCTTGAAGATAATTTAAAAAATATTGAAGACTTAACAGCCTACTATGTTCGTCGTGCTCAAGGCGGCGTAGGAATGATTATTACAGGTGGCTATTCGCCAAATATCTGGGGCAGATTAACTCCGTTTGCAGGAACATTTAGTTCAAAAAAAATAATGCATGCCCATTCAAAATTGACCAAAGCAGTTCAATCTGAAGGGCCTACAAAAATAATTCTTCAGTTGCTTCATGCAGGTCGATATTCCTTTCATCCTTTTTCAATGGCTCCGTCAAGAATTAAATCGCCGATCACACCATTCACTCCCTTTGCAATGCCAAAATGGATGATTACAAAAACTATTCAAGATTTTATTTCATCCTCGGTGTTGGCTCAACAAGCGGGTTACAATGGCGTTGAGATCATGGGATCTGAAGGTTATTTACTGCATCAGTTTTTTGCGCAAAAAACAAATCATCGAAAAGATGAATGGGGCGGAGTATTAGAAAATCGAGCACGAATCTCTTTAGATATTGTTTCTGGAATCAAGAAAAAATGTGGCCCTGATTTTATAATTATATTTCGTATTCCAATTTTAGATTTATTACCAGATGGAGCCGAAGCAACAGAAATTATTTGGTACGCAAAAACTTTAGAAAAGGCAGGAGTCACCATTTTAAATTCTGGAATTGGTTGGCATGAATCCCGTATTCCTACAATTGGTTCGATGGTTCCCGAGGCTGCTTTTTTATCAGTGACTTCTGAATTAAAAAAACATTTAACAATTCCAATTATTGCTAGTAATCGATTTAGTCATCCTGATTCTGCAGAAAAAGCTTTGCAAGAAGGACATGCAGATCTGATTTCGATGGCACGACCATTTTTAGCAGATCCTTTTTTTGTTAAAAAAACTCATGACAATAAAATTTCACAAATCAATCCTTGTATTGCCTGTAATCAAGCTTGCTTAGATCATATTTTTTCAAATAAAAAAGCAAGTTGTTTAGTGAATCCAGAAGCTACTGAAGAAAAAAAATGGAGTTTACTAAGTAAAGAGAATAATTCTGTTCAAAAAAATATTGCTGTTATGGGCGCCGGAGCCGCAGGATTAAATGCAGCCATCGTTTTTTTAAAAAAAGGTTATCAAGTTACTATTTTTGAAAAACAAAATGAAATTGGCGGACAATTTAATTTAGCAGCAATGATTCCAGGTAAATCAGATTATAAAAGAAGTATTATCTATTGGAAAAGCGAAGTTGAACGTTTGGGCGGAAATTTAAAACTGAATTATGATTTAAAAATTTCTGATTTTGAAAATTTTGATCATGTTGTGGTAGCCTCTGGTGTTAAGCCTCGAAAACCAAATATCAGTGGTATCGATTTGCCTCATGTGTTTATGTATGACGATTTTATTAAAAATAATATTGAAATCAAAGAAAATATTGTCATTATAGGCGCCGGTGGAATAGGAATTGATACTGCTGTGCTAATAATTAAAGGTCGAAATCAAATTCAAGAAAATTCAAAAGATTTTTTTGCAGAATGGGGAATTGATCCTACTCACAGAGGCGGTCTTATCGCCAAGACAAAAATTTCAAATAGTTCAAAAAAACTACATCAAGTGACTTTATTGCAAAGATCTGATCAACTGTTGGGTAAAAACTTAGGTAAAACAACTGGCTGGATTCATCGAGCAGTGTTAAAAAATAATGGAGTCAAATTTTTAAATAATTTGAATTATGATCGCATTACAGAAGCTCATGTGGAAATCAGTTTTAAAAATGGAAAAACTCAAAAAATAAATGCTGATCAAGTGATTATTTGTGCAGGACAAGAATCAGTATTGGATTTTGTTTCAGAATTGCAAAAAATAAATAAGCCATTTTCTGTGATTGGTGGGGCAAAGTTTGCTGGGGAACTTGATGCTAAACGTTCAATTCGTGATGCCTATGAGTTGTTGGAAAGTGTTTAGATACTATTGTTGCAATATCCATTTTACTGTGTCTTTATAACTATCGAGCACATTCATCATAGATTTATTTTTTTAAAACTACGTACTGTAGCGACTGAGTGTCAATAAGGGATTGATCTGAAAATTGACAAAAAGTTGATTCGCTTTCATCTATCTTTGAAAAGGAGTACAAGACTATTCCGCTAAGTTCTTTGCAAAGTGATGTACCTAAATTTTTTCCACCATCGAGATTTATTTTTTTTGCTAATTTTTTTAAGTTTTTACTTTTCTTAATTTCATTTAAAGCTAAACATTGAGTTTTTTCAGAACAGTTTTTGCTTATCCATCCCTTAGAAGACTCATTCCAGCAAAACGGAGAATTTTTTATTTTTTCGATCTCAATATTTTTTGCAAATTGGCATTCTGCAAAGGTTGAGTTGCAAAAAACACTTATGCTGAGAACTACTAAATATATTAATTTCATTTGACAACCTGTTTAGGTTTTTTTTCAGTGTCTCTTTGAATAAAACTTGCTGATTGTACATTCTTTGCTAATTTATTTTTTGGAAACCAACAGCCGACCATTTTTTCTACTTTATATTTTTCAGACTCGCACTTAGTCTTATAGACTTGTTTGTTATCAATGTTTGCAATACACGCACAATCAAGGCCTGGTACTTTCCAATCAGCCCCCCAAGAATTTCTTAATAAAATTTGGCAGGTACCGCCTTCAAATTTTTGAGCTGTCACGACGACTGAATGTAAGGTATCGATGCATTTTTTGGAAAAGTTCTCTTTGAAAGAGTTTTCTGTCAAATTAATCGAATCACCTACGGTTCGACCTTTGAATTCAAGATCATTAAAAAATGCTCCACAAATAGAAACTTCTACGGGACTGTCATTAATAAGTGCGGCCTGCATTTGTTCAAAAAAATTATTTAAATCATCTGAATAAATCGTACTGACCTCTAATTTTAAAGTTGGCTTTTTCGGACAGTCCTTTAAAATGTTTTCAATAAAAATTTTTGAACCTAGTTTTGCTATTTCATCTATTTGAGATCCTAAATTTTCTAAAGCATTTTTATAGCATAATTTCTTCTGGTTGATAAACGGATGAAGGCTCATTTTTTGAAATAAAAGTTCTTTATCTGTTATAAAAGATCTATGCACATAAACTTGATCGATCAATACTAGAAATTCTGAGTAATTTAAATTTTTATCATTTTTTGTGAATTCTAAAATTTTCTGCTTTACGCAGGCAGCATCTGGAATCGGTGATCGAGCAATGCTATTTAAATTCCATTCTACATTGCCTCCGGTGTAACTAATTTTTTGACTTCCATAAATAGCAGATGTCGTGGGGTGAAGTTTTGCATATTTTTCGTATTTGTTTGCTTCAGTGCTTCGGACTAATTCATAGTTATGCAATAACGAGCTTGAAGAGGCATAACAAATGCCTGCTCCATTCTGTTGGTAAACTGGTGCACCTAACAGTTTTGATGGAAATTCAATAGCTCCATTTTTTGTATCACACGTTTCGATAAAAGGAGTGATTTTGCCATTTATTTTACAATGAGGCTGATTCAAGTCAATTTTTTGACAATCGTCTTCTGGGGATATTTTAGAAAATGCAGGCTCATTGAAAGCAAGTAATAATAAAAAAATAGTGGCATGGTTTAAGATTAAATGAATTGAAATTTTTGTAATTAAATTAAGTCAATTTATTATTTGAACTAGACTGTTAGGCCTGATGCTCTGAAAAAGCTATTTGTCAACAAGGACAGGCCTTTGCAACTATTCAGTTTTTACAGCAGTTGACTAAGCAATTAAAGTAAAAGTATAAACAAATGGGTCAGGTTACTGTTTACCTTACTGACGCAGGGGCTTTATTTTTTCTACCTGATTGCATAAAGTGTTGAATACCTGCTAGCTATAGCACTGTTAAGAAAACTGCATTTTTATGAACGAGCAACTTAACAACATGTTAACAATCACGAAAGGCACACCTTGAATCCAAATGAAGAATTTATTAAAAGCATAAAACAGAGTTCAGGTTTTGTTAAAATTGCTGCTATTGCAGTTATTGTAGCCATATTATTATTTGGCACTTCTTATATTATACCGCCAGGTCATCGTGGCATTTTAGTAACATTAGGTAAAGTTTCGGACGTATTTGCACCAGAGGGTATTGGTTTTAAATTACCCTTTGTAACAACCGTTATACCAGTTTCTGTTCGTCAACAAACGATGGTTACTAAGTCCGATTGTTACTCTTCTGATTTGCAGCAAATTAATGTTGAGCTGCGTGTTTTATATCGAATTCCAGAAAGTATGATAGTAAAAATGTTTCGTGATTACGCGGGTGACCCCTTTGATAGTTTGGTTTCACCGCGAGTGAGCGAGGCTCTTAAAGAAGTCACAGCTATGCAAAGTGCTGAGCAAATAGTAAAAAAACGAGAAGAAATAAAAGCGAAGACTCTTGAGGGTGCTAAAGCAAAAGTTGGCAATCTTTTAGTTATTGAAGATATCGTCATACAAAACGTTGAGCTATCAAAAGAGTTAGAAACAGCTATCGAAGCAAAAATGGTTCAAGAGCAAGAGGCTGCAAAAGCAAAGTTTACTCAAGCTAAAGCTGAAATCGAAGCACAAACAGCAATTATTAAAGCCAAAGGTGAAGCAGAAGCTATTCGCGTACGCGGTCGTGCAGTGCAAGACAATCCAGGTTTAGTGCAGTTGCAGATTGTAGAAAAATGGAATGGTGTATCTCCTTTAGTTGTTGGTGCAGGAAGCGGCTCAAATATAATTCTTCCAATCGGTAATATAAAAACTCAGTGAAGAAACTTTTGATTTTTTGCTGTATCATTATAGTTTGTGTAATAGCTTTAAGATTAGTTCCTATAGTATTTAGATTAGGATCTCAATTTTTGGGGTCTTTAAATTTTCTTTGGATTTTAAGTTTTTTTATTTTTCTGCTAGCTTGGATTTTCAAAAAAAAGCGAATCAGCAATATATCAAATAAAAAAGATGTACGTATTCGAGATGTTACAAACTCTTTTACAGATCATAACAATCAAGAAGAATAAGCTTTGATTTAAACTGCAGTGTTTTTTCATGAGTAGCATCTAGATCAACTTGCGGAGCGTAGCCAGTTATTTCAGATTCAAGCCAACGCTGAGCACATAAGCACCACTTATCACCTATGGGTGGGCAAACAAAAAATCAAGATCCGTTGTTTTATTATTTTTCAATCGAAGATCATATCTCAAAGTCACACTCATTAAGGGTTTTAAAGAACTATTTCGATGACATATTATTAAAATTAGATAAGGATTTTTCAAAGCTATAATCGAGAACTTGTCGTTTATGTACACCACCTGGGTTTATACTTCGAGCGCCTTTTCTTCAAGCTCTGTTTACAATTAGAAGTGAAGGTCAATCGATCCAACAGCTTGAGTATAATTTTCTGTGTCGCTGGTTTGCAGGCCTTGGCCTCGTTAAAAAGTTTTCAAAAAAAGGATGATTCTGAAAAGCCAAAAAATCTGATAAAAATTAAGGTGACAGAAGTCAGAGTGTTGATTTAAAGCTGAAAAAAAGAAGTAGCTAGACACACATTTCAACGACAGATGCTAGAAAATATATATATACAATTCTCAGTATACTCAAAAAAAGTTTCTAAGAAATAGAACAGACTAATTCAATTTGATTTTCATGTGTTCTAATATTTTTAATTAATTTTTAAATAAGCTAGCATAATTTTTATTCAAACTGTCCATTTACTGAATTATAGCGCTTTATTGTTCCAGAGGTGGTTTCGAATATCGGCACATCATTAATAACGCTAATTTCCCCAGCCTCGCCTACATAACTTTCCATAATTTTTCCACGCCGACTGTCAAAAACAATAAAATATGATCCAACATATGTTGCGAAAAGAAAGGAACCGTGAACTATTAGATCATCGGTGGACCGATTGGATACAAATTTTTCAATAAAGTTGCCGTTACTGAATCCTAAAAAATAATTGCCAGCAAGAGCAGCACCCAAACTATTTGCAGCGGCAACTTTTGGATAATTTGTAATTCCGACATATTTTTCTTGGATTTGAATACCATCAGAGCCAAGAAAATAAGAACCAAAAATTGAAACAGCAACATCCTTTGAAGCTGCTACTATTGGTTTTTGTTGAACGGTTCCAACGAATTTTTCTTGAATTTCTAATCCATTTCGAGCAACTAAAAAGTAGGAGCCAAAAGCTGCAGCAGCCATGTTCTCATTGACTGCTAGTGCCCAGTTTTTTGGAGAAGAGCTTCCAACAAATTTTTCTTTAAAAGCTCCGTCACTAAATACAACAAAATATGAATCAATAATAGCAGCAGCTGCAAACTCTCCGCATTCAAAGAGCACTTTATCAGAAGAAGTTGAAGGCACATATTTCTCCCAATTTTGTAATCCATTAGTAACGCGAAAATAACCATTGACATACTTACATTTAAGTTTGTCGTTGGCCTGAGCAGTACTAAAAGCAACTAAAATTGAGATAAAAAGCATTATAAATTTTATTGATTTCATGATTACACCTTTTAAGACTAAGTACGTTTTGTTTGTTGTATCTAAAATACCGAATTAACAATTTATCTAAATTTATAAAATATTTCAATTTTTTTTACCATTCGACAATACTAATATTTAGCCTATAAATATAATTTGATTGGTTCATAGGCATTGTTTAATTTTTTGAATTTTAAACTCACTTAAGTTAAAGCGTTCGCCGACTTTAAAAATAAGCAGCAAAAAAGATGGGGGAATATCGTTGATTTCTATTCCGAAGTGGAAATTTCAGCCGGCTATACGAATAGACCTATGTATCAAAAGATCATGCCTGATATTCATAAAGGAAAAATCGATTTAATTTTAGTAAGTGATCTCAATCGATCATCTAGAAATCTTTTAGATTTTTGTCATGTCGACCTATATGACAATGATTAGTTTACACTGATAGCCACTTCGCATACCCGGAACTGCGGCTCAAAATTTTTAAATTGTATAAATCACTGATGATTTTAAAAAACTTGGTAGTGAGAGCCGGACTTGAACCGGCGACCTATGGATTATGATTCCATTGCTCTAACCAGCTGAGCTACCCCACCACGGTCTTTTTAAAAATGAACTTTTATTTTTAATTTTAGTTTACTGTAAAGTCAAAAGAAGTCATCTTGCTGCTAATATAATAATCATAAATTGTATCTTAAGTTGTAACTAATCGGCATATTGAAAGTACTCTAATAATACATTATCTGAACAAATGGGAAGATTAAGTATTTTTTTCCAAATTAGTAAATCAGGTTGAGCAAGTTTGTTTTGATGAATGTTAATGATAGCTTTCAAAGTTTTGATTAAATGCACTGGATGACTGTTCATGTCTGATATTAGATAAGAAAAAGCATCAACAAATTCAGGACTTAAATGTAAATCATCAAGTAATTTATACTTCAATATTTCTTGGCACAATCGATAAAAATTGATTTGTCCAAGTTGTTTTTCAGTGTCTGAAAAAAAGTGTTCCGCATGAATTAAATCATGAATCCAAAAGCTGAGTGGGTCGCGTTCGCCGTATCGTAGTGTTGGCCAAGATAAAAAATCATTATTAAATGTTAAAACTCGTCGTCCTTCGATTTGAAATTGAAGTAATTGTTTAGATGTTGGCTCGTAACATAAAATTTCTAATGGATATTTATTTTGAAAAAACTTTAAAAATGCTAAGTGAACAATTTCGGGTAAAGGAACGATTCGGACAGCTTTTAGAAAATTATTGAGTTCAATATTTTGAGGGATCTTTTTGGGCCATGAAATATTTATTTTTTGGAATAAATTATAAATTGAAAATTGATTTGATAATATTTCTTCAATTTTAATCACAGGCTCAGGAGAATATCCGTTGAACCAAGATCGCGGGCGACGAAGACAGCAAAGTGAGATTGTCCAAATAGTAATTTGTGTGATCTGATCAAATGAAATTATTTCGCTTTTTATGATTTCAAAATTTGATTGATGCTGATGATAGAATTGACTATCGCAAAAATGAGGACGAAATCTATCTTTTCTTGAACTATGAGATAAATTCATTTAATTCTAAGTTTAACGTTTTCTTTAAGTTGAGGCCAAAATAAAATAAGAACAGCAATTATTATTAATGCAAAAGAAATTAAAACAGATGAGCTTATGTTTTCTTTAAACAGCCAATAAGCCCACAGGCTTGCGAATAAAGGCTCAATAAGTTTTCCGCAAGTGAGTACAGAGATATCCATTTGGCTAACAAGTTTTGTTAATAAAAAATGACCTAAAAAAGTGGGTAAAGCCACAAGTCCAAGAACCGATATCCAAGAAATGCTTTCGTAGTCTTGAATAAAATTTTTCTGGGTCACTACAGAGGTAATGAAAAAGAAAGAAGCGCAAGTGAAATATTGATAAAAGGAGGTTGTTTGCACATCAAAAATCAACCGTGCCTTTTTTCCAGATAACATAAATGCGGCATAAAAAAATGCAGATAAAAGACTGACTATGTTTCCTACTACATTTTCTGAGCTAAAGTTTAAATTTTGATAAACTAAAAAGATAATTGATAAGGTAGCGAGGAAGTAAGAAATATAGGTTCTAATATGAAGTTTTTCTTTAAAAAACAGAGCTCCTCCGACGGAGGCCCAAATTGGATTCGAAGCAAAAAGAACCATAACATTAGAAATTAATGTCGTTTTAGCGGCATATTTATAAGTCCAAAGGTGTAAAAACATAAAAAAGCCTGAAATAAAAACCCATTTGTTTTTTTTATTGTAATTAAGAAGAGTGAACGATTTTTTTGATAATAAATAGACCGCTAATAATGCTGCTGCAATCGATAAGCGCCAAAATCCTAACACTTCGGCGGGCATTTGATTAAGCTTAGCCCAGTTCGGTGAAGTGGATAAACAAACGAGGGCTAGGAAATAAAGCATTATCTGCACCATGTTATCTGTTTGAAATTTCTAAGAATTCGATCATGCTTTAGGACTGTAGATAAAACAAGTATTAATAAAATACACAAACACTAAACAGGAGAACGCATGAAACAACAAATCATATTCGCAGCCGTTGCCGCTTTGGCATTCGTTGGTTGTAACAAACCAGACATGAAATCTGACAAAGGACAAGCAAGCTACGCTATCGGTCAGCAAATCGGTAAAAACTTAAAAGCACAAAGTATTGATATTGATCCTACTACTTTATCAGCTTCATTAAAAGATGCTTTAGCTGGAAAATCAGAAATGAAAGATGACGAGATTCAAAAAGCAATGATGAAGCTTCAGGAAAATGCGATGAAAAAGCAAACTGAAGAGGGCGAAACAAATAAAAAGAAATCTGCAGAATTTTTAGAGAAAAATAAATCAGCAGCTGGAGTAAAAGTAACAGCTTCAGGATTACAGTACTCAGTAATTACTGAAGGTACAGGAGCCATTCCAAAAAAAGAAGACACTGTTAAATGTCACTATGTTGGAACTTTAACAACTGGTGAAGAATTTGATTCTTCTGTTAAGCGTGGTCAGCCGGCTGAATTTCCAGTTGGTGGCGTTATTCCAGGTTGGACTGAAGCTTTACAAATGATGAAAGTGGGATCTAAATACAAATTATTTATTCCTGCTGAGTTAGCCTACGGCGCTTCTGGAAGACCAGGTATTCCAGCGAATTCAGCTTTAATATTTGAAGTCGAACTACTTGATATTGTTAAGCCAACTGCTCCAGCGGCGGCAGCTCCCGCTCCTGCTAAACCTGCAGCAAAGCCAGCTAAGAAATAAATGAATTTTGATTTTAATTTAGACCCGTTCGAGAATTTTACAATTTCTTTAAAAGCTTCTGAATTAAAATCAAAAGAATTAAATGTCAGTGACTTTAATGCGATGTCACTGAGCACAATATTTAATAATAAACCCTCGATAAGAACAGTTCTTTTTAAAGGACTACGTGATCAAGGGTTTTCTTTTTTTTCTCACTATAATGGAAAAAAAGGTTCGGATATTTTAAATAATAACAATGTAGCACTATTGTTTTTTTGGCCCTACTTAGATCATCAAATTAGAATTGTAGGCGAAGCTCGAAAGCTTTCTAGTCAAGAATCTGATCAATATTTTCAAAGTCGTCCAAGACTAAGTCAAATAGGAGCATGGGCTTCCAGTCAATCAGCTGAACTCAGTCATCGTGCAGAATTTGAAAGTAAAATTACATATTTTGAAAATAAATTTAGCAATCAAGTTATCCCACGTCCTGAGACATGGGGTGGATTTATTGTTGACCCCTCAGAGATAGAATTTTGGTTTGCAGAAGTTGGAAGACTTCATAAAAGATTCGTTTATAGCAAAACCGATGCGAATAACTGGAATCGGTTCATGAGGTATCCTTAGTGGTAAAAATTTTAGTTTCAGGTTTTAAACCATTTTTAGGCTCATCCGTTAATTCAAGTCAAAAAATTGTTGAAATGCTGGTCGGAGAAAGCCTAAGTAAAGTTATTTTACCTGTAGAGTTTGAAAAATCATTTCTGATTCTTGATGGTATCATAAAAAATGAAAAACCAAATTTTGTACTCATGTTGGGCCAAGCTTCTGATAGAAAAAAAATATCACTAGAAAAAATAGCACTAAATTGGAATGAATCCATTCATCCAGACGAAGTTGGATTTTTTACCCCAATAGGTCCTATCGATAAAAACAATCCCCATTTAGCTTTAATGACGAAATTTCCTGTGAATTTGTTGCATGATTTATTAATTTCTAAAATGAATCATGTTGAAATATCATTTTCAGCAGGTGCCTACGTTTGTAATAATTTGTATTTTAATTTTTTAAAAAACTATGAAGATATTCCAGCACTTTTTGTTCATATTCCATTAATAGAAACTTTAGCATTAAATATTCAAATTGATATCGTTCAAGAAATTATCGAGTTCATTAAAAAAAATTAATGAACTGATTGGGGACTGACTAAATAAAATTCGGGAATTTCCACGTTAAAAGGTTCGCCCGTGCGGGATAAAAAACTAAACGATCCACGCATTGATCCAGTGCTTGTTGGAAGTGGACAAGCGCTTTCATATTCAAATATTTGTTGAGCTGTGATTTTAGGTTGTAAACCGACAACTCCTGGCCCTTCGACGCTTTCCTGGTGACCGTAGGCATCAGTAATAATCCAATGTCTTGAAACAAGCTGTGCTTCTTCAGCGCCTAGATTTTTAATTTTAATTTTATAAGCGAAAATAAATTTTTTCATTTGAGGATCAGATTCTGAAGGAATAAAAACTGATGTCGCGCCAATTTCAAAGTGCGGAAGCGTTATTTTTTTCAAGCTCATATTGACCTCATATAGGTATAGTCTTCAATTAAAACTTCAGATTTTCAAGCATAAAAACAAGGGGGTAATGATCTGAAGGTAGTGCTGCTTTTTGATCCAAGGTTTCTGGTTTTTTTATAGGCGATCCATACTGATCTTGGTAAAGAAAAACTCTTGTTTCGCTCAAATTTAAATGAGAATGTAGATTTTTTGAAAGAAAACAGTAGTCAATTTGACGTCCCTCTGTTCGAAGACCTGATTTTACTTGAATAAAAGTCGCTCGGTCAGTTTGATTTATTTTGGCAAGTTCTAAGATGTCCTCTAGGTCAGTCTGCTGGTAAATAGGTTTGAATTCATCGTCAGTATTCTGGCGACCGGCTTGGCCGTTAAAATCTCCTGCTAATAAAATTCCAGTATCAGGATGCTGTGTTTTAAGTTGATTATAAATATCAATACAGGCTCTGAGTTCAGAGCCGCGGCGGAGTGTGCCACCAGCATCGATGCGCTCAGGATCAAGTGGAGATTTCAAATGGGTTAAAAGAATGATTAAAAAAGGTTTTTTAACGTCATGGTGAAACAATCTAAGTTCGCTGCAGTCTCTGGAAAATTTATAAATCTTTTTATCTAAGCCATGTAAAAAATCATACTTCAAATCAAGTTCTTTATTTTTATGCGAAAACAAATCAAAATAGAAATGAGCATTTTTTTTGATTAAAAATCCTACATCAATATTTCTGTCAGAGTTTCCTTCGATAAGAATCGGAGTGTATAAGTCCTTTAAAAAAAATTGGTTAAAGTTTTTTAAAGATTCAGATCCGCCGACTTCATTCAACATGATGATGTCAGCGTCAATGACTTGAATAGTTTGAGTAATATGCAATAAGTGTTTAAGAGGTTTGTTGTTGTATACGGATGTAGAATGTTTTTGCCATTGCTGTTCATCTAAATGAGTAAAATGAACAGGCAATGGCTGATCTAAAAGTAGAAAAAGATTTTCAGCATTAATTTGGCAAAATTTCAACTTCATATTACTTTTCAGAACCTCAAATCTAATGTTACAGTACTTTTAAACAACTGAGCAACTAGATCTCGCTGAGTGAAAGGTATATAATGAATTTTAAATCTATTTTAACGCCATTTATCAATTTTGAAATTGTAAAAACGATTCCGCAACACAATGATCAAGCAGTAAACTATGACAGCTTTGTTTATATTTTCTCAAAATCTGATGAAAAAAAATTTAAAACTTTTTCAACTGAATTGATAAAAGAAGAAGCTTTGCCATTTAACGAGGCTGAATTACTTGATAATCTTCAATCTTCAATTTATTTCGTGGGTATAAGAGGTCCGGTTTGGATTCTTTGTGAAAGTGGTTATGATTCATTTCGTGATAAAATGGGTGGCATAGCTACTCAAATAAAAAACTTAAAGTTTAAAAATCCATTATGTATCATCGAAAAAATTAACGAAAATGAATTTTGTGGGCTTATTACAGGCCTAGAACTTTCTTTATACCATTTTTTGCAGGTTTTTAAAAACGAGATTAAAGCAAATATTCATTTTAATTTGTTTTTTAAAGAAAAAAGTATCGTTAAAAATAAAGCTGAATTTTATTTAAATAAATTTCAAATAAATGCTAAAGCTATTCAAATTGCTCGTCATTTGGTTAACTTACCACCAAATTTAGTTCATCCTGAAAGTTTAGAAAAACAAATTTTAAAAGATCTTAATTTTTCACCGCAAAGCCAGATTGAAGTGTGGGATCAGAAAAAATGCGAAAAAGAGGGTTTAAATTTACTTTTAGCCGTAGGAGCTGGAGCTCAGTATTCTCCAAGGTTAGTTTGTATTAAATATCGTCCCAAAAATTTATCCAAGATTAAAAAATCACCGATAGCTTTTGTTGGAAAAGGAATTACATTTGATACAGGTGGCTTAGATATAAAACCATCGTCAGCAATGCGGTTGATGAAAAAAGACATGGGTGGAGCTGCAGCGATTTTTGGTTTAGCTTATTGGGTTGATCACGTTAAATATGAAAATCCTTGCGATTTTTATTTAGCTTTGGCAGAAAATGCCATAGATGCAAAATCAATGAGACCTAGTGATGTTTATAAATCTCATGCGGGCTATTTAGTTGAAATTGATAATACAGATGCTGAGGGTCGACTTGTTTTGGCAGATGCCATGAGTGTGGCGATATGCGCTCAAGAAAAACCAAAAGTTATAATTGATGTAGCGACATTAACTGGTGCTATCAAAGTTGCTTTAGGCACACAGATGGCAGGATTGTTTTCAAATAATGATTTGCTTGCTAATCAATTATTTGAAGCAGGTCAAAAGGCCGGCGAACCGAATTGGAGAATGCCGTTAGTTAAAAAATATTGGTCAAGTCTGTCTTCGACTTTTGCTGATTTTAAAAATTCTGGAGAGGGTTTCGGCGGAGCCATAACAGCAGCTTTATTTTTAGAAAAGTTTGCAGGCGCTGTTCCCTGGGCTCACTTAGATATATATTCCTGGGCCGATCGACCTGAAGGGGCTATAAGCTCAACGGGTGGCAACGGTCAAGCCGTTCAAACACTGATTCAGTATCTTGAGGATTTATAAATTGAAACACGTTTTTATTTTATTTTTATTTTATTCTTCAATTTCATTTGCAGAATTAGATTATTCTAAAGTATTGCTGGCGACTGGTCAAAAAAATATACATACGGATATTTTGATCATTCAGCACGACGGCAAAAATATTTTTGAAATTTATCAAAATGAATATGATAAAACAAAAGTTCATTTGTCGTGGTCAATGGCTAAAACCATTTCTGGTTTTTTAATAGCCATTGCAAGTAATGAGTATCATTTCTCCTTGGATGAAAAAGTGAAAAAATATATTCCAGATTTTAAAGGCGATGCTAGAATTATTGATGTCTTGCAAATGTCTTCGGGCATTGATTTTAGCGAAGAATACTCAGGCTTGCCTGTGAACGCAGACGTCGTCAGAATGCTTTATTTAGATGGTTTAGATTTAGGATCTGCTGGTTATGTGACAACATTACCTTTGCGGAACAATAATCAGCCGGGTGATCATTTTTACTATTCAAGTGGCGATACAAACTTGCTTATGGAGCTTTTAAAAAAAATAATTAATAATGACGAAGTCTATTTAAACTATCCGTGGATAAGGCTTTTTAATCCTTTGGGAATAACTACAGCGACAATTGAATTAGATTCTAAAAATATTTTTATTGGATCATCTTATATGTATATGACTGCTGATGATTATTTAAAAATTGGTCAACTCATTTTAAATCATGGAAAAATGAATCAACAACAAATTGTACCTAGTACATACATGGATTTAATAACTCAAGTTGCTCCTGGTGTTCAAAAAAAAGCTATTGCAGGGGCTTCTCCGTTTCGTGCGTATAGTGTTATGGCAACGACAAATCAGCCTATAACTGAGAAAAAGCTTAATTCAGAGTTTGAATACATACCTGCTGATTCAATTCTTTTATTAGGACACCAAGGGCAAATATTGTTAGCTAGCGAAAAAGAAAAACTAATAGTTTTAAGACTTGCGATGGATAAAGGTTCTGCTTTAGTTAAAAAAGAATTTTATAAAAATATTTATGATTTTTTAGTTTCGAAAAATGAAAAAATAGAAATTGCAAAAAATATAAAAACTTTTTCAGTAGAAAATCAAAATAATATTAAACCTGACGAAGTTCCCAATAAATTAAAATTCACAGATCTGTTGACAATTCCAAAATTAATTAAAAATTATACAGCCAAAGAATATTGTTCTTGTCGTTTTGTTGTTGGTCGAAGCACCGAAGCTTGTCATGCAGATGTGGCCAGATCGATGCCAGTGATGCCCAGAATCACTGAAGGTGTAGATTTTATCGAGACAAATTTTTTCTTTGATGAAAGTTCAAAAGCCATTTTTAAAGGTTCAAAATTTGGCTGTGCTTTGTTGAGTCATGCAGCCTTAAATTAATTTTTCATTTTCTGAACGATTTGATGTATTTCCTGGGGAACGAATTTTTTCCAGTCTGGCTTTTTAGCTGCAATCATTTTTAAAACATCTTCAGAGTGTATAAATTCAGCGATTTCATCACATCCGGCAATATCTTGGACAAAATTGTTTTCAATAAAGTGGTTGTAAATATGTTTAATTTCTTTTTTTGGAAAAAAGCTTTTTGTGAGCAAACAAATTTCTTTCGTTTTGTGGGGATAAATATAAAGCCGAGTGCTTTTGTCACAAAGCTTTCCCATTCCCTCGAGAAGTCCACCATTTAAGTCAAAATAAAATTTTTCATCGAAAATTTTATCTAAGTGAATTGCACCGATGACAATAGCCAGTGGCTTGTCAGTAGCTAATCTTAAAAATTCTTTGAGTTCATAAAAAAGCGAAAATCTTGAAATCAAAACAGGTATTCCTAAAGCTTTGATCATTTCAATTTTTTGTTGGGCTTCAGTAATTGAAATTGTTTTATCTTTGACGCGATTATTCAGTGTGAACTCAAACAGTGTTGTCACTTCGGTTAGTTTTAGTTTAAATTCTGTTCTGAAATGATTTTGACTTTTACTAGCAATATCTAAGTGTGTGTTGGTTACGGGATTATAGTAAGCCCTTTGAATTAAAATATTTTTTCCCCAAAGAGCATCTCCTGGATTTTGGACTTTGCCATTGGGTTGAATAAGTATAGCGTCGCTCCAGCCAGCTTGAATAAGATGTAAATTAGATTCAACTTCATCAAAAGACATAAAAGCAGGTCCTTGAAAATGAAGGGCATCGATTGAAACAGAATCTAGTTTCATTTGATCGAATAAAGAATAAGTAAACTCTTGTGAAGATTTTTTATAAAAGCAACAGTGAATAAGATTGACCCCTAGTTGGCTTAAGCATTCTTGCTGCATCAATCTGTGTTTATCAAGAAGTCTTACATGAAGGCGTACTTCGCTGGGTTCGGCTCCGGGTTTATGTTGAAACTGAACTCCCATCCAGCCATGGCTATTTTTAGCTGAAGTGGCCACTGTGTCAGCGAATGCAAAAAAACACGTATTTTTTCCCCGTTCAGTGCTTAAGCGATCAATAAGTTTATTAAATTCTTTTTGCAACATGCGTTGAAGTCTGGAATCACAAACATAGCGACCTGATTTTTCCTTTCCATAAATAATATCACTATAGGTCATGTCATAAGCTGAAATCGTTAATGCAATTGTTTGTGATGCTTTTCCAGCTTGAAAAAATTGACGAGCCACTTCTTGTCCAGCTCCAATTTCTGCAAATGAGCCATACCATTTAAGATCTAAATTTATTTCTCGAGCTTTATCTAAAATTGATTGTGTTTTCATTAACTCCCTAATTAGGTTATTTATTCTTTTCGGTTTTTATCCAGCCAGTAACTGCTAAGCTCATAGCTTTTTCAACTGGCATATCAATAGCTTCGACTTGATTTTTTTCAACTAAAATTGTGTAACCACCTAAACCGTAGCTCATTAAAATTAAAACAGCGATGCGATTATTTAATGAGGGGTGTTCGAAATCTAAATCGGTAAAATCCTCGCGAGTGACAAGACCTAAAGTCGAATAATTTTTATCAAAATGAACAAGAACCACTTTTTGAGGCGCATTCTCGCCAGTATTTTTTGAAAATAAATTAATAAGATCACGAAGGGGTGAGTAGACTGCTTTTATAATTGGAATTTCTGTTAACTTTTGCTGTAGATTTTTGATTATGGCAGCTGTGATTAAATTATTAACAAGTAAACCAAAAATAAATATGACCAACAAAGTGGCTATAAAGCCATAACCTGGTAAATAGTATCCTTCTGGCAACATATTTTTCAATATTTTTCCCAGCACATTTTCAATCAATGATAAGCAGGCAACAACAATATACAGAGTGAAAGCTAAAGGTAATATGGCAATAAGACCGCTAATAAATATTTTTTTAATTTTAAAATACATCTGTTCATGATTCACAAGGTCAAAAAATCAGTCAAGAAGCTTTCATCTTGTCACATGCATTAATTATGATAAAGAATATAAAAATTGAAAAAAGCTTTTAAAGTAAACATGTTACAAAATACTAACAAGGATTAAAGAAGGAGATATTCATGGTAAAATTCATTTTAGCAGCACTATTATCGTTAGCTGTTAACGCTCAGGCCCACGAAGGTTTTGAACTTGGTGTTGGCGCAGGTACAACTCATTCATTGACACCTGACGAATTCAGACAAAATGCAAAAACTGGAGATGCTAATCTTTATTGGTTAGGTTATGGATTTAACGAAAATTTTGGAGTTGAAATCAGTCATGAGTCTTTCGATTTTGACTTTGCTGGTAATGTTTCTTCAAAGCACAAAGCCTACACTTTGTCTGGAACTTACGATATCCTTTCTCAAAATCGCGTGCATCCTTTAGCTAAATTAGGATTTGGTACTTTTAAGTCTGAAAATTTACAGACTGAAGCAGTAAATACAACTCATTTTAAAGCAGCACTTGGTTTAGAAGCTAACTTTAATTATGTATCAGTGGGGGCTTTGTTTAATTATTTTCAAATTAAGAAAATATCAGACACTGTTGATAAAGCAGGAACACTTTTAATTCCTTCTTTATATCTAACTTTACATGGATCACGTGTTGAAGAAAAAGTATCTGCTCCAGTTGCACCAGTGGCGGTAGCGCCAGTAAAAATGGATGCTGATGGTGACGGCGTTGTTGATGCTGATGATAAGTGTCCAAACACGGCAGCAGGATTACAAGTTAATGGATTCGGTTGTGCTTTAACTGAAAAAGCATCTATTAAATTACAAGTTGAATTTGCTTCTGGAAAATCAGCTTTAGATTCTAAATTTAATGGCGAGATTTCGACATTAGCTGAGTTTATGTCTAAATACCCTGATACAAAAGTTGAAATTGCAGGTCATACTGATAATATAGGTAAAGCAGCAAGTAATAAATCACTTTCTCAAAAGCGTGCTAATGCTGTTAAAGATGCTTTAGTAAAAGCTGGTGTGGATGCAAAGCGTTTATCTGCAGTTGGTTACGGAGCAAATCAACCTATAGCTGATAACAAAACAGCTGAAGGTCGTCAAACGAACCGACGAGTTATGGCTGATGTGACTGTTGTTTCTGAAAAGAAGAAATAATTAGTTTTATATAAAGACTTAAAAGGCTCTACATAAAAGTAGAGCCTTTTTTTATTTTCAAATTGGTATTTATGCAAATTTCAGTTATCAAGTCAGACTCAGTTTTATTTTCAGAGCGAAGTCTTCAGGCCGAACTAGATATTATCGTCGGTTATTTACTAGATACTCCAAGATTAAAAAGTCGATTTTTATTGCAAGCAGAAGAATTGAGTTTGTTATTTGTAAACTCAGCTCAAATGAAAAAAATGAATAAAGATTTTCGTGGATTAAATTATGCAACAGATGTTTTAAGTTTTGAGATTGATAAATCTCGTATTTTAAAGCGAAAATTTTTACCATCTATTGGAGAGATTGTTATTTGTGTGCCAACACTGAAAAAACAAGCTCGTCTTCATGGATTAAAACAAAGACAAGAATTTTCCTATTTATTTATTCATGGAATACTTCATTTGCTTGGTTATGATCATGAAAAATCAAAGAATGATGAAAAAGCGATGTATAAAATTCAAGATCAACTATTTACTCAATTGACAGGTGTATAAATCCTTTTAAAATAAAGTATGTCTGTAATTACTGAATCCTCTGAAATAAAAAAAAATATTCTAGAATTAGATCAAAAATCAATTGAACTTCGGGGGTATCTTTGACTTAGATCGTAAGTCAAAGCGTTTGCAAGAACTGATTTTGTCTTCTGAAAATCCTGATCTGTGGAGTAAACCTACAGAAATGCAAAAAATAAACAAAGAAAAAACTCAGTTGGAGAAATCAATTTCTGAGTGGACTCAGTTAGATTTTCAATTGGCAGACATTAAAGTTCTTTTAGAAATGTCTGTTGAAGCTCAAGATGAAGCGACTTTTCAAGAAGTTAAAACAGAAATAATTCAGATTAAGTTGCTGGCCGAAAACCTAGAGCTTAAACGAGTTTTAAATCAAGAACTTGATATTAATAATACATATATTTCGATTAACTCAGGTGCCGGTGGAACCGAAAGTTGTGACTGGGCCGAGATGCTACTTAGAATGTACACGCGTTATGCGGATAAAAATGGATATCGATGTGAAGTCTTAGACATGACTGACGGTGAGGGCGCTGGAATAAAATCATGCACGCTGCTTATTTCTGGTGAATATGCTTATGGATATTTAAAAGCAGAATCTGGTGTTCATCGACTTGTTAGAATTTCACCATTTGATTCAAACGCGCGACGACACACTTCATTTGCTTCAGTTTTTGTTTGGGCTGAAGTCGATGATGATATTCAAATTGAAGTTCGTCTTGAAGATCTTGAAGTTGAAACTTATCGTTCAAGTGGCGCTGGCGGACAGCATGTGAATAAAACAGATTCAGCAGTTCGTATGAAGCATAAACCGTCGGGCCTCATAGTGTCCTGTCAAACTCAAAGATCTCAAATTCAAAATCGTGAAAAAGCATTAAAGATGTTAAAAGCAGCTTTATACGAAAAAGAAATTGAAAAAAGGAATAAAGAAAAAGATGAATTAAACTCGTCTAAAAAAGCCAACGAGTGGGGTTCTCAAATTAGATCTTACGTTATGCATCCTTATCAAATGGTTAAAGATCATCGAACGGGGTATACAACAAGTCAGGTTAACGATGTAATGGGTGGTCAGTTATCAGATTTTATTATGTCTTACTTGAAAGCTTCTATGAATGGAAGTCTTGGACAAGATCAATCCGGAGATGATATTTGATAACCAAATTAAAGCATTATTTTTTTTATATTTGGTTATCTTTTAAATTACTCTTTAATCGAAGGTCTTTTTATAGTGGTTCGGGGCCGCTTTCATTTTTGGGACTTATTCTTGGTGTAGCCACACTTGTAGTCAGTCAGTCTGTTATGCGAGGCTACGAATACACATTAAAAAAATCAGTTATAGAAATGAACGGAGACATACAAGTTTTAAAAAAATCCAAGCTCATCGATTCGTGGGTGGATTTTCAAGAAAAAATTTACAGCTTAAAACTGCCAATTCGAAAAATAGCTCGTTTTGCAAATACAGAGGCCGTCTTTGCAAAACAAGGTCAAGTTTCAGGTGTCATTTTGCAAGCGTTTGATTTTAATGAAATCGATCAACTGCTTGAATACAATTCTCGGCTTGAGTCAGGAGTTGAGCCCAAAAATAACAAAGAAGTGATGATCGGAGTAGGTTTAGCTCGTCGTTTTAAATTAAGTGTTTCTGACAAAATTTATTTAGCAGTTCCTTTGTCGACTCCTTTTGAAACAACTAGTTTTCGTCGAAGTGCCGAAGAATTTGTAGTTTCTGGCATATTGGATATGGGTAAAAATGAGTGGAATGAAAGATTAGTAATTACTCGGTTGGATGATTTACAACAACTCACTCAAATTGGTAATCGCATCAGCGGTGTCTTTATAAAATTAGTCAATTCAGATGATGCTGTTAAAGTTGCTCAGGACTTAAATTTAGCTTTAGAGTCGCAGTTTCATGTTAATAATTGGTATAATTTAAATCGCAATTTACTTGAAGCTGTAAAGCTTGAAAAAGTGGTTATCTTTTTTGTCGTATTTTTAATAGTTCTTATTGCCGCATTTAATATTTCAAGTATGCTTTACGTTATCGTAAGATCTAGATTTAAAGATATTTCTATTTTAAAGACTATAGGTTTTAATCAAAAGTCTGTAAAAAATATTTTTTTGTTTCAGGGTTTTTTAATTGGTAGTCTCGGCACTGTTTTTGGTTTTATTTTTGGCTATATGCTTTCGATTCTTTTCATGTACTTACAGTCAAAATATGGATTACTTCCAGGAGCTGTTTATAAGTTAGATAAAATAGTTGTGCAGTTTAGTTTAAATGATTTTATAATCATTTATTTTTCAACTTTAATGACTTGTTTGCTAGCGTCTTATTTTCCAGCAAAGCAAGCGAGCCAATTGACAATTATCGATGGCATGAAAAAGGATTAATATGGAATATGTTAAAGAAAATAAATCTTCTGAAATTATTCAAATTCAACGTTTAAGCAAAAATTTTCAATCTGGAGAAAGCCAATTAGAAGTTTTAAAAAACATTAATATGACAATTAATGAATCAGAAGCTATTTGCTTACTTGGTCCCTCAGGATCTGGAAAATCAACCTTATTGCAAATCATGGGCACCTTAGATCGCCCAACTTCAGGTCAAGTTTTAATCGATGGGCATAGCATTTTTGATATGAATGACGATCAATTGTCTCAGTTTAGAAACGAAAAAATGGGTTTTGTATTTCAGTTTCATCATTTGGTTCACGAGCTCACTGCTTTAGAAAATGTGATTTTACCTTGTTTGTTATCAGAAGAAAATCGACAGTTAGCAGAGGAAAAAGCGCTTAAGTGGTTTGAATATTTAGGAATATCAGAACGTCAGCATCATTATCCAAATCAATTAAGTGGAGGCGAGCTCCAGCGTGTTTCGATTGCACGCTCTTTAATCAAAAACCCTAAAATTCTTTTTGCTGACGAACCCACAGGCAACTTAGATTCTGAAAATTCAGTCAAAGTTCAGCAGCTTTTCTTTCAGTTACAAAAACAATTGGGTTTAACTTTAGTTGTTGTGACTCATGATGTGGAGTTTGCGAAACAATTTTCAAAAATTTATCGGGTTCAAGATGGAGTCGTGACGTTATTGACATAGGACTGAAGTCTAGATAGCCTTATTCGGTGTCAAAATTAAACAGTATTTTCATCTTTGTTGTATCGCGATGCTTTCTTTTTTGTTTGTGCTTTACCTTTTGTTTTTCGCAACCCTTATTTGCAGTAGCAGTTAAAAAAGAAAAAAAGCAAATTGCTTCAAATTCTACTTATAAAGCTGAGCCCGCATATATTGGATTGCCAATAGCTGCGATCGAATTTACTGGCTTAAAAAAAATTGAAAAAGATGCAGTAATTTCAAAATTGTTATCAAAAGTAGGGGGCAGTTTCTCAGAAGAAAATATCAAACAAGATATCTATTCATTGTTTAGATTAAACTTTTTTGTACAAATCGAAGTGGCTAAAGAAAAAATAAATCAAGGTGTGAAGCTTGTTTATAATATCATCGAAAAAGCAACTGTGACTGATATTGCTTTCGAAGGAAATTCTGAAATTAAGTCAGAAGAGCTTTTAACTCAGTCTGGTTTAAAACCGTTTGAAGTTGTGAATTATTCTAAGACTCAAGAGGCAGTAGAGAAAATTTTAAAAGCTTATGAAGATAAAGGATATTATCTTGTTAAAGTTGAGCCCATTTTTGAAGATATAAAAAAAGACGAGACTCTTCGTTTAAAATTCAATATTACTGAGAGTGATAAAGTTAAAGTTAAAAAAATTACGTTTATTGGAAACAAAAAAATAAAAGACTCAACTCTTAAAAATGACCCTCGTTTTTTCACAAAAGAAGCTGGTTTTTTTTCATTTATGAGCGGATCTGGATCCTATAAACAAGAAGCTTTTGACAACGATATGCAAGTTCTTCGATTTCTTTATTGGAATCAAGGCTATCTTCAAGTTAAAATTGATCGTCCACTGGTAACAGTTACTCCAGATAAAAAATCGATTTATGTCACCTATCATATAGAAGAAGGTGATCAGTATACGGTTGGTGAAGTTGATTTTGCCGGTGATTTATTGTTTGAAAAATCTGAGCTTTACAGCCTGGCTAAAATAAAAGACAACGGAATTTTTTCAGTTGAAGTGATGCGTAAAGATATTACGGATCTTCAAGCTAAATATGGAGATTTGGGATATGCATTTGCGAATGTTATTCCTCGTTATAATTTTCGCGAGAAAGAAAAAATAGTCGATTTAGTTTTTGAATTTGATAAGGGTCAAAAAGTTTATTTTGGTAATATTTCAGTAGTAGGAAATTCAAAAACTCGTGATAAAGTTATTCGTCGAGAATTGAAAATTGAAGAAGGTGAGCTTTATAACGAAACTCGAAAAAAGATTTCTTTAGAAAATATTCAACGCCTAGGTTTTTTTGAAGATGTTAACTTTAAAACTTCAACACCGCCAGATCAACCAACAGTTTTAAATATTGAAGTGGTTGTCAAAGAAAGAAATACAGGACAAATTCAACTAACCGCAGCCTACGGAAGTGCTCAAGGTTTTAGTATCGGTGGATCTGTTATTCAAAATAATTTTCGTGGATTAGGTCAAGCGCTTGAAGCAAAAATTGATGCTGCTAAAAATAGACAGACTTACAGCATTAGTTTAACAGATCCCTATTTTAATGACACACGTTGGTCAGCAGGGTTCGATATTTTCTACACGGAAAACAAGGAACGCGTGACTTACGACATTCGTAAATATGGTGGAAATTTTCGTTTAGGACATCCAATTTATGGGGATTACACGCGAGCTTTTGTGAAATATAAATTAGACAAAACGGAATTATTTGAGAATGAAAATACAGACCCAATTATTTTTCCTTTAGATACAGCTCGTGGCGTGACTAGCTCTTTAACGGGGACTCTTGAGTACGACACGCGCAATGACCGCATGTTTCCTTCACGGGGAATTTATACAGATGTTTCTTATGAAAGAACTGGCTTTGGTGGAAATTTAAAATACCAAGAATTTTCTTCAAAGTTTAGATTTTTTATCAATCCATTTTGGGATGTTGTTTGGCGAAACAATCTAGCGTATTCAAATATTCAGCCTTTAGAAAAAGATGGAACTGTGCCTTTCTCAGAGCTTTATCAAATGGGTGGCCCTTACACGCTTCGTGGTTACAGTTCAGGAAGTATTGGTAAACGTGTATTTTCACAAATGCGCTATGATCAATTAAGCAATCCAACAAATGTTTCAGATGGAAAGCCAAATCCAAGATATATTCCTGATGTTGATCAGCGAATGAAGGCTTCAAATCTTATTTTCGGAGGAGTGACTCAAGTTCTTTATCAAAGTGAATTACAGTTTCCATTAATAAAAGAAGCAGGATTAAGTGGAGTCTTCTTTTATGATATTGGTCAAGCGCAGGACCGAATTCGTTCTTCAGATTTATTAAGTGATGCAGGCATTGGGTTTAGATGGATGTCGCCGTTGGGATTACTACGTTTTGAGTGGGGATGGCCTTTGCAATCAGATGATTATAATTCAAACTCAGTGAATTTTGAGTTTTCAATTGGTCCTCCATTTTAATATTTTTTAAATATAACTAACATTTTACAAGGAGAATTTATGAATAAAATGACATTAATCTTAGGAGTATTTTTAGCAACTCAACTTTTAACTCAATTTGCATCTGCAGAATTTAAAATGGGTTTTGTTGATACTCAACGCGCAATTCAAGACAGCAAAGTTGGTAAAAAAGCAAAAGCTGAAATAGAAAAAGAAGGCGAAAAAAAGAAAAAGGATTTAGACAAGAAAAAAGCTGATATTGAAAAAATGAAAGAAGATATTGAAAAAAAGAAATCAGTTTTGTCTGAAGAGGCATTTGCAAAAAAAGCTCAAGAATTTAAAGAAGAAATGTACAAGTTTAATGAATTAGTTGGAAAATCACAAAATGAGTTGCAAAAAAAAGAAAACGAATTATTAGCCCCAATTGCTGAAAAAATGAAAAAAGTCATTGAGAAAATTTCTAAAGAAAAAGGTTTTAGTATGGTTATTCAAACTAATCCTGTTCAGCAAAATGTAATTTATGGAACTGATGATGTTAATTTAACTTCTGCAGTTGTATCTGAACTTGATAAATAAGAATTTATATGAAAATTCATTCTTCAAGTGTAGTTTCAAAAGACGTCATCCTTGAGGATGACGTTGAAATAGGGCCTTACTGTAATATTCAAGGACATGTCAAAATAGGAAAAGGAACTTTTGTAGAAGGACATGTATCTATTGGGTCAAAGTATGGCATTGTTGAAATAGGTAAAAATAATCATATTTCGCCTGGTGCAGTACTGGGCGGACCGCCACAAGATATTAGTTACAAATCAGAACCTACAAAGTTAATTATTGGTGATAACAATGTGATTCGAGAATTTGCCACATTGAATTTAGCAACTTCAAAAGGTGATGGTTCAACTAATATTGGTCATAATTGCTATTTTATGGCTTATTCCCATGTCGGGCATGATTGTAAAATTGGAAATAATGTCGTCATTGCTAATAATACCCATTTTGGTGGGCACTGTGAAGTTGAAGACAATGTTGTCATTGGCGG
>JAYUJM010000066.1:0-34927 GCA_043765175.1 Pseudobdellovibrionaceae bacterium | reverse complement strand
CCAAAAGTTAAAGCTGCATTGTAATTAACAGTTTCATCACTTGCGAAAAGTACAAAAATTGAGGTTTCAGTTTTAATTTTATCAATATATGGAAGTCTTAAAATACGCTCAACAGATTGATTATATTTAATAGCAGCTTCAATAGCGCCTAAATTAACTAAAGCAGTTTGTTTGTATTTTTCAGCCATTAAAACATTGTTAATAAAATAAACTCTGAAGTTTAGAATTTGTAATATTGTTTCTGAATACTCGTCAGAACGCTCAAGAATGGCAAGTAATTCATCAACTTTGTATTCAGGCAAGAATCCACTGATTGCAAATAAAACATTATACAAACCAACTTTGTTATTTTCAAATTCGATAGCTTGCGGATCTGCTAAATCATAGGGTTTACCCGAATTATCATCATATCTTAAAGTATTAATATCTTTAAGTTTGATATAAATATAAGGAACGAGTTCGTCAGCAACTAACATATTTTCAGCTGCTTTTTTTGCCCAGGGAATTATGTCTGTTGGAATCGGAGATAGTTTATTATAATTTTTTGAATCATTAAGTTCTTGAACAGAAGTTTTAACGATTTCTTTTCTTTGTAATTCTGCAGTGCTTGCAGAAAGATTATCCATTTTTCCAGGAATGCTTTCTGCTTTATCTAAAACACTTTCGATTTTAGAGCACGAAGAAATAGTAAGTGCAGTGACTAATAAAATTAAAATTTTCATAATTTGTCCTTATTGATTTAGTAAACTGGTTTTAATAATTCAACTTTAAGTGTGTCAAGCCCAGAGTCAGCAGGTTTACCTAACCAAATAGATAAAACTTGAGTCATTACAAGTTGGCCCGCTTTTAAAGTTTGTATTTTTCCAGCTGCATCTTCATAGCTAAAATTAACGAATAATGGGTCAGCATCTTTGACTAATAAAAGAGACAAAGTTTTACCTTGTTCTCCCGAAGCTCCTGTTTCAATGATTGAAATTAATTTTTTTAAATCACCTTCGACTTTGTATCCATTTGCAATTAACGCATCTGAAAAAGAAACTGCTAATTCAGCAGCGGTCACTGTTCTTAACATTGAAATTTTTAAAGCAATTGAACTTGAACCTGATACAAGTGATGTTAAGGCTCCTGCATCACGAGCAAAACCAGCTTTGTTACTAGAAAATAATTGCAATACATAAACTTTAGCTTTTACAACTAAAACTTTTTTTGCTCTTAATCCAGCTCCTAAAATGTCCATTGGTTTAACTGTAGCATTTGTTGCGGCTGTGATTTTAGCTGTTTTATTTAGATTTACTGATTCAAGAGCTTTTGTTCCAGATTCAAATGTGAGTAAAGCGGCTTGTGATAGTGTAGCCAATAAAAGTGCACTAGAAAAAAGAAGACCTTTCATAATAACCTCCGTTAGTTTGTTTGGCAGGACAGAACCATAATTAAAACTTAAAGTCTATAAAGTAGCTTGAGATTCTATCATCTAGAAAAAATTAACCTGTAAAATTGACAAAAAGTATTCCTAAAGTTATAGATTGGCTTTTGAGTTCACGGATTACTAAATTAATTTAAAAGGGGTTTAAATGGAATGGCTTAAAAATTTAAATGAAGATCAGAAAAATAATGTTTTTGTCGCAGTCTTCTTGCTGACGATTGGAATTTTTTTATCGTGGACTCAAGGGTGCTATGAGACTAAAAAAGTAACTGAAAATGTTTCACAATCGATGATTAGTGAACCAGTTGGTAATTTAGAAAATAAAAACATTTTTCAAAGCGGATCTACAGAGTTTAATTTGTTTAATTTCTTAAGTAATCCTGAATCATTAGTTGATGCTGAAAAAGGAACTTGGTTTGATTTTGATCAAGTTAATTTTGTATCTGGAACGTCTCAATTGACTGATGAATCAGAACTGCAAATAAAAAATATAGTTGCAGTTATGAATCATTTTCCTAATGCGATATTTAAAATTGGTGGATACACAGATAATACCGGGAATGAAGCCGCAAACTTAAAATTATCAACAGACCGAGCTCAAGCTGTAGAAACAAAATTATCGTCAATAGCATTAAAAGCAGAACAAATCACAGGTTCTGAAGGCTACGGTTCTCAGCACCCTGTTGCAGATAATACAACTAAAGAAGGCCGAGAAAAAAATCGTCGAATCTCTATACGAGTTAAATCAAAATAATTTAATTCTACAATACAGATATTATTTCAAATTCTTTAATTTGGTTTTTAACAGAGTAGGTGATTAAATCGCCTACTTTTTTTTTAAGAATAGCCTGACCAATGGGACTTGTTGCAGTCACTGTTTGTATTGTTTTATTGTTGTCAGATAATTGAAGTCCGCCACCAATAGGCATTAGTAAAAGTGTTTTATGGGATGAAGACTCGTCTAAATCTAAGAGTTCAATGAGTGCTGTGTTACCAATCGGAGAGCCACTTTTAAAATTTATAATTTCAGTGTTTTTATAAACAGAAAGACACTCTTTCAGATCAGCAACGCGCTCAGCTTGGCCCCGTGCTAAATAAGAGGCCTCGAGTCCTCGCGTATCGTACTCATTTTCAGGTTTATTATCTTCATCAGTCACATAGGCCACTGTTGTTTTTTGAGACTGAATAGCAGTTAAAAGTTGCTCTTCAATAATTTGAATAAAACTTTGGAGAATCTTTTTTTTATCCATTTTTTTTGTTCTGTTGATAAATTGGAATAAGTCTAGGAATTAAACTTTGAATGCGCTTGATTCTTGTTTCGTCAGATGGATGAGTACTCATCCATTCTGGTGGTTTAGCTCCACCGGCTTGAGACATTTTTATCCAAAGATTAACAGCTTCTTGAGGATTATAGCCAGCTCGCGCCATTAATTCTAAACCCATATCATCAGCTTCAGTTTCCTGACCACGACCGTATTTAAGCGAAATAAGTCCTACACCCACATTGGTTGCTTGTGCTGTGCCTTCTCCAATTTTGCCAGTTTGCATGAGTATTTGCAGACCGACTTGGCCAACTTGTTTAAGTTGTTCTTGAGCCATTCTTTCGCGACCATGTTCACGAAGAGCATGTGATATTTCGTGTCCCATGACGGCAGCGATTTCACCATCAGTCATTTTAATTTTTTCGATTATTCCAGTATAAAAAACAATTTTACCGCCTGGCATGCAGTAGGCATTTAATTCATCACTCGTAATAACATGAGTTTCCCATTTCCACTCAAGCGCATCTTTTCTAAAAACAGTTGTAAGTGGAATCAATTGATCAGCTATTCGCTTTACACGAGCAACTAAATCAGGCTTAGTATTTAGTATTTTTTTGCTGGCAGCATCTTGTTTAACTTGCTGAAAGCTTTGGTTGGCCATTTCATTCATTTGTGCACTTGAAGTTAATCCTAGGAACTGTTTTCCATTAGCGCCGACTTCGCCACCATCTGTTGTTGAAGCACAGCCCGAATTCAAAATATATAATGCAAGGATAAGTATCTGTCGGATTAATTTTTTCATAAAACTATTTTACTTAAATTTTTAAACTCTATCAATCTTTAATTCAGATGAAATTATTCCGCGAAGACTGTTTCCAAGATATATTTTTTTATTGGTTATCTGATCTTTTGTGTAATCTTTTTCATAAAGGGGATAATTTACACCTTTTAATGCGATTAATTTTTGATCAAGACAATATTGTCTAAAGCATCCATTTAAGCATCCTGATTTTAAACTAGGAGTATAAAACTGATTTTGATCAAGTATGAATATATTAAATCGTGAAGTGTCTGTGATGAATTGATTTTGATTAAATCCTATGACGTCAACTGTTGAGATATTTTTTAAATTTTCAGTCCAGTACTGACGCAGCGATGTTTTATAGGAACTCAAAACATGATCAATATTTGAATTAAAAGTTCGTGCAAACGAAAGAGTATAAAGTTCTGGTAAGGGGTCAATATCAGAAAATTCGATTGCTGTTTCTGTTAAATCTTGAGGGTTAAATCGGAGTCTGCATTTTTTGTTTTCAACATTTTGATTCATTAAATTTAAATAAATATCAGTGAGGTTTTTTTTATTTATAAAAGGATTTAGAATTAAACAAGCCTGAAAAGTTCGATTGATATGATATTTTAAATATGGATTTACAACACTGCTTACTTTAAAAGTATCTAGAATATAAATCTTTTTCATTTTGTGGATCTTAAAAGTGAAGATTTATTTAAAAATTCTAACCATTCTAATTCTGGATCTGAATCAGCAACAATGCCGCAACCTGTAAAATATTTGATCTGATTTTTTGTTGCTAAAAATGAGCGAATGGCTAAGTTAAGTTTAAAATCATTTTCAAACCACCATCCTATACAGCCTGTATAAAATCCTCGACTGTAAGGCTCATATTCAGAAATTACTTTGAGGCTTTCTTTTTTAGGACATCCTGAAATTGAACCGCCAGGAAGCATTTTTTGTAATATTTCTGAAGTCGAATTTGTAGTAGACCCTACAATTTCTGAATAAGTGTGAGTGACATATTCTAATTTTAGTATTTCTCGATGTTTAGTTACTTGGACTGGGTCGTTACAGATTGATTGTAAATCATTTCTGAGTAAATCGACGATCATTGATAGTTCAGCATTTTCTTTTTTATTATTCAACAAATTGCTCATTGGCAAATGATTTTGAATTGTTCCTTTGATTGGTTGAGTTTTAATCGAAGTTTGCTTTTTCTCAAGAAACAGCTCGGGAGAGTAACATAAAATTTGAGAATTCTGATTTGGAATGTAAGCACTGTAGTCAGCTTTAAATAAGTTAAAATAAAAATAAAAAAGTTGTAAAGGATCTATTTCTTTATTTAACAAATGAATAAGTGATGATGTGAAATTCACTTGATAAATTCTTCCTGCGGTAATCTCATTTTTAATCGATTTAATTTTTTTTATGAATTCATCTTTTGATATTTCAGATTTGAAATCCAGTTGATAGAATTTTTGAGTTTGAAATTCGGTCTTAGAAATAAGTTTATATTTTTTTAAAACAATGACTTTTATAAGATCTTGCTTTATTGGACTGTTTTGAAAAGCTTCAAAGTCAATCTGAATAATTTTATAGTGATTAAAAAAGATCGAGTTCATTTTTTGTAAAAATAAATCTACATTTTCAGTTGGGGACGGTGAATGAATTTCGTAGTCTTCTGAGTAAAAATAATTGTCATTTTCAAAAAAACAAATGACAGGACTCATGATTTCATCCATTGGATTAAATAATCTAGGTAAAGATGCTTTGATTCTGTTAAAAAAGATTCAGGATGAAATTGAAATCCTATCCATTTTCTTTTTTTGTGCTTACCCCACATAATTTGCTGATCATCAGATGATGTCGCAAGAACTTGAAAATCATTTGAAGGCTTAGTTGTTAAAGAATGATAGCGAGCTACTTTTAATTGATGAAAAAGAGCTATTTCAGAATTTAAGGTTGAGATTTTGCCATGAACTGGTGGCGAGTATTGGTGAACTGAGCCTTTTTCTGAAAGAACCATCATTTGCCAACCCAAGCAAATTCCTAAAACATTTTTATTGAGCGGAAGGATTTGCAGGAACTGTAACGATTTTGTGTAATCTGCGGGGTGTTTTGGGCCAGGAGACAGAATAATTAGATTATATTCTGAGTACTCATTTTCTTTTTTAATAATGAGTTCTTTATAATTGATAATTTCAACGAAAAATTGTGAATCGAGCCACGATTTAATATTCCAAATAAACGAATCATCGTGGTCAATCAATAGCGCATTTTGTTTAAGATGATAAGGTTCTGAAGATTTTAAATTCATGCATTAGAAATCTAGCCTATTTACCAGATTTTAAAAATTTAAACTTTTTTAGTACAAATATACATATATTTTACATATATTAGTTATATGTAAAATATATGTATATTGACGAAGGGAACCACATGTTAGCACAACCTGAGTATATTTTTAAAAGCAGTTCAGTAAAACTTAACAATTCAGTAAAATTTAATTTTATAAAGATTTCTAGCACAGAAAAATTTGCACTTTATGTTTGGTTATTTCAAGTTGTTTTAAGTATCGTAATTACAGTGACTTAATGAAACCTAATTATTTAAATCTAAAAATGCTGCTGCAGCTAATTCTGCTTTGGTAACAAGACCTTTCTTTTTCATTTTTTCTACGAGTGTTGTTCGATTAAGTCGAAGCAATAAAGCAGCTTGATTTTTATTCCAGCCTGTTTTTTCAAGTGCTTTTAATATAAGTGCATTTTCAAATTGATCTACAGTTGAGTTAAAATCTAAGCCAGTATCAGGAACTTCAATAACGCCTGTTTCAGTAAAGCAAGCAGCAACTGATTTGTATTTCGCCGGTAAGTCATTTATTTGAACTTCTCCATGGCCTTTTAAAATACTTAAGCGTTCTATTAAATTTTCAAGTTCTCTGATATTTCCTGGCCATGAGTAATTATTCAAACATGTTAACGCTTCAACAGAAAAGCCAGAAATCATTTGTAATTTGTTTTTATTAAAAATGTTAAGAAAGTGATTTAGTAAAATGATAATATCACTTCGGCGTTCGCGAAGTGAGGGAACAGTAATTGGGATTACGTTCAGTCGGTAATAGAGATCTTCTCGAAACAATCCTTGTTCAACAGCTTTTTCTAAATCAACATGAGTTGCGGCAATCACTCGTACATTCATTTGTATCGTTTTAGTAGAACCCACTGCTTCATACGTTTTTTCCTGTAGTGCTCGGAGTATTTTTACTTGTAGTGAAGCAGGCAAGTCTCCAATTTCATCTAAAAATAAAGTCCCTTCATCGGCAGCCTCAAATCTTCCAATTCGGTTCGATATAGCACCAGTGAAAGCCCCCTTAACATGGCCAAAAAGTTCACTTTCCAAAAGTTCAGAAGGAATTGCGCCGCAATTAATTGTTATAAATGGCCCTTGAACTCGTCTTGATTGAGCATGTATTGCTTTAGCGATAAGTTCTTTACCTGTTCCTGATTCGCCAGTGATCAATACAGTTGAATCAGTTGTAGCAACTCGTTCAACCAAAGATAAACAAGTTTTAATGCCTTCACTTTCGCCTATGATATGATTTAATCTTTGTTGTGTTCGGAGTTCATTTTTTAATTGAATATTTTCTGTTTGAAGATTTTTTTTCTGTAAGGCTTTGTCGCATAGACTAACAAGTTCTTCAAGACTAAAAGGTTTTGTCAAAAAATGATAGGCTCCCTTTTGAGTGGCTTCAATAGCAGTATCAATCGATCCAAAACCAGTTAGTATAATAACTTCTACAGCAGGATTTATTTGCTTAAGATAGGACATGAATTCAAGCCCGTTTCCGTCAGGCAAGTTCATATCAAGTATTGCTAAATCAAAACTTTTATCAGTCTGGCAATAACTTTTGGCTTCTTCAATTTTTTGGGAAGTAATGACATTAAAACCTTTTCGATCAAGTAATCTAAAAAGCGCTGTTCGTAATGTTGACTCATCATCCAATATGAGAACTCGTGGTGTCTTCATTAGCCTTCCTTCCATGGTGGGCTTGCAAGTTATGACCTTGAGTTTTAAGATTAACCTATATTTTGACGACTGTGTCAAAAAAATGGACTCAACATAAAAATTAGGACTTAGGAATGATGACTATAATACTCATCCAATTTTCTTTAGTTTGTTGTATTTCTAAAATAATTTTTTGATCTGCAAGTAGTTTTGAAAGGGCCAGTAGACTTAGATCTTTTGACTTTTCGATGTCTGCTAAATGCCCGCAGTTACAAGAAAATTCTAAAGCAAGATTAGCTAAGTGGGTCTGGGAAAAAAAGTCTGTGGAAAATTTGATCTCGACTAGACCAGTTTTTTGAGAACTCTGCTTTTTGTATTGACGAAAACGCTCGATAAAAAAATTAAAAATAAAGTGCATTGAATCTCTAAAAAGTGTTTTGGAAATAGACCAACGAATTTGCTGGTCTGAAGTTAAATTAACTATTTTAATATTTTCATTTTTTAAACGTAGTTCAACTAAGCTTAAATTTTCTTTAATAAGCTCATTAAGCAAAAGTTCACTTTTGTTTTTATCTTGTTCTATTCTTGAAAAAATAAGCAAATCTTCAATAATTTTTTTAATACGCAAAGCTGTTTCGAGCATTAAGTTAATTTCCTGAAGAATTAAAACATTTGTGTCTTGCTGACTGGATTTCAAATCCATTTGTATCAATTGTAAATACGAAATAATTCCACCAAGTGGATTGTTTAATTCGTGAGCTATAGAGCTTGATATGATTCCGAGTTCTTTTATTTGTACAGTTTGTTTAAGTCGTTTTTCAAAGTACTTTTGCTCAGTTGTATTTTTATAAATATGAATCCAATTCACATTATTTGCTGAAGCTTCACTTTTTATGAATCTAGAATTAACTTCGTAATTGAGACCATTATCATTTAAAGTGAACAATTCACCAGGCTTGCATCCTTGACATGGTTTTTTTAAATTAAAATGTAACTCATAACATTTTGAATGATTTTTCGCAGGGTAGATATTAAATGCTTCATTTGATTGAATAACGTCATAGTTCTCGTTAATGATGGCCAAAGGATAATTAAATTTATCAAAAGCTGTTCTTAAAATTTTTTCTGCTAAGATAAGTTGTTTATAATTTATTTCGCGATTGATATTTATTTCGACGACATCTTTTATTTTAGCAAACAATTGTAAGTCATCTTTTTTAAAATGCTTTGAATCCCCTTTTATAAAAAAAAGATAACGTTGGGCTATTTTATAATAATTAAAAGTTGATTTAAGTTGTTGTTCAAGATCAATTTTAAATTGAGCGAACTGGTCCTGATTAATAATTCTTATCCATGTGGCCTTTGAAGATGCAGGTAGTAATTCATTGAGTTTATTTTCAATGAGATCTGTTTCTGATTCCATCGAGATTGCATACAGAATTTTTCGCATTGATTCAGATCGGCTGTTGGAATCAATTATTTTTTGCCGACTTGACATCAAGTCAATGCGAGTCTCATTGAGTTTCATTTCAAGATCATTTTTTAAAATTTCATACTCAGAGTTAAGCTCTTGAGCTAAAGTTAAGTAAGATTCATTTTGTTCATCCTCTGATAAAATTTCATCTTGAAAGTAAAAGTTTTGAATTGAAAATTCAGAATTAGAAACGAATTGGTGAATATGTAAGTTTTGCATACAAGATAAGTCTAAATGCTCTTGTTGGTTTGGAATAAAAATAATAAGTCTATCGTGTTTTGGCCAAGATGCATTTTCAGAGAAATGTGAATAGTCGATTGCTAAAACTTTGCATTTTATTGATTGAGACTGCTTGAGATCTTTAGATTGAAGAATTTGAATTGGTTGGTCAATAAATAGGGATGATATTTGAGAATTATTGGTGATTAAAATATAGCGTGAGTTTAATTTGCTTTCAATTAGAGCTGACATGTTTTAATGAACTCTGACAAATTTTTAATATGATAGTCTGGTTTATAAGCGGGATCATGCATTGATTTTCCACGATCTTCACCAAATTCAAAATAGCAGGTTTTTGCTTGGATTAATTTGCCATCTTGAATTTCAGAAGACAAAGAATTTCCTACGCAAAGTAGTTCTTGCGATTTGATATTTTCAAATTCAATAATTTTTTGAAAAGCATGAAATTTTTTTTCATCGTTTAAACTATTGACGACGTAAATTTTTTTAAAGAAAGATTCAATATTTAAATGTTTTATTTTAGCTATTTGTGCCTCAAAAAAACCTGCAGTGACAGCATAAAGTGAGTATTTTTCAGAGCAATATTTTAAGACTTCATGAGCTTGAGGTAATAAGATGAGGTTTTTGGGTAAAGTTGGATGGTAAAATAATTGAACAGCTTTATCTACACAATTCAATGTTTGGTCTGTCCCGAAATTTTTCGCTAGATAATGAAAATAGTCTTTATGTGAAATTTCTTTAATTTTTTTTAATCGAAGATGTTCGTAATCTGAGTATGAAATAGATAGTCCATACATTTTCATATGATTGAAAACGGATAAAGAAGCTTCAGGTATAAGTATTCCTGTTGTGTCAATGAGGGTATCATCCAAATCAAAAGCAATAGTTTTAATACTCATAAATTTAAGTGTGCCGTGAATGACACATTTTGCCTAGTTTTAAAAAAAATTACTGACGAAGAGCATTGAAAACGCTTTAATTGAACAATGATAAAAACGACAGCAATTATTTTGGCGGCAGGTCTTGGAAGCCGAATGAAAAGCCCTCTTCCTAAAGTTCTTCATCCAGTAGGCGGTAAGCCTATGATTGCAAGGCTTTTAAATCAATGTTTACTTGCTGGTTTTAATGAGTCTAGATTAGTGATTGGTCATGGTTCAGAACTCGTTCAGCAAGTTGTACAGCCTGTTATACATCAAATGTCTGTTGATATGACGACAACAGTTCATCAACAAAAAGAACAGCTCGGTACAGCTAATGCTGTTCTATCAGCTGATATCGATAGTCTAGAGGGGCTTGTTGTAATAATGGGTGGAGACCATCCATTATTATTCGCTGATGATTTAAAACTTTTTATAACTGAATTTTTGAATAAAAATTTAGACTTGGGAGTAGTCACAGTAGAACTTTCAAATCCGAGTGAATTTGGTCGCATTGTCAGACAAGGTCCACAGTTAAAAGCCATTGTTGAAGCTAAAGATGCATCAGTTGAAACATTAAAAATTAAAGAAGTAAATACAGGAATATATATATTAAAATCTGAACTTCTTAAAAAATACTTGCCTCAGATTAAAAACAATAATTCTAAAAAAGAATTTTATTTAACAGACATAGTTTCTATGGCGATCGAAAAAGGTCATTCAGTCCAAGCCATATCAAGTCTAAATTTAAACGTTGCACATGGTGTAAATACCCAAGTGGAATTGGCTTCTGCGAATGAAATTTTATTTCAAAAAAAAGCAACCGAGTTGATGAATAACGGTGTTATTTTTTTAGATCCAAAAACGTGTTATATAGAAGAATCTGTTTTAATTGGTGCGGGCTCAGTCATTTATCCTGGTGTTTTTATTCGTGGTCAAACAGTTATCGGTCCGTTTAGTGTGATTGAGCCTCATGTCTTTATATCTGATTCGATATTAGCTGATGGAGTTCAAATTAAAGCTGGAAGTTATATTGAAAAAGCACAAATAAAATCACAAGTCCATATCGGACCCTATGCGCGCATACGGTCTGAAACAATTATTGAAGAAAAAGCTCATATTGGAAATTTTGTTGAATTAAAGAAAGTTCATTTCGGCGCCAGATCTAAAGCGGGACATTTGTCTTATTTAGGAGATGCTGAAATAGGAGAAGATGTAAATATTGGGTGTGGAACAATCACTTGTAATTATGCTCCTGATAAAAAGAAATATAAAACAAAAATAGGAGACCGAGTTTTTGTAGGAAGTGATACTCAATTTGTAGCTCCCGTAGAAATCGAATCAGATGCTATGATTGCATCTGGCTCGACGATAACAATGTCAGTTCCCAGTGAGGCTTTAGCTATAGCTCGAGCTCGACAAGAAAATAAACCAGGGCTTGCAAAAAAATTTCGTAAATAAAGGATTTAATTAAATGTGTGGAATAGTAGGATACATTGGTCATCAAAACCCTAAAAGTGTAATAGTAAGTGGTTTAAAAAAATTAGAATACCGCGGTTATGATAGCGCAGGTGTTGCCATATTACACAATCACAAAACAAAACGTATTCGTGCTGAAGGGAAGCTAAAAGGTCTTGAAGATAAGTTAATTAATGAAGACTTTGACGGACATATTGGAATTGGTCATACCCGCTGGGCAACACATGGCGCTCCAGTTGAAAAAAATGCTCATCCTCATCAAGTTGGAGAGATCAGTTTAGTTCATAATGGAATTATTGAAAATTATTTAGAAATTAAAGAATCACTACTTGCACAGGGAGCACAAATAACTTCTGATACAGATTCAGAACTTGTGGCGCATTTGATTTGGAATGAAATTCAAAAAAATAAAAATTTACTTCTTTCCGTTCAATTAGTTTTAAAGCAAATAGTTGGAGCCTTTTCAATTGTTGTTATGTGGGAAAACTCACCTGAGGAACTAGTAGCATTTAAAGATGGTCCACCGCTTATTGTAGGCTTATCTTCAACTGAAAAAACTAATAAAGAGTTTTTTATTGTGAGCGACGTTCAGGCAGCCATTGCTCATACTGATAAATATGTGTATTTAAACGATTGCGAAATTGTTCATATTAAAAATAAAAAAATTCAATTTTTAAATTCTTCAGGAGAAGTTCTAAATAAAGAAATCGTCACTTTGAATTGGTCGCAAGCTCAAGCTGAAAAAATGGGTTATAGTCATTTTATGCTTAAAGAAATATACGAGCAACCTCAAGCTATTGCAGCAGCATTTGCTCCTTATATTGATACTGAAAAACACATGCTTATTTTAAATTCTGAGTTTATTCCAGGAAATTTTTTAAATGATATTCAGCGAATTCAGTTTGTGGCTTGTGGAACAAGTTTTTATGCTGCTGCTATTGGCGAATATCTTATTGAACAGCTTTCTCGAATTCCAGTTGAAATTGATGTCGCCAGTGAGTTTAGATATCGAAAGCCTGTTATTGAGAAAAACACTTTAGTTATTTCAATTTCACAAAGCGGTGAAACAGCTGATACGCTTGCGGCCGTTCGTTTAGCCAAAGAGCAAGGCGCCAAAGTTCTGTCAATTACTAATGCTATACATTCGACAATTGATCGTGAAGCTGTTGCACACATGTATATGAATTCTGGCGTAGAAATAGGAGTTGCTAGTACAAAAGCATTTACAAGCACTTTAGCTTTATTAAATATTCTTTCGCTTCAGTTAGCAAAATTAAAAGGTCTTCTAACAATAGAACAGGAAAACAAAGCAGTACTTAATTTAATTGCAGTGCCGAGTCAGGTGGAAACTGTATTAGCTTACGATAAATATTTTCTTCAAGCTGCTGATCAACTAAAAAAATATAAAGGATTTTTATATTTAGGCCGCGGAGTCAGTTTTCCTATTGCTATGGAAGGAGCTTTAAAATTAAAAGAATTAGCTTATTTGCACGCAGAGGGATATGCAGCTGGTGAAATGAAGCATGGTCCGTTAGCGCTTATAGATAAAGACATCGCAATAGTTGTCGTCGCACCTACCGATGATTTAATTGATAAAACAATAAGTAATTTACAAGAAGCAAAAGCTCGTGGTGGAAATATTATTTCTATTGGTACTGGCGAAAATAAATCACTTAAATCAATGAGTGAGTACTATCTTTCAATTCCTCAGACATCTTGGACAACTCATCCGTTAATTTCTGTTGTTCCATTACAGTTGATGGCTTTTCACTTGGCTCAAAGTCTAGGACACGATGTTGATCAACCAAGAAATTTAGCTAAATCAGTGACTGTTGAGTAATTCCTGGAATTAGAATCTAGAACCTGAATCTAGACTTATGTCGCAATTCGTAAGATCATGACTAGTGAAATATTTTTTTTCAACATAAAATTTCCCTGAGATAAGAATTTTTTTAAAGGGAGATTTTTTGAAAAAAATATTAGTTACATCTTTGATGTCAGGTCTTTTAGTTTTATCGTGTGTATCAAGCCAAAAAGTTGGTTGTGAAGGGTTCAGTGATCGTGGAATAGCTTCTTCTGTTGAGCCTGTTCAAACAACATTTGAAAATGCGCTCAATCCAAATTCAGAAAAAACATCTTCAGCTCTGGCTGAAACTGTTGGAATAGCTAATAAAGCCAGTGATGATTCATGTAAGCTTAATTTTTGGAATTGTATATTTCGCCGTAAAGCGAGTGCTTTAGAAGATCATGAAATTGAGAAAGTTGCTTCGAGTTCTGCCATTAAGGCAAGTGAAGCAGAGCTTCTTATAGATAACGATAAATCATTTTATGAAAAATTAAAAGCTATTAGAAATGCAGAAACTTCAGTTCGTGCAGTGTACTTTATTTATACTAATGATGATAGTTCCTCATTGATCACAAACGCTTTAATCGAAAAAGCTAAACAAGGAAAAGAAGTCAAATTACTTGTAGATTTCGTTACTAACTACAAATCAATGGATTTATTTAAATATATGGAAAAAGAAGGTAATGGCAAATTATCAGTCAGTTTTTACAATTTCCCGACTGAAAGAATTTTAAAAGATGCTTTATTCTTAACAATGCCTTGTCCTAAAGAATCTGTTAGTAAAGATGCTTCATCTGAAGAATGTCAAAATAGTAAATTAGCATCGTTGAAAGCTAATGGATATAAGCCCACTTACATGTCTAAATTATTACTAACAGGGATATATGCAAAAAATGCGGCTGCAGTGAAAATGAGTATTGGAATGGGAGCCGAGCTTGATAAATCAGATTTTGTTTCTTCAGACAGTGAACCGACAGACGGCGAAGCAATTAAAGATTTTTTTACATTACTACGTAGTGCCGCTGGTGGAAATATCGGAGCAAAAATAAAGCTTCAATTTGCAATGCTATTTTATGGAAACAAAGTTAATCCAGTTTTAAATAAACTAACAGGAATTTTACCGGTCAAAGACAATTTTTCTGCAGGCGAAGGTTCGGGTAATGTAACTCACGCACAAGAGTGGGATCATATTTCAGATTATGTGCACCATAAGCTTTTATTGGTAGATGAAAATGAATTTCAACTGGGCGGACGAAATATTGAAGATTCATATCATATGAAAAAACGCTTACCTTCAGAGGAAGAGGGTGGATCGACAAAATATATATTTAAAGATACTGATATGCATATTAAAACTGCAGGTGAAAATGATTTACGTGATATTAGAATCGCTTTTGATAAAATGTACGATTTTAAGAATATGGTAGCAGATTCTGAAAAAGTTGAAACGTATTTGAATTCTGATTTTATTGTAAATGGAAATCAAATTTATCAGGCTGCAGGTGCTTGCGGAGCAGAATTAGTAGCGGCGATTCAAGTTACAGCCACATTTACTTATAAAAGTTTAGATCAATGTATTGATTCAAAAAAAGTTCAAATGCCCGGTTATCTCAGCTTTGAAACAAGATTTGCTAATCTTAAGCAACAATTACAAACTTCTGAAAAAAAGTATTTAACTAGTTATCCACTTATGGGTCGAGATCAAAATGGTAAAGAACAAAATCCTTCAAAGTATTTTGCAAAAAGCCAATTTTCTAAGGGATTGTCTAGTGCTGACCTTAAAAATTCTAAAATCTATTACCTAGAAAATTTACCATTTGATAAAGATAAAGAACCATTAGAAAGACACGTCGGTGTTAAGTTTAACAGAGAAGCTAAGTTTGATAAAAATATTCAGTTAATGTGGTATAAAGAATTAGAAAATGCATGTTATATCAGTCAAAAAGAAATTCGTGATGTTCGTGTTATATTTCACAATGCTTATCTAATTTTACCATCAGGATTAACATATACGCTCGGGCAAATGTTAAATGGTAAGATGGGTGACTGTTCGCGCGTAAGAATTTCTTTTTTAACGAACTCATTTAACACAAGTGATTTAAGTGTAATAAATGTATTAGCCAGATACCAAATGGCGACTATTTTAAAATATCAAGAAGGCTTAAATCGTAAATTAAAAGCGACATTAGAAGGTTGGAGTCAAAAAAAGCGTGATTTGTTAGCTGCTGACAAAGCGAAAAATAAAAATCCTAAATCTGGATGGGGCCCTAGGATTGAATTGCATGAATATTATTCTGAGCATCCAGGATCTGCTGGCTTTTCATTACACTCAAAATTAGCTTTATTTGATACTGATATTATTGTGGGTTCAGCAAATTTAGATGTCCGTTCTTATCATATGGATACAAACAATGCGGTCCTTATCAGAGGGGCCAATGATTTAGCTACTCAGTATAAAGCCTATTTTGATAATTTATTAACTGATCCTAAAATGACTAAAAATGTAAGCTTAGATTACTTGAATTACTATACTGGTGTCATTCCTGCGGGAATGTCTAAGCCTGTAGATATTAATTTAGAAAGTAAAGCCATCATAGATGGAATTATTGGTTATTTCTTAGCTAAGAAAAATGCGAAATTAGAAAAAGCAAAATTACCTAAGGTGACTGAATATGCATTTCTTACTCCTGATAGAAAAGAAATCATATATAAAGAAGTTGAACAAATGGGAGCTGCTGTGGCTTCAAATGCATATAAACTTTTGACTAAGCGTGGTGGCGATAAAGATTTGATGCAAATGCTTGTAGAAGATGAAGATATGAAAAGTACTTTAAATGGAAATTTAAAAACAGTTGCTGATGCGTATAACAACATGTTTAAGCTTTTATAATTTTTTATAAAAATTTATTTTTCCAAATGGTCAGGGCTTCCCTGGCCATTTTTATTTGTACGGTTTTACGTTCGGTTTTATCACTAATTTTTTCAGCTAGTGGTGGTAACAAAGAAAAATTTATATTTGTGGGTTGAAAGTGATCTTGTTTAAACGGATCTGTTATCGCATTAAGAAGTGATCCTAATGCAGTTTCTCGCGGTGGCGCAGTGAATGGTCGATCATTTAATTTCTGATTTATAAAATGAGCCACTAATAGCCCGACACAAGTTGATTCGAAATAGCCTTCGACCCCTGTGATTTGTCCCGCAAAAAATAACCATGGATCTTTTTTGCTCGATAAATCTGAGTTTAGTTTTTTAGGGGAATGAATATATAAATTTCGGTGAATGCTACCAAGCTTTAAAAATTCAGCGTTTTCTAAGCCAGGAATCATTTTAAAAACTCTTGTTTGTTCGCCGTAAGCCATCCGAGTTTGAAATCCCACCATGTTATAAGCTGTGGCTTCTTTGTTATCTTGTCTGAGCTGTACAACAGCAAAAGGATATCGACCAGTCTTGGGATCATCGAGTCCAATGGGTTTCATAGGTCCAAAGCGAAGTGTTTGAGGGCCGCGCTCAACCATGACTTCAATGGGCATGCAACCTTCGAAAAAATCTGTTGTTTCAAAATGTTTTGGTTCAATTTTTCTGGCAGTTTCGATTTCTTTAATAAAATTAAAATACTGTTCTTTGTTCAACGGACAGTTGTAATAATCAGGAGTGCCTTTATCATATCGATCTGCTTTCCATGCTATTTCAGTATTGATTGAATCGGCATCGATGATGGGCGCAATAGCATCAAAAAAATATAAAAAATCCTGATCAAAGTGCGTTTTTAAGCTGTGGGCGAGAGGCTCATCAGTTAATGGGCCTGTTGTGATAACTGCCGGTCTTGGAATTTGTTCGATGGATTCAATAGCCTTTTTTTCGATTTTAATTCGAGGGTGTTCTGAAATAATTTTTGTGACAGCATTTGCAAATTTTTCGCGGTCAATTCCTAATGCTTGGCCTGCAGGGACTGAAAATAATTCTGCCACTTTGAGTATTAAACAATTTAATTGCCGAGCTTCCCATTTCAACTGCCCAGGCGCAGAATGTTCACCTTGGCTTCCAAAGGAATTTGAGCAAACCAATTCTGCAAAATCTTCAGTTTTATGAGCAGGCGTTGCTTTCAAGCCACGCATTTCATATAAAACAACTTCAAAACCGAATTCTGCTAGCTGAAAAGCACATTCACTTCCGGCTAAGCCGGCTCCAACTACATGTATTTTTTGATTTGCCATGCGCTATCAATAGACTTATTAGTTATAAAAATCAAGACTATCAATTCATGAAAGAAAACGATTTTAAAAGTAAGTTTAAAACATCAGCTGAAGTGTTAAAAAGTTTATTTGAAGAAAAAACTGCTGGGCCAGTTTCAGATCAATTTTTGCGTTGGAAGCTTTGGATGAACTGGACAGATGTTGTAGGCCCTTCGACTGCCGCGCATTCTGAACCTGTTGCTTATCACAACGGAGTTCTAACTTTGTGGGTTAAGAATTCGACATGGATGCAGCAGATGACTTTTTTATCTGAAACGATCAAAAATACAATTAATGCAAAATATAAAAAAAATTTTGTTCATGAAATTAGATTTACTTTAGATCGCAAAAATACCCCCCGACCTGATAATGTTGAATTTAAAAAATCGGTAAAAAAATTTTTCAAATAATTTTTGCGTCATAGTTTTGTCAGTTAACGCCAAAAAAACTGGATCAAATTTCCTGGTCTTTACATAATTTGCTTTAAAATCTGTTTTTATCAAAAATAAGATGGCACTTGAAATGCTATTATTTAATTGATGGCATTACTCAATACAAAAAAATTATTTTTCTTTGCTCTTTTTTTATATGGAATAAATCTTTGGTCTAGCACGTCTGATATCTATAATGTTGAGTTAAAATCCATCAATGAAACTTTCAGTTTTGAACTGGCGGGACAAAAGGACTGGAATTATGATTTAAAAAAAAGCAGCGACGCTAAAAATTTTAAAATCATATTAACTTTGAATGGCTTTGATCAAGGAAAATTAAATAAGATCAAAAAAATAAATAATAAATTTGTAAAAGAAATAAATATTTTACCAACTCGTGTTAAAGAATTAACAGAGATCGAATTCGTATTAGAAAATAAAAATGTTCAATCTTTTGATTATCTAACTGATTATCCATCAAAATTAATTATAGATTTTTACGTAAATGAAACTAAAGCCAGCTTAAGTCAGCCAGACTTAGTAGTTTCAAAAGAAAACAGGCAAGCAAAAATCGAAAAAAAATCTGAAAAAAATAAAAATAAACTGGAAACTGAAAAAACAAGGAAGCCTTCGAATGTCGATTTTTTTTATATCGATAAAGATAATAATGGAGAAGTTAGTAATATCAACTTAAATGATTCATTCTTGACAGGTTCAAATGACAAGCTTGAAAGATTTCAGCTTAAATCTTTTGAACAAAAAAATATGCAAAAAAATGTGCTAGAAAATTATTTCGTTAATTATCCAGTGCTTGAACAGCCTTTTTCATTTTGGGAAAAAATCAAAAAAAATTCACCTGAATATGTCATTGAAAAAAATAGCAGCGATGAGAATCTAAAGGTCAGGCTTATACAGACCCTTTTTAAAAAGCAAAGACCTCTTGTATTAAAAAAGACGGTTGAGTGGTTTGAAAGCAAGTATCCAAATTCAAAATATTTAGATGTTATTTTTGGAATGACTGCAGATTTGTTTTTAAGTAAATTCAAAGAAACAAACAACGAAAAAGATTATGAAGTTGCTCAAAAATACTATACAAAAATATTAGAACAAACACCAAATTCAATTTTATATGAACGCACATCATTAGTTAGTGCATTTAATGAAATAGATCAGAACAAGTATTTATTAGGACTTAGAAAATTAAATGCTCATTTAGAAAATAAAAGATTTTTGGAAAATAATTCGTTGTATTATGCTCGATTGGGAATAGCTCATTGTTTAGCAAAACTAGGAAAAATCGATCAAGCGCTTAAGGAGCTTGATTTCATTGCAAATTCACCGGCAACGGATCAAATTAAAACTGAAGCCTTGTATAAAAAGGGAGACTATTTAACTGCTTCTGAACGTTATAATGAAGCTATAGCAACTTATGTAAATACACAGAATTTATATCCAAATGAAAAGCTTAATTTTCCTAATGCCTATTTTAATAAGATGGAGTCTGAGTTTCAGGTCAAAAAGGTTGCTGATGCTCATAGTTCAGCAATCAATTTCATTAAATATTTTGAAAGTCATGATTATGCTCCGTATGCATTAACTCGACTCGGTGAGCTTTTAGAGCACATGGGAGCTGAGCAAAGTAAAGCAGTTGGAGCTTATTTAGAAACACATTTTAAATATGGTGATAGTCCAAAAACAATCGTAGCCAGATTGCATTTAATGGGACTTCGTATGAAGGGGATGAAAGAAGTTGAAGTGAATCAAACGATTAGTAAAATGAACGAATTAGCTGCTAAAAGTGATTTGGAAAATATTCAACAATTTAAAAACATTATGATTGGTGATGGCTTTATACGTCGTAAAGAATACGAAAAGGCTATTCAAGTGCTCACTTCTCAAATTCAAGACTCACCTCAAAAAAAAGGAAGCAACCAAATTACTGATCGAGTCAGAAATTACATTAAAGAATACATTAGTCATTTATCTGAACAAAATAAACCAGTCGAAGTTTTGAAAAATTACAAAAAATACGCTGATAACTGGCTTCGAGAGCAAGAAAGTGCTGCAACTTTTTATGAAATTGGAAAAGCTTATCAAGATTTGGGAGTCTATGATTTAGCTTTAAAAAAGTATGATCAAAGCTACAAAAAAGCAAACTCAAGTACAGCCATAACTGATTTTGATTCAGAGCGGACTAACTTACAAAAGCATAAGCAAAAAATATATTTGCAAACAGCTTATTCATTATTTCAGGCAAAAGAGTATAAAAAAGCTGAAGTTGCTTTAAATCAAATTGAAAAGCCATATGTAATGAATGACGAAGAACAAATTCAACGTGTAAGCCTAGTTGCAGATATATTTGAAAAAAAAGAAGATTTTGTAACAGCTACACGCTATCTTTCAGAATTAATAAAAGTATGGAAAGATAAGCCTGAACTTGTTATTGATGCATCAATTAAGAATGCATATCTATTATCGAAGTTAAATCAAGCTGAAAAAGGTGTTAATCAATTAAATGAACTTATAGATGAAAAAACTCCTACAAGTTCACTTATAAAAATATATAAGGCCCAAGCAGAAATTGCACTGCAAAATAAATTAAATCTAATTGCAATTAGTGTGATTGAAAAGCTATTAAAAACTGACGTTAATCCTCAATCTCAGAGCAGGTATCAGCTCGGACAGCTTTACTTTGAACAAGGTGAAGTTAAACAAGCTCAGCAAGTTTGGTCTAATTTTTCCGAAACTGATGATCAGTTTTGGTCTAAACTAGCACAAAATAAAATGAAATCTAAACAATGGAATCAGGATTATAAAAAATATATTAGTCGTTTGCCAGCAGCAACAGGAGTCAAGTAATAATATGAATGAAGCAAATTTGAATACTGAAGAACTAACAACAATTCGAACTGCGATTAATAATGCTATAGATTTTAATTTAAATGTTATTAGATTAATACTGAGTAATCAAAACATTGATATTTCGATAGCAGCTCGTGATAAAATAATTGATTATTATTTATTTAATAATGTTGATTTGAAATCTCATTTGCCATTCAAGGAACTTGAGTCTGTTCTTGAGGAAGCTGCTCGTATATGTACACAAAATGTTATTCAGATTATGAACCTAAGGCTTGAGAAAAAAAATATTGAATATTTACCGATTCCAACAGGTTTAAAACTAGAAGATTTAGAACGAAAATATATTTTACAAACACTTTATTTTTCACAACAAAATAGAACTCGCACTGCTGATACACTTGGAATTTCCATACGAACATTAAGAAATAAGATTAACCAGTATAAAATGGAGGGTTATTTATGAGTTCGTTATTTGATACGACAACAGATGCTTTAGCTGCATCCATAAGACTTCGACAAGTAAGACATAATGTGACTTCTTCAAATATTGCAAATGCTGAAACACCCAATTTTTATGCTAAAAAAGTGGATTTTGAAAATGCTTTAGCTTCCGCAATAAGTGATTCTAAATCAGGAATTAGATCTCAAGATTCTATTTTGGGAAGCATTGATAATATTCAGCCGTTAATTTCAGAAAATTCTGAAGCAGCTGTAAATAATGACGGCAACACTGTTGATCTAGAAAAAGAAATGTCAGCACTGTCTGAAAATTCAATACTTTATAAAACAGCTCTACAGTTGATAAATAAAAAAATGGCAGCATTAAAATATGCGCTTGGCGATCGGTAATATTTATGTCTGATTTTTTGTCTGGATTTAGAATTAGCGGTAGTGGATTGTCAGCTCAGCGAGCTCGATTAAACACAATCTCTTCAAATATTGCAAATATAAGCACGACTCAAACTCCTGAAGGTGGTCCTTATCGTCGTAAAGATATCGTTTTTGAATCTGTTCAAGATCGGAGTAAATTTAGTGATATTATTTCTGTGCAAAATGATAAAAATTTAGATCAAGTCAAAGTTGCAGATATTATTTACGATCGAAAAGCTCCGCTTATGAAATTTGAACCTAATCATCCAGATGCAAATAATGAAGGTTTTGTCGCTTATCCAAATATTAACTTAATGGAAGAAATGACTAATATGGTCCAGGCGACAAGATCTTACGAGGCGAACGTACAGGCTATTCAAGCGACTAAAGATATGGCTTTAAGTGCATTAGAAATTGGTAGATAATAATAATAGAATGAGGAGTTGATACCATGGATGGTTTAACGATTTCAAATGCCGGTAGGTTTATTGAAAATGCAGGAAATTCAGTAACTTCTAAAGATCAGAATAAATTAACTGATCCAAAATTCGTAGAAGGAAAATCTTTTGCAGATACTCTTAAGGAATCGATTGCAAATGTCAATGAGCTGCAAAAAGATTCAAATGAAAAAATTCAACAATTAGCTACTGGTCGTACTGATGATATCGCTTCTGTAATGATTACAGCAGAAAAAGCAGATATCGCTTTAAGAACAATGGTTCAAGTTAGAAATAAAATAATAGATGCGTATCAAGAAATTATGAGAATGCAGGTCTAATAATGAATAATTTATTTGGTAATTTAATTTTACAGTTCAAGGAATTTCATAAATCTCTTGGACCGACTAAAAGAATGGCTTTAACTGCTTCAATGGCAGCGATCGTTGTTGCTATTGGTTTTGTAGTATTTATGGCCAGTGGAAAAGATTACGCTGTTTTACTAACAAATGTTCCAGCGGAACAAATGCCTCAAATCATTCAAAAGTTACAATCAAAAAATATTCCCTTTCAATTGAAAGACGATTCTAAAACTATTCTTGTTCCGAGCCAGTTTTTACATGCAACACAAATGCAGCTGATGTCAGAACTAGGGTCTTCTAATATGGGAACTATTGGATTAGAACTTTTTGACAAGCAAGATTTTGGAATTAATTCCTATTCTCAAAAAGTAAATTATCAGCGTGCTTTGCAAGGCGAATTAATGCGAGCCATTAATACTTTAACAGCCATTAAAAATTCAAAAGTTATTTTGGCATTACCACAAAAAAAAGCAGTTATGGAAGAATCACTTCCTCCAACGGCATCGGTTGTTGTCGCACTTCATCCTGGTAAAGAGTTATCACGTGAGCAAGTTAATGGTATTAAGTATCTAATAGCTAATTCTGTTGAAGGATTAGATCCAGATAAAGTGACAATTATAGATGAGCACGGAAAAATGCTTTCGAAAAAATCAGATAGTGCCATTGGTGGTTCTAGTGAAATACTTGAACTTAAACAACAGGTCGAAAAAGATCTTGAATCAAGAATTGAATCTATTCTTTTTAAAGTCGTTGGAACAAGTAAAGTAGTTACACGAGTTGATGCGACAATTAATCATAAAGTGATAACAGCTGTTGAAGAACTCATTGATCCAGACAAGACGGCTACTAAAAGTATAACAACAAATGAAGAGTCATCAGTCGCTGGACGCGCTAATCCATCAGGTGTTCCAGGTTCAAGATCAAATTTGCCTGGCGCTGAAGAAGCAGGTCAGCAAAGCGGATCTAAACAAGAGGTCAATAAAGAAACGAAAACGATTAGCTACGAAGTACCTAAAACAATTCGAAATATCAGAGAAGCCGCAGGCGGTATTGAAAAAATAAGTGTTGCTGTATTAGTTGATGGGATATCAAGCTCGATAACAGACAAAGACGGAAAGACTGAATTAAAATGGCAACCACGAAGTCCTGAAGAAATAGCTAAGTATGAATCTTTAGTAAAAAGTGCAGTTGGCTTTGTATCTTCACGTGGTGACTCAATTAAAATAGAATCCATTCAGTTTCAAGCCGAGGATTTTTCTGAAAGTGAAAAGCTGTTAACAAATTTAGAAAAGAAAAAATTAATTCAGTCCCTTTTTAAATGGGGTTTGTTAAGTCTGGCATTAATTTTAATGTTTTTTATGATTGTTCGGCCATTTATGCAATGGGTAACAGATACAGTTTCTGACTCCGTTGAGGAAATGTTGCCACGAACTATTGAAGAGCTTGAAGAACTGCAAGCTATTGACAATAGTTTGCCAGGTTTAAGCAATATGCTTCCTATGTTAAATGATTCGATTGAGCCAGAAAAAGCTGAAAGTGAATTATTAAAAGATCGAATTATGACTTTAATTAGTAAAGATGAAGAAAAAGCATCAAGTGCCATTAACTTTTGGGTTTCTAAAAAAGAGTAACAAATGAAAAATAGTAAATTTGAAAATATAGAATATGAGTCGTTACGTGGAATAGACAAAGCAGCTATTCTTGTTAATTTCTTAGGTAAAGATTCGATTAAAATTTTATTTAATCGAATGGATGATGGTGATATTCGAAAATTACTTCACTTAATGTCAAAGTACCGAATTGTGCCAGTTCATATTACAAAAAAAGTGCTGGAAGAGTTTTACGATAAAATAAATGAAGCAGAAGATTTTATTTTTTCTGATCATGTTTCAAGTAAAGAAACTATGGTCGGAGCTCTTGGTGAAGAACGTGCTCGAGGAATTATGGGCGGCTTAAATATTACTTCAGGAAGTGGTCGTACTCTTGAATCGCTAGAAATGGTTGATGCGAAAGCACTTTCAACTTTTTTAGTGAATGAACATCCGCAAACAGTGGCAGTTATTTTAGCTCATTTAGAATCAGAAAAAAAAGGCGAAGTATTAAAAAAATTACCAGAAAATTTACAAGCTGAAGTTGTTATGCGAATGGCCAATTTAGATAATGTAGATCCTGAGTTGATTGCAGATATTGATCGAGTGCTCAAAAATCAATTATCTAATGCAAGTTCTCATGAGCAAGCAGTACTCGGTGGAGTTCAGCCAGTTGCAGAAATGATGAACGTCATGGATAAAAATACTGAACAAGCTATTATGGCGCGCTTAGAAGAAAAAGACCCTTCACTCGCAGAAGAAATACGTAAATTAATGTTCGTATTTGAAGATATTACAAAAATTGATGATCGTGGAATTCAAATCTTACTTAAAGAAATTCCTAATGATCGATTACTGTTAGCTTTAAAAACGGCTAATGAAGATATTAGTGCAAAAGTATTTAAAAACTTGTCAACTCGAGCAGCAGAAATGCTTAAGGAAGATCTATCAAATATGGGACCTGCACGTTTATCAGATGTTGAATCAGCGCAACAAGAAATTGTTAATTTAGCACGAAAGTTTGAAAACGAAGGAAAAATTGTAATAACTAGAGGTGGTTCTGAAGATGCCATGGTCTAAATTTGAAGCTCACAATTTAAATGACAATCAAAAGGAAAATATAAGTTCTGTGCAAGAGTTTACTCCGCCTGCATTTAATTTAGATTTCAAGAATGCTAATGCTTCTTATTTAAATCAAAAAAATGCAGGATCTAAATTTGTGATGAATGAAGCCACAAAAATAGTCTCAGGTATTGATGCCATTGAAAAATCTAGAGAAAATGAAATCATTTTGCAAAAAGTAAATTTGCAGATCGATCAAGTTAAAAAACAGGCTTTTGATGAATCATTTAAAATCGGTTTTGATGAAGGCTTCAAATCTGCGACTGAGGATCGATTGAAAGAAATCAATCAAGCTATTGATGATTTCAAAAATTTAATTGGAACAATTGAAAAAATTAAATCTGACTTAGTTTTACAAAATGAATCAAATATAATTCAAATGATTTTTCGAATTGCTGAAAAAGTAGTTTATGAACATATTGAAAAAAAACCTGATATGATTTTATCTGTCATCAAAAAAACGATTGAAGCTTCTCAAGAAGAAGAAGATGTGACAATTATTATTAATCCTACGCAAATGGATTTTATTGAAAATCTAAAAAAAATGTCTAGCCGTGAGTTTGATTTTTTAAAAAATATAAAATTGGAATCTTCTCCTAGTATTCAATTAGGCGGATGTGTTTTAGAAACTAATTATGGTGTTATCGATGCGCAAATTGAAAAGCGCGTAGAAAGCATTTGGAACGAAATTCAACAGATCATGCCCAAAGTAACTCAAATAGAAGGCTAAAAAAATTCGAGGAGTATTTAAAATGAATTTTGATAAATACTATTCAGTTATTGATCAAACACATATGACTAGTGATCAAGGTAAAGTTGTTGAAATCACAGGTTTACTTATCAAAGGATATTTACCAGGAGCTTCTGTTGGTAGCATTTGTTCAATTAAATCATCTAGCCAACAAAAAGAATTACTTGCAGAAGTTGTAGGATTTAAAGACAAAACTGTTCTCATGATGGCACTACATGACATGAGAGGTGTTAGTTTAGGAGCAGAAATCAAGTTACTTAAATCGGTAGCCACTGTAAAAGTTTCTGAAGCTTTACTGGGTCGAACTATTGATGGACTTGGTGTTGCTTTAGATCAAGGTCCCGCGATAGAGGCTTTTACTGAAATGTCGTTATATGCAGAAGTTGTTAATCCCATGACGCGCAATCCGATTCGAAAGCCACTTGATGTTGGCGTAAGAGCAATTAATAACTCAATGACTGCTGGCCAAGGGCAAAGAATAGCCATACTTGCGGGTTCAGGTGTGGGAAAATCAGTTCTAATGGGAATGATGGCGCAACATACAGATGCAGATGTAAATGTGATTGCATTGATCGGAGAGCGTGGTCGAGAAGTTCGTGAATTCATAGAAAATGAAATGGGTCCAGAAGGCATGAAAAAAACAATCATTGTTTGTGTGACAAGCGATCAAAGCCCGCTTCTTCGTAAGCGTGGAGCATATGTTGCCACTGCAATTTCCGAATATTTTTCAAATCAAGGAAAAAAAGTTTTATTAGTTATGGATTCAATTACTCGATTTGCAATGGCACTCAGAGAAATTGGATTGTCGATTGGAGAACCACCAACAACTCGTGGATACACACCGAGTGTTTTTACGACACTTCCAAAATTACTTGAAAGAGCTGGAAATTTTGAAAATGGCGGATCAATTACTGGATTTTATACAACATTAGTTGAAGCAGATGATATGAATGATCCCATTGGTGATACTGTCAGATCAATTGTTGACGGTCATATTGTACTTTCACGGCAACTGGCCCAAAAAGGACATTTTCCAGCAATTGACATTTTACAAAGCGCAAGTCGAGTGATGAATTCAGTGACAACAGAAGAACAGAAAATTTTAAACTACAAATTAAGAGAAATATTAGCCACGTATAAAGAAGCAGAGGATCTAATAAATATTGGTGCTTATAAGCAAGGTCAGAATCCAAAAATAGACAGAGCTATTAAGTTGATTGATCCAGTGAATGGCTTTTTAAAACAAAAAACAAATGAAATCTCAAATATTGATTTATCAACTAAACAACTTTTACAAATTTTAGGAAACTAATTTTTTGAAATTTAAATTCAAGCTTGAAAAATTATTAACTCACAAAAATATGCAAGTTGATATTGACCGGAAAAAATTTTTAGATAAACAAAACGAACTGAATGAACAAAATAAAAATTTACAGAGCATGATAGCTAGTAAAAAAGAAGTTGGTCATCAAGTTAATCAGACTGTTGTACAGTCGGATTCATGGAAATTAAATGTTGATCAGATGAATGATTATTTAATTGGTCAAGACCTCAGGATAGCTCAACAAAACGAACGTCTAAGAATTATAGAAAAAGAAGTCGAGATTTTAAGACAAATTTTGCTGAAATCGTTAACAGAGGCTAAAATGGTGGACAAGATAAAAGAAAATAAAAAAAGTGAGTTTTTAAAAGAAATAAAAGAATTTGAACAAAAAGAAATTGATGAAATAGCAACTCTTAGATTTGGAAATAGGAATAACTAATGAATTCTGGATATGATCAATTTTTCAAAAAAGTAAAAATGAATGCTGAATTTACTGATTCTTCAGTAAAGCAGAGTGATAGTATAAAGCTTTCAGACTTAATCCGTAAACAAAGAAAAGAAGCTCAAAAAAACAAAAAAAAATTTCCAATATATTCTTTTTTTTCATTTGGAATATGTGTAATAGGAATGTTTTTTTTAATTGAAAAGTTTGACAGTATTGAAACCTTTTTAAATAAAATTGAATTAGGTCTTGGACCTGAAATAGTTAAAGCTTCAGCAGAAAAAGTAGAAAAAAAAGCAGACAGTGTGCAAGAAGTAAGTGTTCAAGCGAAATCGAATGATGATACTGAGTATTTGCTTAAACTTGCAGAGCGAAAGAAACAGCTTGATTCAAAAGAAGAGGAATTAAATAAACAAGCAACTGAAATAGCTAAGCAAAAAACTGAAATAGAAGAAAAGCTAAATAGCTTAGAAAAATCACGTGAGAAAATTGCCAGTTTACTTAAAGAACGAATTGCTACTGATACTCGAAAAGTAGAAACGCTAGTACAGGTCTATTCGAATATGAAAGCTAATCAAGCAGCTAAAATTTTTGAAACTATGGATGAAGATTTAGTTATCGATATTTTAAGTCGCATGAAAAAGAAAAATGCTGCAGATATTCTTAACTTAGTTAAGTCAGATAAGGCTCAAGTTTTATCTGAAAAGTATGCAGGATATCGATCTCCAGCTTCAAAGAATACAGATAAAGAAGAGTTATTAAATGAGGAATCTAAACCCAAACCCTGAAGGAGGCGCATGCTAGATTTAGCTATTGGAACTTTACCACAGAGTATTGAAGTCAATAGTTTGAAAGATAGAAAACCAGTCGCTAGTAAAAAAGAATTTGAAGAACATCTTCGCAAAGCAAAAAAAGATGATCCTCAAGAAGCAAAAGTGGATCAAAAAGAAGATGCATCTAAAAATACTAGTGAGAATGAAAAACTGTCTCAAACTGATAAAAAAAAATCTAAACAAAACGAAAAAGATGAAAAAGGAGAAATAAAGAAAAAAATAAAACTTGAAAATTATGAGATGATTTTAAATGGTATGGCCTCAAACGAGAATATGTTTAAAATCCTAGATTCCGAAGTTAATCTAGATAATCTTAAAAATTTTTCAACTATAAGTTCCAATTTGCACCAAAATGAATCTGCAGCTGATGCTTCTGCGTTTGAAATTTTAGCTGAAGCGCCAAAAGAAACTGCTGTGACTGATGATATATCGCAGCTACCTTCTATTGAAGCTAAAACTGAATTAGAACCAAAGAATCAACTAGAGATTCAAGTGGATCCATTAGTTTCCAATGATTTTGCAGAAGAATCGCAAAATCAAAGTTCAATGGTCGAATTAAAAAAATTCGAATCAGCTGATAGCAAAACTGAGCTTCAAACAGCAACAGAATCTGGTGTGTATGAGACTATTTTAATTAAAAATGCTGTCTCATCAAATCCACAATTGGAATCAAATGATCAGGATGAAAATGAAAAAAAAGATGAGACCAGTGATTTTGATCCAAATCAAAATACTGATTCATCAAAACTTTCTAAAGGTCCAGATTCTCGTCAGCAGGAGACTGATTTTAAACTTAATACAAATGTCGAGAAAAAAGCAGCCACTCTAGAAGTTAAATCTGAATCTCAGAACTCAGCACAAGTGAATCAAATATTACAACAGGCAAAATATTTAATTACACGTGGCGGAGGAGAGGTCACAGTGACAATGACTCCTGAGGGCTTAGGCGAAGTTCATTTAAAAGTGATACTAGAAAATGGAAAAATGAACTTGGAATTGAACACTCAAGATAAAGCCGTTGAGTCATTGATTAAAGACAGTTTAGCACATTTAAGGTCTAGTCTAGCTGATCAACAAATTAATGTTGAACATGTGACTTTGAACAATAAAATGAATAGTGTTCAAGGTTTTGAAAAACTAGCGCATTCTGATCAAACAAGTAATGCTACACAGTCTCAAAATCAAAGTTCTTTAAGCCAGCAGTCCCAAAATAGTTTTGATCAATCTCGGTCTCAGCAGCAGCAAGAGCAGAATCAGAGAACTTCAGAACAGAAATATTCAGATTCTATTAAATCAACGAATTTAGCTGATTTAAAAATAGGTTTGAATAAAGCTGCTGGACAAAGAGTTTATCAGTCACATAAGGCGCAAGCTTTAGATCGAGTAGCATAAAGGAGTAAAAATGGCATTGATAACTAAAAATCCGATGACAAAAACATGGGCTGATCCTGGTCAAGGACAAGCTAATTTGCGAGACTCAGCCAATCAAACGCAGTTGACTGAAGATCAGAAAAAAATGCTTGGAGCAGAAGATTTAGGTTCTGTTTTAAATAAAGTTTCAGACCCCAATTTTGTAGACCCTTCAAAAAAAGTCCGCGGTACAGGAAATAAAGAAATGGATAAAGATGCTTTTTTTAAATTGATGATGGCACAATTAAAAAATCAAGATCCTACGAATCCATTAAAAAATCATGAGATGGCTGCGCAGTTAGCGCAGTTTTCAACACTTGAACAAATGACTAATGTGAATTCAACGCTTAAAGAAATGAAAGAGGGCGCAAAGCCTGCAGAGCAATTCCAAGCGTTGAATTTAATTGGTAAACAAGTGTCAGGTGACTCATCCAAAATCGTTCGTGGAGAAACAGATAAGAGTCATGATTTTATTTTCAAGCTTCCGCAGGATGCAAAAAAATCTGAAATAAAAGTGCTGAATTCAAAAGGGGATATCATTCGCGAATTTGAATTTAATGAATTGAAAGAAGGCGAAAATAAAGTAATGTGGAATGGTGAAACCGCTGATGGGCGCAAAGCTCCGAAGGGTGATTATACATTTCAAATTGAATCCCTAAACAGTAGTGGACAAAAAATTTTTGTTAAGACTGATTTTAATGGAGTCATTAATGGAATGAGTTTTTTCAGTGATGGACCTGTTTTACAAGTGGGAAAACAGACTATTCGTCTTAGGGATGTTCGTCAGTTTACTGACCCAAGTCTTATGAGTAACGACCAGAAATCAAAAGACATTACTTCACTTGACTTGAAAAATACAAGTCAATCAGTGCAAAATAATACTAAGGAAGAAGCTAAGACTGCTGCACAGAAGAAAGCGATAGCAGATACTAACGAAGATATTTTATCAGACGTTGGAATGTCAGACGGTTTACTCGAGAAACTAAAGCAACAAGTTGCTAAAAAGATTCCCGACGAAAAAAATCAAGAATCGCAATCAACTGAGCCAGAGCAGGAAGTTTTATGATGGATAAGATGAAATCAAATCAATTGGCAAATCAATTAAGCCGAATTGAAAATCTGATCCCAAAAGCTCCGAAAGAGATTTCAAAATCAATTTCGGATAACAGCATTTCAAAAGATTCTTTCCAGGAAATTTTATCAGACTCATTGAGTCCGACTGCTAGCGAAGCAAAGATTGAAAATCAGCTTTTGCAACCATCAGGGATAAAGTTTTCGAATCATGCCATTGAGCGAATGCAGACAAGAGGGATTATTTTTAATCCTGAACGACTGCAAAAGCTTGATGAGGCAGTTCAAAGAGCTGCTGCTAAGGGATCGAAGAACACATTAATTTTAATGGATGATTCGGCAGCCATAGTGAGTGTGAAAAATAATACTGTTGTGACAGTCATGGATAAAAACAATTTGAAAGAAAATGTTTTTACCAATATTGATAGCACAGTTGTTTTATAATTTTTAAGGGCTGGTCCTCAAATACGATTAATAAAATTTTCGTAGAGGGGGCCCTTCATATAAAAGTTTGCTTTTTGTGCAAACTCAAATATTCACTACTAGTTAAAACTAGTAGCAACCGCAAGTTTTCAAAAACTTGCAAACATGGAGGTACTCGTGGGAATTCTAACATCAATGTGGACAGCGGTTTCTGGTATGAATGCTCAAGGCGAAGCTTTGAATGTTGTTGCAGATAATATTGCTAATTCGAACACGACTGGATTCAAAGCATCTCGTGCAGAATTTGCAGATATCATGTCACGAAGTATGCGTGGAATAGATGGCGGTAATCAAGTCGGTCGTGGAGTTCGTGTTAACGCTGTAAATCCACTTCAATCTCAAGGTAATTTAGATCACACAGATAGAGCAACTGACATTGGAATCAATGGAACAGGATATTTCCAAGTCAAAGGAACTGAAGGTGTAAGCTATACTCGTGATGGTTCATTTCATTTTGATAAAGAAGGTTTTCTTGTTAATAATGACAAACAAAGAGTGCAAGGTTATCAGGCTAATGAGAAAGGAACTATCGAGACAAAATTAGGTGATGTTAAATTCCCTAATGCATTAATCAATGCTTCAGCAACATCAGATATTAAATTAGATTTAAATTTAGATTCTCGTCAAGAAGTCGGAAGTAAAGTTTTTGATCCTAAAGATCCGTATAAAACTTCTCACTATGCAACAGCTACTGAAATATTTGACTCTCAAGGTAACAAACATATTCTTAACTTATTTTTTAATAAATCAGCTGATCGTGAGTGGTCTTATAAAGGTATGATTGATGGTAAAGATATAGCTGGCGGAGCTCCAGAAGGTCAACAGTTGGCTCAAGCTTGTGAAGGTAAATTAACATTCACTGAGAATGGATTACTGAACACTCAAGAAGCCATCAGTTCCAATTTTAATTTTACTAATGGAGCAAAATCCGACCAAGAAATCAAATTTAATTTTGGTGATGATATAGCTAATGGTGGAAAAGGTATGACAGGCACTAAACAGTTTGGTAAGGATTCTGATATAATCACTTGGAATCAAAACGGTTTTTCAGCTGGAATGGTTAACAGTTTAGGTTTTAATGATGAAGGTATTTTAACTGCATCTTATTCAAATGGACAAGTCATTGATTTAGGTCAAATCGTACTTGCTAATTTTGAAAATCCTGAAGCTCTTCATAAAATTGGTGGAAATTTATTTAAACAATCGCGTGATTCAGGAGAAGCTTCTGTTGGTGCGCCTCGATTATCTGGTCGTGGTTCAGTGATGGCACGATCTTTAGAAAGATCAAATGTTGATATCGCCGGAGAGTTTGTAAATATGATTACAAATCAACGAGCATTTCAAGCCAATTCAAAAGCTATTACAACATCAGACGAATTAATGAATGAAGTGATTCAGTTAAAAAGATAATAATCAATTAGGATAAAACGAAAAGCCTTGCGCATCAATTTGTGCAAGGCTGTTTTAATTTATTTACAAAAACTTAATTTCTTAGTTTGCTTTGCAATCCATGACACTTTTGAATAAGGATTATTCTCTTTCTTTGCGCTTAAAGTTGACCAATAAGGTGATTCCAACTTAATTTTTCCTCGACTTTGCACTAATCGATTCATGATTAATATACCACATCTTAAATTTGTATAAGGACTTAACGCTGAGATATCTTTTCTTCGATTATAAATTTGCTTATACAATTCAGCTGCAGCAGCTTTGTCAGTATTTTTAAGTTCTTTATATTTAGAAGACATAATTGATACTTCAGCATAAACGGGTTGATCTTTTTTGTAATCAAAGCGGCAGTCAAAAAAATCTGCATAGTTGGCTTGATCTTGATACGACAATTGTAAAAATCCTTGGCTTTGCACGCGTCTGCCAGTAACGGAATCAAAACATAGCTTATATTTAGATTGCAATGCAGGATTTAGTTCAGAAACCAGTTTAGTCATTCTAATTATTTCAGGAACTTCGTCGTTGTCGATAGAGCAAGGTTCTTGAGAAGATGTTGTAGGATTCCAACTGCTTTCTGGATAGGCTACAGCAGAAAATAATTGACCCCATACAAGAAGTCTTTGATTGGCATTTAAGTTTTTATACTTCGGACAAAAATAACCAATATCAGATGGAATTTTTGCGCCAATAAGTTCAGGTGCTTCCGTTTTAATAACATCAAATATTTTTTGACTCCATTTTTGAGCAAACGGTAGTCGATTTAAATAAGACGATTGAGTTTCTGGATATACAAAATAAAGTGGTTCTTTAGAAATGACTTTACCGTGCTTATCTTTAAAAACACGCATTTTTACAGAGCCATCTTCATTTCTCATAAGAATAGATTCTGTGATTTGCTTTTCCCAGAGAAGTATATCTTCTTGAGTAGCAGCAAATACATGGGAACAGATCGAACCTAAAATAAAAATAAGTATAGTTTTATAAAAAATGTGATTCATATTAACTCCTCGATATCATTTCAGCGCTTAATTATTTTTTGATGAGCATTAATTTATTTAAACTTAGTATGACCATCAGTTTTTTGTTGCGACATTTTAGATAATAAATCAGTAGCTTTAGCATTATTATTTTGATCAAAAGCATCAGCTAATTGCTTTGCTAAATCAATTGTTTCGTCCATCATTTTAGCATACAAAACTTGACTAGCTGAATCGATTGCAGATTTAGGAAGAAACTTTTTAGAAGCACTAACAGAGTCAGCTAAAGATAATGATAATTTTTTAGATGAAATATTTTGCTTGGCATCTTTTGATTGCATAGAAATCACTTTTAATTTTGCAGACATATCTTGCATGCCTTCTTTTAATGATTTGAATACAAGCGGTGCAGGTACAGGCAGTGGAGCTGGAGGAGTAACGACTGGTGGCTTCTGAGCAAAAGCAAATGTGCTCGAAATCAGAACTGCAATAGCTAAGTTTTTCATATTATTTCCCTAATAGTGATCCAAAGTTTGTGGGATGAATTTCCCTTTGCTCAAACAAAATGAATCGTTCCATTGGGAAATACAATTTCTAGACCAAGGTTTTAAATTAGGTTTGTTCATTTTGAAGCTAAAAGATGTGAATAAGAACTTTACACACTGATTTTAATAACAACAATTTTTGGCACTTAAAGTTAGGCAAAATATGAATAACGTGATGGTGGAATTTTTTAGAAATGAACCATGCTTTAGTCTTGCAAAAAATTATAAATCTCCTTATTGGTTTATAAAATCTCCATTTGTTTGTAAAATTAAAATTTAGGAGAATTTATGTCAAAAG
>JAYUJM010000065.1:0-7365 GCA_043765175.1 Pseudobdellovibrionaceae bacterium | reverse complement strand
ACTGCATCAAGCTTTGTTTTTCTTCTGGAGTGTTTTCTTGATAAACTTCAACTGAATCTTCCCAGCGCTGACAAAGTGATCTAACAATACCACGAACAGTATCGGGATCTAATTTTTTCTCGATAAAATCTTTTACACCGATGGACATACATTTTTTTAAAACATCACGTGAGTCATCTGCCGAGTTCATAGCAATAATTAAATGAGGATTAATGGCTAGCATTTCACGAGCTGTAACAATTCCGTCTTTAGGCATACGGTAATCCATCAGAACGACCGAAAAATAATATGGTTTTTCACGAACAAGCTGAATTGCAAAATCAGAATCTAGACAGCCGGTGATTTCAAAATCAGGATCTTTTTTAAGAATGATTTGCCTACATTCTAAATCAACAGGATCATTATCAACGATTAATATTTTATACTGCATGCTTTCCCCCCGGAAATTACCCGTGTTCATCACATAGGTAACAAAGCAAGCAACAGACCAACTTATAAAAACAAGCTAACCTGTTGAAACGTGGCAAAACTTAGCACTTTATTAAAGCAAACTCTATTTTTAAGAAAAATAAAAATGTATCTGCGTTTTAGGGGATTTGATTCGGTAGGTGATAGCGCAAATAACCTTATGAAATGATGAGTGAATTTTTAAAATAATTTGTGAAATGTAATTGCGTTTGGGTTTGAAAAAAATACAATATAGACGTAAGCGCTCAATTAAGGGTTCTTAACAATGTAGAATCGATGTTGTAAGGAAGTAATTTTTCAAAGTCTGTGATTGTTTCACAGAATGGCAGCTCTTTAAAAATTAATTGTAAATATCTAAACGAATCAAGATTATTTAATTTCGCTGATTCAACTAAACTATATAAAATACTGCTGGCCTCTGCTCCATCTACACTTTGAGAAAATAACCAGTTTTTTCTTCCTACTGCAAATGGCCGAATCGCATTTTCAACTAAATTATTATCTAATCGAAGCTCTGCAATTTCTGCATAGTGTTTTAATAGATGCGGAAGCTCATTATGAGCATATGTTAAAGCTTCACCTAAAAATGTCTTCGGCGGCACATTCCCATACTTTGAATCAATTAACGATTTTAATTTTTCTAAATGTGGAAGAACATATTTTTTCTTATATAAAATCACTTTTTCAGACTCAGTTGAAGGATCATGCCCCATTTTTGAATGCTCATCATAAATTTTTCTGATTAAATTTATAATCTCCACTACATATGGTGTTCTTAATTTTTTATCATCAAATATAACTTTAAATTTTCTTCGTATGTGAGCCAAGCAAGATACCCTATGTATTTTTGACTCTTGATCTTGTGTAAAATTATATCCGCTATAGCCATCAACTTGAAGATATCCACAAAAACCATCTAATAAGTTTTTCGCAGTCTTTCCACTACGGCTAGGATCATAGTTAGACAACACCAACTTCTTTTTATCATTTGTCGATAACTGAACCCACATGTAACTTTTAGATGAAGATTTACGATCTTTCTCATCTAAAACTTGAACCGTTGTCTCATCCATATGTAAATAATTCGATGACAATAAATCATCTCTCATTAAATTAATCAACGGACTGCTGGCCTCAGCACGCTTAATCATCCAATGCGCTAATGTTCCTCTAGAAATTGAAACATCATTACGATCTAAAATATTTTCGATTCTATATAATGGTAACGCATCTTCATATTTTGATATCGCTATAAATGCCAAAGTCTCTGGCGTTGAAATACTTTGTGGAATTAGTGTCTTTGGTACTTCAGCTATTTTATTTCCAGAATCACAACATGAACAAGCATACTTATAGCGTATTGTTCTTATCACTCGCATCTGTAGAGGAATAATCTTTAAACGTTCACTGACTTCCTCACCAATTTTTTTCAAAATTGATCCATCATGAACACAAATTTTTTCCACTTCTGTTAAATCGATAATAACATCTTCTCGATTTATATTTGATGGAAGTGGCTTTCGACCTGTTTTTACCTTATTGACTATTTGACCAACATTAATTTCATGACTACGTATAGTCATTTGATCATCAGCACTGTCATCTGAATCAGAATAAACTTTGAAATCCTTTTCAGCCTCATTAAATAAACTTATTTGCTCTGTCGATAAAGATTCATTTTTAGGTATATATTTTTGACGTCTTAAAAATAAAATTAAACTTGTAAGTGACTCGTTACTCTCTTTAAGCTCTGCAATCTGCGAACTAAGAGCTGCTTTTTCCAATTGGAATTGACTCGATTGTCGCTCTAGCTCTAATAATAATTCTTCTTTTGTTCGATTCACTATAAAATATAATCTGAAGTATTTTAATCTTTTTAGCAAAGACTTTCGTATTTTAATTCCTCATGTGGTTTCATGTTAAAAATATTTAACCCTCCTGAAAACCATTCAAGCTTTTCCGGTGTCAGCGTCAACATGTCATCCACTAGATATCGTGGTAAATATTTAAATGTATCCTTTTCCAATCGCTTATACCAAATAGCAAATCCAGTTTTATCCCAATATAATAATTTAATACGGCGGCGATCTCTACACACAAAAACAAATAATGACCCATCAAGCGCATTTCTTTTTAAATGCGCTTCCACTAAATAGGATAAACCATCAATTGATTTTCTAAAATCGACAAACTCTCGACATAAATAAATTTTATTAAAGGTCGTTATCGATTTCATTTCAAACCTCGCACAAATTCCGTTAACCATTCCAATTCTGGAAATGTCGAAAAATATAACTTACAATAACTTGTTTCTATAATTAACTTTTCCTCGATAACTAGTTTTGGTAGCAATGGAAACGATGAAATTTCTTTTGAGATTTGGTTTTCTTGATGAACTTCAACAAACAAAGACTTATTATTACTTTCTGAAACAAAGACTTGATCTTGCTTTTTTTGAGCTTTAGTACTTTTTAAAGCTTCTCGCTTTTCAAACTTCTCTGGATATTTTTCTCTAAATAGTGTCATCCAACCGTTCATGCTGGATCTTTTTAATCCGCGACTTTCACAGTACTCAACCTGACTAACATCGCTTCGTAAAAATCGATCTACATTTGATAACCAAAAATTTTCAACACAGTTCCGAGGCGTTATTTCCATAACTACTGATTTAGATAATCTTTCAGATCTTTTCAATTACCCTTAATTGAGCGCTTACAATACTGTATACCAAATATTTCTTCTTCTTTTTGTGCGTGGGTTAGTTAAATTTAACAACTGACCTCTAGACTCCGACTTTATTTATGTGTACGAGGCTATGCTAGCGGCCTGAGCTTCACTGTAAGGGTCAGCCTCGTGAACGACCCAAATAATCACTTGCTAGCCCATTTTTTCATATTTTCAAAAACATCTTTTTCTGCGTAGGTCATATCTTTCCAGCTTCGACCAGATAAACGTTGGTATGAATCAACAATCGATTGAACAATTCTTTGTTTCGTTGGCTGAGCTAAACTGATTTGTTCAATCATTGAATCAAATTTTTGTAAATTCAAAAGTTCTTTTAAACCAGATAAGTTATTAACATCATTTTTTGTGATCTGAATTTCCGAGACAACCTTATTAACGGCATCTAAGTTACCTTTTTGCTTAATATCAATACCGATTTTTATTAGCTGATCATTGATTAAATCTAGCGTGCTACCTGCAATTCTTTCGTTTGTTGCAAAAGCTTCCGCATCATACTTTGTTGAAACATCTACGACTGAATTAATCATCTGTGAATTCATTTGTCTGAACATGGGCTTTTTCGTAGACAGCTTATCATTTGATGATAAAGATTTTAATGTTTCATTGACTTGATCACCAATAGAAACAAAGTTCATATTAACTTCTACGCTCTGTGGAATTGATTTGCGTGCTTCTTCGATTTTTTTCATATCAATCGTAGATCCACCATCAGTAAATAAAACCATATTTGCTTTTTGAAATAATTTATCACGTCCTTGTTTTGATTTCGAATTATAACTGCTTGAAATTAAGCTGTAAAAATTTTCAATGACTGCTTGAATATCGGTTCCAGGGCTATTTGCATTTGTTAGATTATTCATTTTTTTAGTTAAAAAAGCGATTGCGTCTTCGCGTGATGTAATATGAATACCTTCATACACTTTTTCACCAAATGGAATTAAGTAAATTTCATGTGTTGATCTTCCTATAGCATCGGTTTCACTTAATGCTTTATCGGTAAATGACATTAATAACGCATCTTGTGTTTCTATCGGTGATCCGCCCATACTTCCTGAGATATCATAGTAAACAACAGAAACTTTGCGCTCGATTGGATTCTTTGGATCAGATACACGTCTAGTTTCTAAACTACCCATGGCAAACTGACGACCTTGCAAAGTTGGCGCAAACATATTTTCACCTGGGCGCAAATTCCATAACATTTTAGCAAAATCTAATGGATTTCTTGTGACTATTAAATCCTGTCTTGGTTTCGGCAATATGCTTCGAGTTAACGTAGGCTCTTCTTTCCACTTAGGCTCAGGGGTTGAGTTCAACGTCATATCGACAAAATCACTGACCGCTGCCATTTGTAATATGGGTTTCAATTTTCCTGATGTTAAATCATGAGCCAGATTAATATTAGAATTTGATCCTAATTTATTATAATCCTGACCATACTGACGCTTGAGCCAATCCTTTGAAAGATTACCCGGCAGATTTTTAAGAGTTTCATCAACAACATCAAATTCTTTTGAATTTTTATGCTTAATTGCATCTAACTCAATAATAATTTTTTGTATCGCGTGCAAAGCTTCAGTTTCAGGTTTTGTTAAGTTACGGTATTCACTTAATGCCAATAATAATCTTTGTGCATTAATTAATTTTTGTTTACCTTCTCGAGATTTATTTTGAATAAAATCAGACCTGATTTCATTGACTAAGCTGTTTAGACCACCAAATTTTGAAAACTTAGCTTCATTCATTTGTGTTGATATTTTTTGAGTTGATCTTTCAACTGAATTTTTCCAGTTTGGGTTTTCTTTTAGGGAACCTAATAAAGTATTCGATTCTTCAGTGTAGCTAGTTAAATGACCATCAGATATTAAATTTTCTAATGACATCATCTCATTACTTTTTAAAATTTTATCAATAAGCTGTAAATCAGATTCACGAACTGATCTTTGTGTTGATTTTGCCTTAATAATATCATCAATTTTTCTGGATTCTGCGTTTTCTACTTCGCTATGACCACTAGATTCTTCTTTCGAATCTTTACCGTCTTTGTCATCTTTACTTTGACCATCTTTATCTTCATCTGATTTATCCTTGGCGTCTTTATCACTTTCTTTATCGCCGTCGTTACCATCATCTTTTTTGTCATCTGATTTCTGGCCGTCGCCTTTTTCTTTTGATTTTTCACCATCTTTACTATCAGATTTTTGATCTTTTTTAGGCTTGTCTTCAGATTTTTCACGCTCAACATCACTTGGTGCTGAATCAGAATCAGGGGTATTATTCTTTGGAGTCATATCAAATGGAATCCAATTTTTACCATCAAATACTTCAATCCAAGCATGTGCGGGATCTGCAGATTTGACGACATGGTATTTATTAGCCTCGATTGTTTTAGTCCCAGCGGAAGTTCTACCGCCGGCGATACGAACATTTTTATGCCCCAATACACGAGTCATCTGAAGTGCACCGATCCACGCTGCACCATCACAATTAAATGCACCAGCATTGGCCATAGCCATCGGTTTTGGCATGGTTTGCATTAATGAATTCATTTTTTGATCTATTTTAGATAACTGATCAGCATCGATTTTATTACCCTTAGAATAATATAAAAACCCGCCATCCTCAGACATGTATTTTTCTAGCTTTGCTGCAGCATCAATTGCCGAAAGCCCTTTTAAACTTTGAACAAATGTCATTAAATGTCTTGGCCAATGTGCAAGCTCTGTGGCATCTGCAGGTGGATTTAGTCCATTTAAATAACTTTCTTCAATAATTTTACTTAAGCCAATGCTCACTTTATCTTTTGACTGTGTGACTAGTTTAAATTCACCGGGGCCAACTTGCTTGATTTCATAATTTGGATATTTACCAGGTATAAGCGTATAGCCATATGGCATTGGAATATCAACTTCACCAGCACCTAATGGATCTATGATCATTTTTTTAGTAAAACTATTTTCATGAACTATTGAATTACGATTTACTGGCGTTGAAGTCCAGACCTTAAGATCAAATTTATCATATATTTTTTGTCGTAATAATCTTTTAAAAACATCAGCATCTGTTAGTAAAATATCAACGTTTTTCTTCTTACCGCCGCCACCATCAGATGAAATATCTTTATTTTCTGGCTTATATTTATCCTGAGTTTTGTTCCACTCAGGTTCTTCTTCAGGCTGATCTTCTTGGTCTTTTTTGTCCTTTTTTTTCTGTTCTTCTTTTTTCTTTTTTTCTTCGTCTTTTTCATTTTGCTTTTTCTCGTTTTCGATATCTTCTTTAGTTCTTGGAAACTGTATTTTTGATTCAATCGAAGCTAAATACTTTAAGGCCTCGATGGCTGCAAAAACTTGTTTTTCTGAAAACGGTTTTCTAGCTACAGATATGATTTGGCTTGCAGCTAATCGCTTTAAATTTACAAATTCAGCATGACTTATATTTGATCGTTGATCTGCATCGATTAAAGACTTTAACATCGGAAATTCTAAAATCATGATTTTATAAACAGAACCAATTTTATTGGCATCAGTTCCAGCTAATTCAAGCGGATGAATCAGGTGACTGACATGTTTTTCTAACGACTGTCTAATCCTTAACCACAACTGCTGATTTGGCTTTAAATCTGATTTCTTATAATAGGTTTCCCAAGTTTCAGCTTTAGATGTTTCTTTTTGAGATATTTCTACAGATTTTTTGTTTTGAGATGTTTCAGATGCGATTAAATTTGATTTAGTTGAATTAAATAAGTTTTCGCATCGAACGGCTGCATTTGTATTTATACTGAGTAAAACTAATATTAGTGATAATAATAATTTTAAATTATCAAATTGAAACACTTTATTATTTTTTTGTTTTTTCATAAAATTATGAAGTGCAACTCATGAACCAAAATTTTGTACTTAAATGAAACAGTTTTTGACAACATCATTTATTTAGCCATAGCATTATTAAAAAGTAACCCTGCTTTGCAATAGCGCCACTTATAGCGTCAAAAAGCGAAAAAGAAAACTGCGGCCTTCAATAGGCACCTACTTACCAGACGCAGTTTATAGTTGTTTGAACCTACCCCGATTTGATGGACATGAGATTAAGCGGCTGTTAATTGTTGTAATTCATAATCTACCGGCGACATATAATCAAGTGAAGAATGAAGTC
>JAYUJM010000064.1:0-35307 GCA_043765175.1 Pseudobdellovibrionaceae bacterium | reverse complement strand
TTGCGCGAACTGGTTCTGGAATGCTCTTATCACAAGCTTCCATTAATCTCATAATAGATGGACGACCTAATTCAGAAGTATTACCTTCTAAACCAAGTTTCGCCGAACCTTGAACTATTGGAATTGTGTCACCTGGGAATTCATATTTAGATAATAATTCACGAATTTCCATTTCAACAAGCTCAAGTAAATCTTTGTCATCAACCATGTCACATTTATTCATAAATACAACTAGAGCTGGAACGCCAACTTGACGAGCAAGAAGAATATGTTCGCGAGTTTGTGGCATAGGACCGTCAGCAGCAGAAACAACTAGAATTGCTCCATCCATTTGAGCGGCGCCAGTGATCATGTTTTTAACGTAATCGGCATGGCCTGGACAATCAACATGAGCGTAGTGACGGTTGTCAGTTTCGTACTCAACGTGAGTCGTAGAAATAGTGATACCACGCGCTTTCTCTTCTGGTGACTTATCGATTTGATCGTAAGCCATAGCTTGTGCTTTACCCAGAGTAGCAAGAGTAGTCGTGATAGCAGCAGTTAGTGTTGTTTTACCATGATCGACGTGACCAATAGTACCGATGTTAACATGCGGTTTCGAACGGTTAAATTTCTCTTTAGACATAATTTCCTCCTGCAGAGAATGATTGTTATTTTTTTAGCAAACACTTACAACATAAATCTTAAATCACACAATTATATATCTCGTTAGAAATATTAATTCTGTTTCATAACCAGTGTGGAGCCCGTGATCGGAGCCGAACCGACGACCTCACCCTTACCAAGGGTGTGCTCTACCACTGAGCTACACGGGCCAATTTCAACTTCATTTTACTATTAAATAAAAATCCGCTTCTAAAGAACCCTCAAAATTTGGAGCGGGAGACGAGTCTCGAACTCGCAACCCTCTGCTTGGAAGGCAGATACTCTAGCCAATTGAGCTACTCCCGCTCAAACTTTTGCGACTACATACCATAAAAATGGTGGACAGGGAAGGATTCGAACCTTCGTAAACCGAAGCTAGCAGATTTACAGTCTGCCCCCTTTAGCCACTCGGGCACCTATCCACAGTAATATCTTTACAGATATGTACTCGCAAAAATTTGGAGCTGGCAATGGGACTCGAACCCGCAACCTGCTGATTACAAATCAGCTGCTCTACCAATTGAGCTATGCCAGCATGCTATAAACAATAAATATTAAACTTTGAGATTAAAGAAAAATATCTATTATTTTTAGTAATTTGAAATTTCTACTGGATCTATCGACCTTGGTCAAACTCAATTTTATATTTTCTGAACAAATTGACCTAAAATTATAAAGTTCAGCCCAAGGTCCATTATTTGATTGATTAAAAAACTGACTTTTTTTAGTTTATTGAAAAATACTTAAAAAAGGAAACACCTTGGATCAACAAATTTCAAACCAGGCCTCTGCACATGAAGCGACTACTACCCAAATAGAACCGGTCATATACGCAGGATTCTGGAGACGCTTTTTTGCTGCAGTGATTGACGGAGTAATTACTTGGCCCATTGGTTTAACAGCAGGTTTTGTAACTGGAAATGATCTTATTTTAAATATATCCGTCAGCAGTATTGTTGGCTTAATTTATGTCTCAGTTTTTGATTCTTCTGAAATGCAAGCAACACCTGGAAAAGAAATAATGGGGCTAACCATAATGACCGAAGGTGAGCATCAAAGATTAACTTTCAAAAAAGCACTTATCAGATATTTACTTAAAATTGTATCCGGAGCTGTCATGTTTTTAGGATATCTTATTCAGCCTTTTACAGGAAAACGACAAACTTTTCATGATATGATTGCCGAAACTATCGTTGTGAAAAAGAATCCGATTGAAATAGGATACTTTAAAGCATTTCGTGAAAATTTTGCGAAAATTATTGGGTAGTTGCTTTGATATCTTCGATCGATCAAATAATTTCGTTAGGATCTGTTTTTTTAGAAAAAACAATTTTGGAACTTAATGAGTTGGGCTTTTTTGAAACAAAATTACAGCTTGATCACTTATGTTTTCGTGTAGAAACTGCAGAACAATATGCCGACTACAAAAAATTGTTTTCTAAAAATGGAATTTTGATCACTGAAATACTTGTTAACGGCAGAAACGTATCTACGTTCAGACTTAGGCAGGCTTTTGAATCTAAACATTTTAAAGTAGATATTATTGAACTTCCAGAGCCAAAATTAGGATCGTCTTATCCACTGGGTTTTGAACATGTTGAATTTGTAACACGAAAAAGTTTTTCAAAATTGACATCTGATCATCCAAAATTAGAATTTAAAATATCTGGTCAAAAAAACATTACTCAAGAGCTTTGCTTAAAGTTAAAAACTGGCCAAGCTAAGTTTCATTATTGTTCATTAGAAAGAGTCATTGAAATCGAAGAATCAAAAATTCAAGATGTAATTTTTGACTTAGATGGAACTCTGGTCGATGCAATGGATCATGTTCTAGAGATTATTCGCGTTTCATTTTCTGAAATCTTAAAGCGAGATATTACGATTGATGAAGTTAAGCAAAAACATCAATTTGAGTTTTCAAAACTTTTTGAGGCTTTTGGAATAGAAAAAGATTCTGATAAAAAACAGGCCCTAAAGCGCTGGACTGAAATTTCAAAAAAGCTAAAATATCATTTTCTTGAAAATATTCATTCAATGTTACATGAACTCAAAAAAACTCATTTGAATTTTCATTTGTGGACTGCGCGTGAAGAAGAATCAGCAATGTATATGTTAAAAGAACTCGGAATTGAATCTTATTTCAAAACGATGAGTTTTTCAAATATTCAAAACTCTAAACCCAATCCATTAAATTTAAATTTTAATTTTTCGAATGCTCTAAAAAATTCTTATGTCATGGTTGGCGATAGCTCAACTGACATGAAAGCAGCAAAAAACATAAATGCCATTGCAGTAGCTGCCTTATGGGACAAACATGCGGTTGAAGAAAACTTAGTTGCATCTAACGGAGAATTGTATTTTAAAGATGTTTCTGATTTTACTCAATGGATCTTAAGCCGGACTTAACATGAATTTAAACGAACTTCAAAATTTTGAAAAAGTTTTTTCAGCAAAGATTAAGTTTATTACCAAATACAAAGATTCAATAAATACTGATCCAGCTCATGATTATTTGCATTTTAAACGTGTTGTTGAAATGACAAAAAAAATATGTGTACTTGAAAATGGAAATCAATTTGTTTGTGTGCCAGCAGCTTGGCTACATGACTTCATAGTCATTCCTAAGGATAGTCCGCTTCGAAGCACAGCTTCAAAGATGTCTGCAGAGGCTGCATTATTATTTTTAAAAGAAATAAATTACCCTGAACAGTTTTTTGATGAAACTTTTGAAGCAATTGCTGGCCATAGCTTTACTGCAAATAGGACTGTAAATTCACTGAATGCTAAAATCGTTCAAGATGCTGATAGGCTTGATGGACTTGGGGCTATTGGCATTGCTCGCTGTTTTGGAACAAGTGGCTTACTGAAACGATCATTTTATTCTGAACTTGACCCTTTCTGCGAATCTCGAAAACCAGACGATTCAAATTTTAGCGTTGATCATTTTTATAAAAAATTATTTTTAGTTGCAGATCGACTTCACACATCTAGTGCGCAGAAAATTGGGCATCAGCGTATTCAAATTATGAAAATTTATTTGCATGATTTAAAACTAGAACTAGAGATATAACTTTAATCTTTTAATAGTTCATTTATTAATTTACTTTTAAATTCACTTTTTACATCATAACAATATTTAACTTTGTATTTTGCATCAGTAAAATCGTAAGATGCGACTGGTCTGTTCCGGGTATTCTTACCTTTTTTACCGAAATGATAATCTGGCAATGCTGTAATCTTTAAAGGAATATCGTCATAGCAAATCATTTCTGATTCTAAAGTGATATAGAGCGAAGCCATTAAATCAAAAGGTGAAAAACCGATTTCTCCAAGACCATTTTTCCAGAGCCACATCCATTGATTTGAATGACTTGCAAGCCAATGAGCCAACGGATTCGCATTCTTCATATCTGCTAGATCTTCATTTTTAATTTTGACTTTGAGTGCTATATCAGAAGGAAAAAGTGTTACTTTTAAATTTCTTGAAAGAATATCATTAAAAGCTTTTTCATCACCCCAAAAATTACTATCAGGAAGAGCTAATTGTCGTTTTCCAACTCTAGGTTCATCATTTTTTAATCGACCGCCAATAAACAGAATTTCTTTTATTTTAGATACACCCTCTGGATAAATTCTAAGAGCACCTTCAATAGTAGTCATACGACTGAGCGCAAGAATAACTGCAGAATTGGGCTCATTAACAGTTTTTAAATAAAGTGCCAGAGCTTTGGAACCTTCGCTCAATAAATCTTCTCCGTTTTGTGCACCTTTAAAATTCGGCTTTTCGATGTTGGCAAGTTTGAAAATTTTATCTAAGATTTTTTTCTGCATTATTAAATCGTTTGTATTACCAAAACTATAACTTATACCCACAATTTTATCAGGATAATTTTTGAGCGCATGGGCTAATGTATATCCATCATCGACATCTTTGAAATTCATGCCTGTTGCTAAATCACAGTCTATCCAAATATTCGGGTTAGCAAACGCAAATAAGGAATTCAGCAAAATTGCTATATTCAAAATAGTTTTCATATAAGCCTTTCAATTCTTTGATTTATTTTCTGGTTTAATCAAAGTATGTATTTACTTAAGTGATACATAGCTATTCATGTGCCAAAAATCTTTTAATTTAATCACTGTCTTGGGTTTTGATAACTGCTTAAATTTATTAAATAAATCAAACAAGTCATAATCAATAATTTTAGACTATAGAAAGTTTATTTATTGAGTCTGAATAATGTCATTACATATGTTAGAAATCTAACATAGAAATCTAACACTGTATCAATGTGAGTCAGTTGGTTTAATTTGTTGTATCTGTAATTTATTTGACATTCCATTGACGTTTAGTTTCAGCTAGCGCCAGTGCAGTAGCGACTGAAACATTGTAACTTGCATCAATAGCGATTTGAGGAATTCGTACGAGCTCATCGCAAGCTCGTTCGGTGGGAATGCGAAGACCTTTATCTTCGGCACCCATAACCCATACAACTTTATCAGGTAGCTTTAAATCATAAATTGTTTTCTCTGCTTTGTGTGACATCCCAAAAACCCAAAATCCTGCTTTTTTTAATTGCTCAAATGGTTCTGAAAAATTATTTGTTGAAGTCACTGGAACATGCTCTACACCTCCACAAGCCACTTTATGAACAGTTGCTGTTAAGCCTACTGCACGGTCTGTGGGTAATATTATTCCGTTCACTCCCATCAACCAAGAAGTTCGAATAATCGCTCCTAAATTATGAGGATCTTCGACTCCGTCTAAGGCTAAAACCAATGTGTTGGGATTCCAATTACGATTAACGTAATCGAAATTTAAAATGGAATCAGTGTAAACAACAGCTCCTTGATGCGAAGGGCAAATTTTTTGAAGCTCAGTATCAGATTTTTCTTCAATAGATAACTTATGATTTTTAAATTGATCCATCAACTGACGCAAATCAGCTGATGTATTCCAGTTCTGTTGAATCAAAATGTGTTTAATTGATCGCGATTTCATTTTTACAAGCTCTGCGATGGCATGGTTTCCTGCTACTTGTCGCCAATGTTTTGGAAAACCTGGTTTTATTTTAGCTTTTGCAGGAACTTGAGCATTTTTTGTAGGGCTTCTTTTAATTGGATTGATTCTTTTTTTTTCAAATTTAATTTTCTTCATTTAACTTACCTCATCACTCAGTGATTCTAAAATTTGATGCAGTGTCTGTCTTCGATTTTCAGAATTTAATAAACTTCTACCAATCACTAATGCTGAAGCCCCTGCTTCAATAGCTTTTTTTGGTGTCATGACTCGTTTTTGATCTTGAACTTGTTGATGTTTAATTTGTTCTTCAATGCGAATCCCTGGAACTACTTTAAATAGTTCTTTCTGTTTTATTAAGTCGAGCTCATGTCCAGAGCAAACCAATCCGCTCAGTTTAGATTCAATAACTAAATTGGTGAGGGATAAAACATGATGACTGATTGATTGATTTTTTAAATTTTGTGGCAAATTTGATTCAGACCAACTTGTTAAAATAGTTACACATAAAACTTTGAAAGGCCTTATTTGATTCAGTTTTTCCTCTAATGCTTTTATTTGAATAAGCGTGTCTAAACCATTCATAGCGTGAATAGTTACAAAAGTTGCTCCACAATCGAAAGCCATTCGAACTGATGATAATACAGTATTTGTTATATCAAAAAATTTATTATCAAGAAATACAGGGGCAAAAACTTTAATCTTTTCAACCAAGCCAATACCGTATTTTAAATTTAAACGAGGACCAATTTTTATAGCGCCAACTTGATCGCCGATTTGTTCAAGAATATTAAAGGCTTCAATATCAGAATCCACATCCAAGGCTAACATAATGGGATTCTTCAATTGAATCATATAAGTTTTTGAACCTGACCTAAGACTTCTGATTGAGAAACTTTGTGTACAGTTTTTGTTTTTCGTTCAACAACTTCAATTTGATTATTTTCAAAACCTTTTTTACCAACAACAATTCGCACTGGAAAACCTAAAAGATCTGCATCTTTAAACTTCACACCAGGTCTTTCATCACGATCATCAATAAAAACTTCATAATTTAACTCGATAAGCTTCTTTGAGATTTGATCTACATAATCGCTAGCTGCGGAATCCTTTGGATCTAAATGGCATATATGAATATGAAAAGGAGATAATGCTTTTGGCCAAATAATTCCATCTTGATCATGACTTTGCTCAATAACAGCTTGAACTGTTCGAGTTACACCAATTCCGTAACAGCCCATTTCATAAAATTGTGATTTTCCATTTTTATCTAAAAACACTCCGTTCATTTTTTCAGAATATTTTTTTCCTAAATAAAAAACATGTCCGACTTCAATACCACGAAAAGCTAGTAATTTTCCGTTAGATTCAGGACACTGATCGCCCACTTTTGCAAAACGAAGATCCGCTGACTGAGTTAATTTAAAGTCTCGCTCAAAATTAATATTTTTAATATGAAAACCATCTTCATTTGCACCAACAATAAAATTTTCTGAATGCATAATTCCATGATCTGCATAAACTGGAATTTTTAAACCCACCGGACCACATGATCCTGGGTGAGCTCTGCAGACAGCGAAAACTTCATCCTCTGTTAACATTCGAGGTGGATTTGTCAGACCTAAAATATTTTTTAATTTAATGGGATTAATCTCGTCACTTCCGCGAAGTAATACAGCAATGGCTTTTATGTCTTTTGATTTGTGATCATTTTCATCTTTGGCTGAAAAGAATAAGGTTTTAACTAATTCATTTTCAGGAATCTGAGTTAACTTCGACAAATCAGAAATTGTTTTTGCATTTGGTGTGGCAAATTTCTCAATCGCCTTCAGTGATTCATTTTTTTTAACTGGTTTGATATAATCAATAGCCGGACATACTTCAATGTTAGCTGCAAATTGAGTCGTATCACTGACTAACAATGAATCTTCACCGGCTTCTGCTAGCAATTGAAATTCATGAGTTTGACTTCCCCCGATATTTCCTGCATCTGCTTGCACAATACGGTAGTTTGCCCCGATTCGATCGAAAATCCGCTGATAGGTTGCATACATAATATCGTAGGACTTCAATGCTGAAGCTTGATCTTGATCAAACGAATAAGCATCTTTCATTGAAAACTCTCGACCACGCATTAAACCAAAACGAGGTCTAATTTCATCGCGGTATTTTGTCTGAATTTGATAAATATTTTTTGGCATATCCCGGTAGGATTTTAAATCGTGTCTTACATAATCAACGACGGCTTCTTCATGAGTCGCTGCTAAACAAAATTCATGATTATTTCGATTTTTGAATTTTAAAAGGCCTGCACCCATTTCTTCCCAACGATTGGTCTCAGACCAAAGTTCTTTGGGATGAACCATCGGCATTAAAACTTCTATAGCTGAAGCTTGATCTAATTCTTCACGTAATATGGCTTCAAATTTTCGTATCGCTCGTAGACCTAAAGTACTATAAGAATATAACCCAGGAGCCAGCTTTTTCATGAAACCGCTTCTCATCATCAATTTGTGCGAAGGGATTTCAGCATCAGCAGGCGCTTCTTTTTGAGTGTATAAATGCGTTTTAGTCCATTTCAAAAGTTTACTTTGAATCATTTAGTTAGCCTCAATTCCATAAGATTTAATTTTTCGATGCAAATAACTACGTTCCAAGCCAATAGCTTCTGCAGTTTTAGAAATGTTACCGCCGTATTCTTGTATTTTTTTAACTAAATAAATTTTTTCAAACTCAGCACGGGCTTCACGAAAAGTGGACATTTCTGAAAAATCATCTGTTTGACTCGAAGATTTATTTTCTTTTTTATCATTCAATCCTGCAAATCTTAAATCATGTATATCCACATAATCAGATGGCGTTAAAATATAAACTCGTTCAATATAATTCTTAAGTTCGCGCACATTTCCAAACCATGAATATTTTTGCAACATATTCAACCCCTGTTCAGAAATTGTCTTTCTAAACATGGCTGTTTGCTTTGCTACTAAATCACTGAAATGAAAAATGAGCGGCAAAATATCCTCACGTCGTTCTCGAAGAGGCAATACTGTTATTGAGTTTTTGCTGATTCTATTTTTTAAAGCCGGAATCAATCGATCACTTTTTTCTATGTCATTTTGTGATTTTAAAGATGTAAATAAAAGGCGAGGATATGATTTAATTTGATCAGTTCCTCCAACGAGTTGGAAAGTATTTGTTTCTAAGAAATGCACAAGCTTTGTTTGAATATCTACTGGCATTTCTTCAATTTGTTCAATAATTAAAGTCCCCTCATCAACAAGCTCAAGCTTACCTTTTCTGACTTTATCTATCCCAGGAAGAGCTCCCTTTTCGATTCCAAATAATTCTATTTCAATTAATTCATGAGGTAGTGTTCCACAGTTAATTTCGGCCATAGGTCGACTTGCACGTGCGCTCATATAGTGAATATTTTGACATATCAATTCACGACCTGTTCCTGTTTCTCCGAAAATAAAAACTGGCCGGCTATCTTTTGAAAAAAGTGAAATTTTTTCTCGTACAATTTGTAAAGAAGAAGATTCTCCAACAAGAGCAATACTACTGCGTAATTTATTTAATAATGCTAATTTTTCTTTTCTCTCTTGTCGAAATTTAATTATATTTTCGATGACCAATTGAATTTTATCAAACGAAAGTGGTTTTTCTACAAAGTCCCAAGCGCCAAGCTTTGTGGATTGAACAGCAGTTTCAATAGTGCCATGTCCAGAAATCATAACAAAACTTGTTTCTGGATAAAGCGGAGCAGCTGTCTTTAAAACTTCGATACCATCCATTTTTGGCATCCAAATATCTAAAAAACAAATATCTGGCTTAATCTGACTCAGCATATTTAATCCTGCAGGACCATCTCCAGCAGTCACAACAACATACCCTTCATCTTTAAGGCTATCTGCCAGAATTTGACGGATTGCAGGTTCATCATCAATAATTAAAATCGTTGCTTTTACCTCGGTATTTTTCATACTGAATTCCTTATATTGTTTAGTTAAATTAAACTATAACTTGTAGCTCGATATACATTTTAGTTCCAGTTGGTTCATTTGGTAAAGCTCTAATAATACCACTATGATCTTCAATAATACTTTTAACAATCGATAAACCTAGACCAGTGCCGGTTTCTTTTGTGGAAAAGTAGGGTTCAAAAACTTTTGCTCTGTCACGTGCAGGTATTCCTATTCCATTGTCTATTACTGAAATTTTAAGAATTTTAAAATCCAATCGATACTCTGTTAAAATACAAACCTCAGAATTAGAATTATTTTGACAAGCCATAATTGCATTATCTATGAGATTCATAAAAACACGTTTTATTTGAGATTGGTCGAATTTGAATTCAGGTAATTTTGAATCTAATTCAATTTTAAATTGGACATGCGAGTGTGTATTTTGAAAAATTTTGAGAACATCTAATAACACTTGACTAAAGTTACCTAACATTAAAGTCAGTTGAGGCATTCGAGCAAATTGACTAAATTCATTGACTAAATTTTTCATTTCATCAACTTGAGTCACTATCATTTGTATAGATTCATCAAAAATTGGATTATTCACTTCAGCAGAAAATTTTCGATGAATTCTTTGCGCAGCTAATCGAATTGGTGTTAACGGATTTTTAATTTCATGAGCAATACGTCTTGCAACCTCAGACCAGGCGGCTGCACGTTGCGCATTTTGAATGACTGTCAGGTCATCAAACACAATAATTCGACCGATTTCCTCTTGAAGTTCATTATTTAAAATTGAAAAATGAATCATTAATGGAATTGTTTCTCCATTTATTTCAACTTTAATTTCTTTTTCTAAAGTTGATAGCTTATTTTCCCGGATTTGTTTTAACATTTGAGTCAACAACTGATAATTTTGCATACTCATCATTTGTTTGATTGGCTTACCCACTGAATCTGATGAATTTAAATGTAAAAGCTCACTGGCTCTACGATTCATTGTTGTAATTATTCCTTGAGTATCGACAGAAATGACACCGGCGCTGACATTAGCCAAAACAATCTCTACATATTTAATATACTGGTGTAAACTTTTCAAAGTACTTTGAAGTTCAAATTCAGAAGCAGATAAATCTTTTATCATTTGATTAAAATTACTAACCAAATTATTTATTTCTTCGCTTCCAGATTGAATATCAACTAATGAATAATCTCCATCTGCAACTTTTTTTGTGCTTAAACCTAACTGAGTTAAAGGTACTGATAATTGCTTTGCTAAATGAAACCCAAACCAAATAGCTGCAAACAATGTCACAAGAGACATCACAATCATCATAATAAAATACATTGATTTGATTGGCGTTTTTAACTCAAAATTATTTTCATATTCATTATAAGAACCAATGATATCACTTAGCTGCGCTTCTGATGAAAATGCTAAAATTTTACTGACGACAATAACTGTCGTTGGGTTATCGTTCACTGGAAATAAAACTCGAAGAAGTTGTCGATCATTAAATCTTTGAATATAACTATTTTGAGATAAAAATAAAAAGCTTTTTTTAAGATTGTTTAAATCAACTTGTGGCAATGTTGATATGATTTGTTCTCGATCTTGAGCTAAGATTCTATCGCCAAACAAATTTTTGTAATGTTCTAAGCCGTCTAATTTATAATCTTTTTGTATTTTGTCCAAAAAAGCTGACCGATCTTTTTCCTTCACAGAAACAATAAGTCGTGCAATTTCTTCTGCATAATCAAAACTTTTACGTTTTTCCTGAGAAATTAAAGACTCAACAATTTCAGAAGCGTTCTTCAATACCCGAGACGTTTGAGAAGAAAACCATTTTTCAAAACTACTATTCAAATAAAAGACTGAAATAATTAAAACTAAACTTGTAGGAACCACTGAAAAAACAGAAAAAGCGATTGTAAATTTGGATTTTAAACTTGAACCATAAAGTCGACTTCTGCGTTCAAGGAAAATTTTGACCATATTTCGAAAAATAAGAAATAGTAAAAACAAAACTAAAACTAAATTAAAATTAACTAAAGCCAGAAAATAGATAATATACGGAGCTGGTAAGTTTTGTCCCGATCTGAAAAAATAAACTTCTAGACCAATTAAAATCGCAAGTAATAATGATACAAAAAAAATAAGAAATATTTCTCGTTTTCTTTTTCTGATCTCATTCGGTATTTTCTTTTTTGAGTTAGACTTTATTTTTACTTCATTCAAAATTATTCTCTATGTCATTTTTTTTTAATTTCACCAAGTAAGCCAATCATTTCAATAACGGCCCGAGCTGCATCAATTCCTTTATGTCCGTGTTTACCGCCAACTCGCTCTAAAGCTTGCTCTTCATTCTCTGTAGTCAATACTCCAAAAGCAATCGGTTTTTTATAATCTAACATCAACCTTGAACAATTTCTTTCTACTGATCGACAAACTTCTTCATAATGTGTAGTATCTCCACGAATAACAGCTCCAAGGGCAATAACTCCATCCACTCTATAAGCATCAAATAAAGCTTGAGCTGCAAGAGCAATTTCAACAGCTCCTGGAACCCTCACTGAATAAATTTCTACACCCATTTCTTCAAGATAGGTCAAAGCTCCGTCTTCTAATTTTTCTGTAATGTCAGAATTAAATCGAGAAGTCACTACGCCTACTTTGATTAATTTAATATTTTTTTTTAGAATACTTTTTTTATTATTTTTTTTTTGCACGGTTTTTTTCATTTAACTTCCTTTGTAATCTATAAGACTTTGAATTGTTCCTAATTTTAAACCATGCTTTTTTGCAAAAAGTATTAAATCTTTTTGTCTAGACATTGTCCCATCAAAATTAAGTATTTCACAAATAACTGCACTTTTATTTGATAGATTTGCTTTTTCAACTAAATCAAGACTGGCCTCAGTGTGCCCATTTCGACCTTTTAAGCCCAGCATATGAGACCTTAACGGAAAAATATGTCCCGGAACAACTAAATCTTGAGGCTTTGCCACAGGCGAAATAGCAACTTGAATGGTTCTTGCGCGGTCTTGACATGAAATACCAGTTTTAACACCATGCTTAGCTTCAATACTCATTGTAAAAGCCGTATCAAGCTTCGCTGATTCATGAAATTCTGATTTCATTAATGGCAATTTAAGTTGGTCGACTTGTGAGGGTGGCAATGCAAGACAAATTAAACCGCGACCTTCAGTAGCCATAAAATTGATATGCTGATCATTCACAAACTGCGCTGCTATGACTAAGTCTCCTTCATTTTCACGATCTTCATTATCAACTAAAATAATCATTCGACCATTTTGAATTTCTAAAGTTAAATCTTGAACACTTGAAAAAATACTCATTGATCTTTTACTTTCAAATTAAAATAAGCTTTAGCTAAATAATCAGATTCAACTGTTAAATAATGACCTTCATTAAAATATGTTAAATTAGTTGCTTTTATTGTTTCTGGAATTAAACATACACTTAAAATATTTTGGTGAATAGAATTTATGGTTAAACTAACACCATTTAAACAAACAGATCCTTTTTTCCAAAAAAAGGTTTTGAATTCATTTGAAATTTCAATTTCAATTTGCCAGCATTCGCCATCTTGATATGTTTTATGAATTTTTGCCAAATGATCAACGTGCCCAGTCACTAAGTGTCCATGTACACGGTCGCCAAACTTAAGAGATCTTTCAATATTAAGAGGATATTTGATCCACTGATCAAATTGTTGATTCATCATCGATAAAGTTTCAGACCCTAAACAAAACTGAATGCTTTTTTCAGTGAAACTTTCAATCGTTAAGCATATGCCGTTGATACAAATGCTATCCCCGATTTTTAAATCATTATAATCTGAAGGGCGTTCAATATTGAATCTTATAATTTGCTCGTCTTGACGAGCAGGAAGGACTTCTAAAACTTTGGAAAGAGTTTCTACAATACCAGAAAACATGGCCTTTTGTAGCACATGTTTTTGGTAATAAAAACTATTAATTTTTTGAAATTACTTATTAGCTGCAACTAATGCTTTAACATGTATATAAAGCAAATCATCGATTAATTCACGGGCTTTTGCTTGCGTTGCTTGAACTGAACGTAAATAGCTTTTCATATTGGCTAATTTTAGTTCGTCACCTAATATTGAAAATATAAGAACTCCATTTTTTGTTTCAGCAAAACCAGCTAAGGAAACAGTCTGATCCAAAGTGCCTGTTTTAGCATAAATTTTAGCTAAACTATTTGTAGCTACAAGTCTGTGGCTTAAAGTACCCATTTGGCCAGGTTGAGCTAATAATTTCTTAAAAATAGCATAATCTTGAGGAGACCGTAAAATTTTGTACAAAAATGAAGTTTGCATATTAGCAGTCACTTTATTTAAAACCGCTATGTCTTTTTGGTCACTCGTATTTAATCCACTGCCATTAACCATGTGTAACTTACCTAGATCTGTTAAGCCATTAAAAGTGACTTTGAATTTCTCTATAGCTAAATGTTTTCTTTCATTAAATCCATTATTTTGAATTTCCATTTTTGCGGGAATAACACTTTCCAAAGCAGCTTCTGCCATTGGATTAACACTTTTATGGAGCATTAAACTTAATGATGGAATTGGATAAGTTTTATTTAAAAATGCAAGATAGCCAGAAAATATTTTTAAAGTTGATGCTGGCTTTATTTGCTCATTACTACGGTATGATGTCAAAGTCATAGGATCACCGATCTTTGGAATATAGACAACACGTATTCCCCATTTACCACTATTGTAAATCTGCTGAGTAAACTTTGCATCCTTTACTATTTTAGAATCAATATTTTCAATATTTTTGATTCCGCTAGATGTTCCATCCTCATTCAGTTCACCAATTGGAGCTAATAAAATAGAATCTAAAGCCTCTTTTTCTTCTTGATCAGGAGTAAATTCACGAGCATTCAGCTCTGAAATTTCTTCTTCGCTCAGTTCAGAATACTTTGCAGCTAGTTCCTCATTTAATTTATCAATTTCTTCGCTAGAATAAGTTTTAGCTTTTTTCTTCTGCAATTTTGACTGCGTTTGAGCTAAAGCTAATCCAGTAAATGATTGTGCAATCAATACGATAACAAGCAGTTTCAAAATAAAATTTTTCATTTAATTCTCCTTAAATTATTTATTTTATTCTTTGCTAAAGCCGTTCCGTTTTAAATCATTTATATAAGTTCTAATTGGCTTTTAGTGTTGATTTGTTTTACATTGAGACACTTAAAGCGAATTGTAATTAGCATAATTTGGCAAAATAGCGACTGATCTTAAAGCCGCATCTGCCATGATATTGTCGCTATTTTGTAACATGATTGCCATTTTGTCTAAACTATACGATTTATGATCATAAGCTATGCTTGCAGTAAAAATTTTCTGAGTCGATGCAGGACAAATTTGCGAATTCATATTACGACTGCTTAATGGAATTTTTTCACCTTTACTATTTACAAAAATAAATCGATAAGACCAATTACCAGATTTAGCGACTTGTTTATCTGAAAAATTTTTTAATTCTTCTATACTATTAACCACAGCAATATTTTTTATTTTATTTTCACTTTCTGATAGCGATTCAACGTCGTTTTCCTGAAAAATAATTGAATTATTTTTTTGTTCTTATGTGACATTTAAAATATCGCCACCGGATTCAATAATATCCATATAATCACTAAACTGATCTGCTGTGATTTGCTTTTCATCAAGCATATCTGAAAGCTGAGCAGCATCATATAAATCTCCCGGTGAAAATGCTGTTTGGGAGTAAGAGTTTATTGCAAAAGTGCTGGAAACAAAAATTATTAAGCTTGATTTAAGCAATAATTTTTTCATATTTTCTTCTTTACTTACAAACCACTACTATTAATATAATTAATGTGTTCAGTTAAAAAAGTATCAATATAACTACGATGTTTTTCTTGAGCTTCAACAACGGCTACCATTTTAGCATTATTTAATGCTACTTCCATGTCTTTAGGTTTACCAACGATTGCTTTTGGCGATAATTTTATTTCGTCAGCAATAATAGAATAAATAAGAACTCCATTTTTTGTTTCAGCAAATCCTGCGAGTGCGATTGTTCGATCTAAAGTCCCAGTTTTTGCATAAATTGGTGAAACTTTGTTTATATCAACTAAGCGTTTTTCTAAAGTCGATTTTTTAGACGGTTCTGCTAATAATTTTTTATAGGAATTATAATTGGTAGACCTATAAATTGTTTCTAACAGGGTCGTTTCTAACTGGGCTGTAACTTGATTCAGCTGCAATCCAGTATCAATATCAGTTAAGTTTAATCCACTTCCATTGACAGCACGAAATAATAAAAAATCTGTATTATTTTTAAAAATTTCAAAATACTTTGAATTCATCACCAAAAGACCAGCATTAATCAAAATTTGTTTATTTTCAACCGTAACTGATGGTACTGGTTCATAAGCTAAACTGATTAATGCTTCATCTGCCATTTCATTATCACTAAAGGCCATCATATTTGACAAAGTATGACTTTTATTTTTAGGCGAAGTTTCACCCTCTTTATAGTCATATAAAGATTTTTCTTTTAAATCAATGACATCATAGTTTTTGTTTAAAAATGCTAAATACCCCGTGAATAACTTTAAAGTGGATGCTGGTTTAATAGTTTGTCGATATCGATAAGTAGTTAAAACTTTTTTTGTAAGACCATCTTTAGATAAATAAACTACATGAGCAGCCCATTTAGCTGTATTTTGAAAAATTTCATTAAATGCAGGGTTTATTTGAGCATTTGTTAGAATTGTTTCTTGTGTATCTAGTAGCGGTTCAAGATCTAATGATAAATTTGAATAATCGTGATTTCCATTTTCACGGCCAGATTCAAAATCACTGACTTCTTGGCTTGTATAAGCAAAAGCATGACTTGATAAATTACTTATCAAAAATATTAAAAGAAATTTTTTAAGAAATTGATTTCCCACATAGACCTCGCTGCATATATCACAGCGAAATTTATTCCATATTCAAATAGTCTATATTTGATACAATAGGTATTTGCTGTAAAAAACTTATACAATAGAGACAATTATTTTTTAACTGATGATTTAGATCCTGACTTTGTAACACCAGTTGCTGACTTTTTTTCAATTGTATGTTTTTCCAAAACAACAGGACAACTATTTTTAATGGCAAAGTTGAGTTTTCGAGTGTTTGAAAAAGTAAACTTTTTTGAGAATTTATCTAGTTCTAGCCCTTCAACACGATTTGTGTAAGGTAGCTCTACTGTGGAAACACATTTATTCTGATTTAAATCATTTAAAAAATTTGAATCATAAATGTCTAATAAATCATTACCAGCAGGTTCTAAACGATTCGTTTTAACTGCTTCACGTGAATCTTCCAACAATTCTCTAAAAAAATCTCTACACAAATTAAATGAACTTTTGTTAGAATATTTTAACATCTCTTCACTAAGGTTTTTCGAAACAGAGATGTTAAAATATTTGTACTTTATTATAAAAAAATTATAACAATTTATACAGCTTGCATTTCGACCACCGCAACCATTATAAGTAAAATCACTTATTTGACCAAAAAAAGATCTTTTATTAAAATTAGCAATTGATTTTAGTGAAACTCCCATCACGTTTGCGACTTCAAATGAGGTTGCATCACCTGAAATATTCATTCTATATTTATTTTTTAACTGACTTAAAGTCGCCTCACAACTTTTAGCTGGAATATTTTCGCAGGGCTTTTCTATAAAAGGATCAGTATCTGTTTTTAAGTCTTGTTGTTTTGCTTTATCCAAATCACTAACTGCAATCCAACCAGAATGACCATATATATCTGTCAACATTACAAAAGCACCGAAATCACATCCAGAAAGTCGAGACACTATTTCATACTCACCGTTAATAAAAGTTTTGGCTCCAAACGGCTTTGTATATCTGGAACTTTCACATAATGGGGGAAATTGAAATACTTCTAACTTATCTACAGAATAAGTACTTCTTTCAACTTGAAATTTACTACTGGTGCTTAAGGCCACAAAATCAAAATTTTCATCTAATACTGATGGTAAGTTTAAAGCTTTTTGAATTTCTGAATAATGTAAACCGGTAAAGTAACCAAAATAATTTGGTCTTGGTACTTTACCAGTTGTTTTAGTAACTTGTGCTCGCGTACTATTTTTTCCTATATTATAAAGTGTAGTTAGAATTTCAGGTCTTTTAGAAATATCTAATCCAACTGCAGAATAAGTTGTTTCAGCATGCTTTAATAAAGCAGCTGCATACTTCAATGCTCCAATCGGAGTCAATAATTCTTGAGCGACTTCTTGCTCTGTTCGTTTAGAACGCCCTTCGATTTTGGCAGCAGCTTCTTCGACTTCCATAGCTGGATCCATATTTATTTGTCCTGGTCCGATAGTAAATGAATGACCAAAAACTCTGGCACTACTTGCTAACTTTGATTTAACTAAAAAATCCTGAACTTCATCATCCACAGATACATTTAAACTATTTTCAGTTATAGGCGCCATAGCTAGGGTAACAGGATCTACTTTGTATAACTTAGCAATTTGAATAATTTGGGATCGTAACTTTTTATAATAAACTACTAATTCCGGTTTCAGTTTACCTTTAGCTTTATCACAGTAGTTACTATCGTACTTACAAAGCTCTTCATAAGATGGCAATTGAATTTGAGCTTTCAATGAAAAAGAATAAAAAAGAAATATACCAGTAAATATGTTTAAAAGTCTAAATTTCATTATTTAGTGCCTCTTGAAAACCCTGCTTTAGAATTTTGATACAACAAGCAAATCTCTTTTTCAGAGATTGGTATTTTTGTAACCAAAGGTCGCACAGGCCAATGCTTTAAAATTACATCAGAGGCCTCTTGTCCGACTAATAAAAATGTTAGCGTTTTGTAGAATCCGCGAAGTTCCTTTAAGTTTTCTGTCGCACTTAAATAATAAAGTATAGGCAACAATAATGATTTATCACTTTTTTGATTTTTTAGTTCATTCCAAAGAAGCTGAATAAGTTGGTCACGATCGATTTGTCCTAATTCATTTCTTAATTCTTTGAGTCCAAGCTGACGATCTATTTTAATTTCTTCAGCAATGCATAGATTTGGATCTAAAGATAATGTTTGATTTTGAATTGAACGTGCTTTTTTTTCTTTTAGTTCAGAAAAATCTGGCTTAGCGAAAAGGTAAAAAGATACTAAAAACAAAACAGAAGACATCATATATTTATTTATCATTCTTCTATTATTAGTGAAATTTACATTTTTTAAAATGAATTTTGAAAAATATGACTAAAGTCGATACTCAGGTTTAAAACAAAAAAGGTTCATTATTACTGACTTAAGTCTAGAAAAAAATTTAGAGCTTAGTTTAAATAAGGACAATTGTTATTCCTAAAACTTTTGAAGATCAAAAAAATAATTAATATTATTTCTAATGAACTAATCTGTACTATTTTTAACTGGCAATTCTTCTTTTAATTTTTCGACTCGTACTAAAGCACCAACATCGATTGTTATATCCTCATCAACATTTAGAACTTTAGCTTTAGACATCAGATTTCCTGCATCTTCAATTTCAATAATCCAAGGCTTTGATGTTACTGATGTAGAGCCTAAAAGAGTTGAACTATCTCCACAGGGTTCTCCCATCCAATCATGAATTTCATTTTCTACTTTTAACAAATCACCTTTTTTTAATCCAAGCTCAGCTCCACCCACTATCACGACATAATTGTCTCGACTAAGCATAACTCGTGACTGCCACTCTTGGCGGGCAAGGGAATTGAGTTTTTTATACAAATCTTTTACAACATTTTGCAAACCTTTAAGTGTGACCTCAGCCATTCCTGTCGTTCGATAAAATTCTGGTCCAATATGAATTATTCCCAAATCAATACCAAAACCAACTTTGTAATCTTTTTTAAAAGCCTCAGAATTGACGCTGGCCATTCGTTGATGGCTCCAAGGATCAAACGCGTGCATGCTTAAATCCATTCGCATTTTATCTAAATTAAATTTTGCTTCTATGGGAACCCGAACAACCGTTTGATTAAAACCAAACTTAAGTTGACCTCCCGAATAAGCTTCTAGAGCATTTATTTTACCCATTAATAAATGCTGTGGGCGACTAATTAAGCAACTTGATTCACGAGATAAACCTACATCTGTAACTTTTAAATCTGGAAACCAGCTTTGAAGTTGCAGTTGAGCTTTTGCTTCAATAATTGGGAGTATTTTTGCATCACTACTAGTGAAGCTTTGAAGTTTATTTTGATTTAATTTATTAACAGTCGGATAAGAATTTCTTTCAAAAAAATCTTGAGATTCAAAAAAAACTCCAGATAACTGGCTTTGAGCGACTTCAGAAAAATTAAAACCTGAATGATCTAAAAACTGTGAAGCCGACATATCAACAACTTTAATATTTCTTTTAAGTTGTCGCGGCTCTGGTTTCTGACATTTTTGATTTGCCATAATTAAACTGCTTAGAAAAACAAGAGATCCTATTTTTATAACTGTCATTTTACTTTTGCTTTTCATAAATTCTCCTTAAACCAGACTAGACTGAAGTCTCTAGACTATTATACGGCTTAATTTATCAAAAACTAAAGTGAAACATTATAATAATTTGAATGTTTTAAAAACTGAAAATAAGTACGACACTATTTTAGTAATTTAATTGATTCAAGCAAGTGAGTTTATCCTTTTCCACAGAAAAAATATATTTATGATTCATTTTAAATTCATTACTAAGTATTTTAACTGACAAAGGATTTAAAACAAAACTTTGAATGAATCTTTTTATAGGTCGTGCTCCATACAAGGGATCATATCCATTTTTCGAAATATACAAAGCAAGATCATCAGAAAAAAGAAGCTCAATTTTTCTTTGGCTAAAATTTTTGCGAATGCTTTCAAGCTGAATCAATACAATATTTTTTATTTGATCTTCATTTAAAGTATTAAATTCAACGACTTCATCAATTCGATTTAAAAATTCTGGTTTAAAAAATGATTTTAATGCTTTCTGCATAGAACTTGAATCAAACTTTCCGTCGTGAACACCTAAGTTCGAAGTCATTGTAATTAAACAATTTTTAAAGTTAATTTTTCGACCTTGACTGTCTGTTAAATGGCCCTCATCTAAAAGCTGTAACATCACATTTAAAACATCAGGATGCGCTTTTTCAATTTCATCAAACAAAATTATAGTATATGGTTTACGTCGAACGGCTTCTGTAAGCTGTCCTCCATTTTCAAAACCGACGTATCCTGGTGGGGCTCCAATTAAACGAGCGACTGAATGTTTTTCCATGTATTCGCTCATATCGAGTCGCACAATTGAATGAATATCATCAAATAAAAAATCAGCTAGTGCTTTTACCATTTCAGTTTTCCCTACACCCGTCGGACCTACAAATAAAAAAGAACCCATTGGCCTGTTTTCATCATTTAAATTTGCTCGTGATCGGCGAATTGTTTCTGAAATCACTTGCAGCGCATGATTCTGACCAATTATTTTTTGATTTAAAATTTTTTCCATATCTAAAGTTTTTTGCAAATCAGATTGCAACATTTTGCCGACAGGAATATTAGTCCATTTCGAAACTATATAAGCAATGTCTTCTGACATAATTTTTTCTTTAAGTACAGTTTTTTGATTTAACTGATTTTTATTTTCAAAAATGTTGAGTTGCTTTTCCAGCTGTGGTAGCTTTTCGTACTTTAACTGAGCTGCTTTTTCATACTGAAAATCTCGCTCTGATTTCAATATTTCATTTTTTACTTTTTCAACTTCAAGCTTTAAATTTTTAGTTTCTTCAATTTGCAATCTTTCTGTTTTCCATTGGCTCATGAAATCGTTTAATTTTAAACTTAATTGATTAATCTCTAGTTCAATATTATTTTTTCTTTCTATACTTAACTCATCAGATTCTTTTTTTAAAGCTTCAGTTTCGATTTTTAAATTAACTATTTTTCGTTGTATTTCATCAATACCTTCAGGGATACTCCGATTTTCAATCCCTAATTTACTAGATGCCTCATCGATTAAATCAATGGCTTTATCTGGCAAAAAGCGATTTGTAATATAGCGATCTGACAACTGTGCTGCAGCAACTAATGCCCCATCTGTAATTTGAATTCCGTGATGAACTTCATATTTTTCTTTTAATCCACGAAGAATAGTTATTGTTTCGTCCACTGATGGCTCATTAACTTGTACAACTTGAAATCGACGTTCGAGCGCAGGATCTTTTTCAATATACTGTGTATATTCATTGAGTGTAGTTGCGCCTACACAGTGAAGATCGCCTCTGGCTAAAGCAGGCTTTAGCAGCTGAGCTGCATCCATTGCTCCATCACCTTTACCTGCACCGACAAGCGTATGTAATTCATCTATAAATAAAAGAATTTGTCCTTGGCTTTCGACGATTTCGTTAATCACAGCCTTTAATCGATCTTCAAATTCTCCGCGATATTTTGCTCCGGCTATTAATGCTCCCATATCTAGTGACATTAAAATTTTTCCAGACAAATTATCAGGAACATCATTTCGTATTATACGTAAAGCTAGCCCTTCAGCAATTGCTGTTTTTCCAACTCCTGGTTCTCCAATAAGCACGGGGTTATTCTTTGTACGCCGAGATAGCACTTGAATAACTCGTCTAATTTCCTCATCGCGCCCTATAACTGGATCTAATTTACCAAGAGCCGCAAGTTCAGTTAGATTTTTTGCATACTTTGAAAGGGATTCATAAATATTTTCAGGTTCATCAGTTTGAACTTTTGTTTGTCCACGAATTTTAAGAAGAACTTTTTCAATTTGTGTTCTGCTTAATTTGCAATTTTTAAAAATTGACTTCACTGCGGTGTCGTCAAATGACGACATCGCTAATAAAAAATGTTCGACTGAAATATATTCATCACTTAATTTATTTTTTTCCTGTTCTGCAAATTTAAAAATTTTTTGCAACCGAGCACTTGCATAAATATTTTCTGCCTGAATTGAAAGTTTTGGCAGTTGTTGTAATTGTTTATTAATTTCACTTATAATTTCATTTGGTTTAATTTCTAGTTTATTCAAAATTTTCGAAACTAAGCCTTGGTTTTGTTCAATTAAACTTAATAATAAGTGTTCCGGTTCAACTGATGAATTTTTCATGGTTTCAGCTAATGACGCAGCTTGTGTCATGGCTTCTTTTGATTTTTTTGTCATTTTATTAATGTCTGAATTCATTTTTCTACCACCTATCAACAATATGGATTATATATTAAAAGTGTCAAGTTAATCACTTTTTTAAGGACATCATGAGCACTTTACCACGACCTAAAAAATCTATTAAAAAAGAAATGATTTTTGCAAAGGATTTTTTAAAATATAAAATGCCTATGTCCTGCGAAGAATGTTCACACTTTTCATTTAAAAATGAAAAGTGTACCTTAGGAAACAACACTTTAGAACACAGAAAAAATGCGCAAAAAAAATCGTATCTCGTGTCCGGCACGGTAGCCTTTTGTCGACTTCACGAAATTGACTAGTCTTTTGAATGAGTTTCCTAGACGAAGTGAGTAGATTTTTTTAGTTCTCATCTTATTTTTATTCTTAAAATAAAAAACTAATCTGATGTCCTGTCAAGAATACCCATAACATACCCGATCGGCAGATTGAACAAAAAGGCAGGAGCCATTTTGTTTTGTAGCGAAAGGGGTGAAATCAATAATTTTAAGGAAGATATCGAAAAAGTAATTTTAACAAAATATATTTTCGAAAACTAAGGATACTCAGGTTTAAAATTTTTGCTTGGATGCAATTAAAATAATATTAACTCAAGGAGGAAACATGAATGCTTACAAAACATAAAAAATAAATGGAGTTTATATGGGATTACGTATTACTACGAATGTCTCGGCAATTAATGCCCAGAGAAATTTAAATACATCACAGAGGCTTATGGCAAAATCGACTGCACAACTTGCTAGTGGAAATCGTATCAATCAATCAGCTGACGATGCTGCTGGTCTAGCAATTTCTGAAAATATGAAAGCTCAAATTCGTTCTGCAATTCAGGCCCAAAGAAATGCCAATGATGGTATTTCAATGGTACAAACTGCAGAAGGTGGGCTTGGAGAAATTTCAAACATTATGTCAAGAATGCGCGAGCTTGCTATTCAATCCGCATCAGACACTGTTGGTGAAAATGAGCGTGGTTTGATTAATATTGAAATTCAACAGCTTAAAAATGAAATTCAACGTACTGCAGAGAGTACATCTTGGAACTCTACACGATTATTAGATGGATCAACTCCAGTCTTTGATTTTCAAATTGGGCTATTCAATACAGAAAGTGATTCTATTGCTTTTGATGCTACTAATAATGTAGCGACACTTGATGCTTTAGAAATGACTGATTTGGATTATTCGACAAAAGAAGGATCTCGATTTGCGATTGGAACTTTAGATGCTGGACAAATTCGTGTAAATAATATTCGCGCCAATTTAGGAGCTCTTCAAAATCGACTAACATCTACTGTTGACACTCTTGCTGTGACACAAGAAAATTTAGCAGCTGCTAATTCACGAATTCGTGATACCGATATCGCAGCAACCTCATCTGAACTAGCGCGAAATCAAGTTTTGTTACAAGCAGGAACTGCTTCATTGCAACAAGCTAATCAAAATAATCAGCTCGCTTTGAAATTATTAAGTTAAGCCACTTCAGTCAGAATATAAGCCAAAAAATTATATTCTGACTGATTTTTTTTCAATAAAGTGTCGAATACTTTTTCGCTTCAATAAACATTAAAGTAAACTAGACCAAAGGCCGAAACCTTTATTGTTAACAAAATTGTTAAACAAAAAAGTGAGGCCTTATGAATCAAAAAAATTTATTACTATCAATTGTTATTCTCAGTTTTTTTAGCTGTTCGCCTAAGGGCTTTCAATCACAGCAAACTTCGCTCGATAAAACGACTTCAGATAATCTTTCAGATAGTTTTGGAAATCCAGTTGGACCTGAGCCTTTAAATATTAATGACATTGATCTCAAAGGCCAAGTTGATGGAAATTTCACTTCAATGGATGTTCAAGGCTCGCAAGTCATCGACTTTGATAAAATGACAGGCCATTTTATTGTCATGATACCGATGCCTCGAGGCCTTATTTTTACACCAAACGGAGCATTTGCAAATTACCAAGATATTACATTTAGCCCAATTTTCGATGCAACTGGAAAAATGAAATTAGCAGTTAGGATTCCGATCACATATATTATCAAGGGATCAGTTGTTGAAAATCCTTCAAAATTACCAAGCGGTGAGAAACTTCCAAAAATGCCTGCTGGAAAAGATGAATTACCAAGCTTTGCCTTACAGTTTCCAGAGCATAACAAGATGCAGCTTCATCTTTACATCGGAATTAATGCTTTAGGTGTATTTATGACATTACCAGACGAGGCTTCACTACCATTTCCTATTCCTAACATCACTTTACCAATAAAAAATAAAGCGAAAACTCTAACAAAAGGTTATCTAACTTACGTTAGCGCAAAGCGTGGTTACCCATCTGGACTTTTTCTGGCAACTATTATTCCTTCAGGTGTAGCCCGAGTTTTAGAAGATTATTTTCATCTTTAAATCGCATTTATAAAATATAGACTTTAGCAAGTGTCAAATACAGCTGACTCTTGCTTCAAATTTTAAAAGCGTATAAGGTAATTAAAAGATTATAATTATATAAAACAAATCACAAAATGGAGTCCTGAATGGCAAAAAAAAAAGTAGCTGCAAAAAAAGTAGCTAAAAAAACGACTAAAAAAGTTGTAAAAAAAGCTGCACCTAAAAAGAAAAAAGTAGTCGCGAAAACAACAGCTAAAAAAGTTGTAAAAAAAGCAGCACCAAAAAGCAAAAAAGTAGTCGCGAAAAAAACAGTAAAAAAAATAACTAACATAGCAAGTGCATTAGCTTCTGCAGCACTGATTTCTAAGGATACATTACATACTATTTCATCTGAGTTCGATGACGACATAAATGATTTAGATGTTGAAAGTGAAGTACTTGCTGATGAAAAAGATGAAGACGGTGAAGGTTTTGAAACATTAGAAGCTGAAGCATTAGATGAAGACATGGAAGATGATATTGAAGAAGATTCATTAGTAAAAAAACCTGGCGAAGAAGATGAAGATTCAGATGATGAAGGTTATTTTTAATAATTTCTAACTGAGTTTTAAATAAAAAAAGGCTTCCGATTGGAAGCCTTTTTTTATTTAATGTATCTTATTTTGCATCAGGCTTTGTGTGCACTGCGTACTTTTCAAATTCTCCATACTCATGTAACTTGTTGTACAAGGTTTTAATTGTAATTCCTAATCCTTGAGCGGCTTGAGTTTTATTACCACCGTAAAAACCTAAAGCACTAATGATATAACGCTTTTCTAAATCATGCAGTTTTACTTCAGGACTGAAAGCTAAAGCTTCTTCTTTTTTTATCGGATTACGAATACTGTCCGGTAAATCATTTAACATGATTGTGTGACCTTCTGATAAAACTTGAAGTCTTTCACAAGCATTTTGTAATTCACGAATATTTCCTGGCCAATCATATTTCAACATCACAGACATGGCTTCTTCGTCAATATTTTTACTCGCATTCACAAAAGATCTTCCGCCAGATAGAAAATGTTGAATTAATGCAGGAATATCTTCTTTACGTCGTCGCAATGGAGGAGCCGCTAAAACAATTGTATTAATTCTGTAATACAAATCTTCTCGAAAGTTTCCTTTTTCAACTTCACGATCTAATTCACGATTAGTTGCGCAGATAATTCTAAGATCAACTTTAATTGGGTCTTTGCCACCTACACGAAAAATTTCACCCTCTTGTAAAAATCGTAATAACTTAGCTTGTATTGCCATTGGTATTTCACCGATTTCATCAAGAAATAAAGTTCCACCGTTTGCAGCTTCAGCTAAACCTATTTTTTTAGTATAAGCTCCTGTAAAAGAACCTTTTTCATGACCAAACAATTCTGATTCTAAAAGCGCTTCACGTAATGCTCCACAGTTGACAGCAATAAAAGGACGATTACGTCGATTTGATTTTTCATGAATAGACTTTGCAATTAACTCTTTACCAGTACCAGATTCCCCTAAAACTAAAACATTCGCCTGAGACGGAGCCACGCGATCAATCATTTTAACTAAAGAAACCATAAGGTCTGATTTGTAGACCATTTTTTTTTCTTCAGCAGGCGCTGCTACGGGAACCCATGTTTTAGTGTTGGCTGTTTGCTGATTACTTGTTGGTAACACGAAGTTTGAATTTGAATCTGACATATTTCCACCTTTGTCGTTTATTTAATCAATTGAATTTTTTGTCCCAATTTGATTATCTCATTTTGAAACGCAGTTATGCATTGCACTATAACTAAAGTCTGTATTTATTGCAAGAAAAATTTGCACAGTATGATAATTTTTTTAGCAAAATTAGTCACCTAATTAGGACTTACAATAAAAATAGACTAATATATAATCATATGTATGACTCTAAACATGTATAATCTAATATATAAGTACCTAAAATATATGGATAATATTGAATCATCATCAAAACTTACACTAAAAGCTTATTCAAATGACCTTAATCAAGCATTTTTTGATATAATTAGTCCTGAAAAAATTACTGACTTAAACTTAGTCAGTGAAAAGCAGCTTTGGAATGAAGCAAGACTTGGATTAAACCGATGGAGCAAGCTCAGTTTAGCCAGTCGAAATCGAAAAATAGCCACACTTAAAAGCTTTTTTAATTGGCTTTACCAAGATAAATATATTGATAAAAATTATTCTCACTTATTGATTTGTCCTAAAGTTCCAAAAAAAATTCCACATTTTATTTCTATTGATGAAGTTTTAAGTGTTATTAGTTTTTATTCAAATCGACAATTAAATACTAAAGAAAAAAATGAAATTATTTTATTTTTGCTTCTTTATGGTGGAGGACTTCGCATTAGCGAAGCTTGCCAATTAAAATGGAATCAAATTTCGTTTGAACAAAGAAAAATTACGGTTTTAGGAAAAGGGAATCGTGAACGCATCATTGTTATACCATTATTTTGTATTGAGTTACTCAAAGAACTTAATAAAGATCCTTCGGTATTTGTTTTTGGCAATGCTCCACTGAATCCCCGAGCTGGTTTTGAAATGATTCGTCAATGCGGAAAAAAAGTTAACTTAATGAATAATTTAAATCCACATGCTTTACGTCACAGTTTTGCCACTCATTTATTATCAAGCGGAGTCAATCTAAGAATACTTCAAAAAATTCTAGGTCACGAAAGTCTTCAGGCTACTGAAAAATACACACATTTAAGTGTCGATAGCTTAGCACGCACGATGCAAGCGACTCATCCGTTGGGGAAAATGAAGATTTAAAATTACTTTACCCCAGTGTCGAGTCAGCAGACTTAATATAATGCTTAACTTGCAACTCAATTGACGACAAAAAACTGTCCACAATCACATTTAATTCACTGACTAAAATCAAAGTTTCTGATTGCACAATATTTGTTTTTAAAAATGGATTCATCCATGATTCAAGCGAAATAACACCTTGTTGATAAAGAAATTTTAAATAAAAATGCATTTTAAATAAATTGATAGACGCCATATCACATCTTTCAAGATACTTTAAAGAATGCCCCACTAAGTTATACAAAAAATGTGAATCAAAATCACCTTCCTGTGATACATGGGTTACACAATTCATAATATTTAATGCAAATTCTATTTTATCATAATCTGTTCTAATGTTTTTAAAATCATTAATAACACTGGCTTCATTCAAAACATTTAAACCTGTGCCATTCTTTGAGGGTGTATAAGTGAATTGCACGAAGTGTGTAGGTTCTAATACTCCACCGCCAAAGCGTTTTTTGCTTCTTAGTGCTGATTTTGCAATAAAGGATTTTTTATTACCTGATTGAGACAATGCTTGAATAATCAAATCAGCTTCTTGGTATTTTGTTTTTTTTAGAATAATAAACGGAGCAGTAATTTCAGACACAATTAAGAAATAACCCATGATGAATTTTGACTTATTTCTAACTCTGCCTTTTCGATCAAGCTTAAATAATTTGGATTTTGTTCTGTGTATTCTGAGGATAAAATTAAAGTGTGACGTATAAAATCAGGCTGATTAATTTCAGGCCACCAAACAGACCATTTATCAGTGACCCAAAAAGGAAGCTCGGCCAAAGTAAACGCTTGTGAGTCATTCAACTTTAAAAATTCCTTAATAGCTAACGCTGAATTTTTCTGCGCCTTAAGCAGTATAGGAATTGATTGTTTATTTATATTTTGAGTGTTAGTGTTGTTGATTAAATTTTGCAATCCTCCAACAAGCAGTGATAATTTTAATTTCTCACTAAGATATAAAATGGAATTTTTATTTTCAACCTCAAAAAGGGAAGGAACTTCAATAAATAGTGCATACTGTGATTGTTCTTTTAATTGCAGTTTTTGTAAAAAAATTTCAGATCTTGAATCTAATAAGCAAATTGAAAATATTTTTTTTCGATGACAAATTTCTAATATTTCAAGAACTTGTTTTTCATTATAATAAATTTCATTTGTAAAATGATGTCCCAAAGACCAAACAAAAGTATGCACCGAAGTTTCTAAACTTTCTAAAAAAATAACAATATTTTCTGTTAATTTTTTTTGAATGACTTGCTGCTGATTTTTAAGAGCCACGGCAGAAACAATATCCATTAAATAATTTCCACGATGAATGAAGGCTATTTTATTTTTATGTGGAACCATGTGTATCAATGACTGCAATGTATCATACGTTGCCAAATCAGGACTGGTATAAATTCTAGCTTGAAAACCAAATTGATCGAATAACTCACAAAATTTTAAATATTGATCAAATGTTCCATAATGACTCATGATTCTATTTGATCTGATATTTATTTTTTTTTGTAGCTTATTTTAAGACACTGGCTCGACCACACTGTATTGTTCATACAAATTGACTAGGCATTCCAAAAAAATTTGGTTTATAATATTATAAAAAGGAACTTGTATGAAATTTTCTAAAAATATTATTTATTTATTTGTTATTTTAAATATGACACCGCTTTTTTCACATGGCTTTGCCGAACTTAGACTGACTTACGGTGGACTGGGAACTAAAGATTTTGCAACTGATGCTTGCGGATCACTTTGCACGACTGCACTTCCTGGGGTACTTCCCTTAGTTGGACTTGGAGCAGATGTCATTATTTCACCTCCGTTAACTTCTTATGGCTTTGGATTACGGTATGAAAAAATTGGTTTAACAGGTTCTGCTGGAAGCCTCAGTGTCGATGCCAAAGTGGAAAGAATTGCAGCTTTAATCAATTACAGAATCATTGATACTATTATTCATTTTGGACCTATTTTTAGCTTCGGAGTATCAACACAATCTAGTTTAAGTATTACAAATTCTGGATCTGATTTAGTAAATTATAAATCAAGCATATCTGACAGCGCCTCTGCCGGAATAGAGCTTAGTGTAAAACCATTAATAATAATTCCAATAATTGTCGGAGCAGAAGCTGGATACGAGTATTTAAAAATTAAAAATGCACATGACAATATTAATAACAAGGATCTCGACTTAGATCTGAGCGGCGTGTATTTAAAAGTCTTGTTAGGTCTAGCTTTTTAATTTCTAATTTGAGAAATTCTCACAACTTGACGATAAAGATTCATGAAATTTATTTCTCTAAAAATAATAGCATTGTTTTTATCTACACCACTCTTTGCAGCTGAATTTGTAGAATTAGTTACTCCTTCAAATATTAGAAACAGCATTAATTTTTACGGTCAAAAAAATATAGTTGGATTTTTAAATACCGGCTCGGTTGTTGAAATTCTTTCTGAAACGAAACTGAACTCTGGCGCTTATGCACTAAAAATAAAAGTATCTAGTCCCTCTGAAAAAATTGACCTCAATAATAATGCACCTATTTATATATGGAAAAGCGAATCGAACCATCCAAAATCAGTCACCGAGTCTGGTACAACCTGTGATAATACAGAATGTGAAAACGCCACAAGTTCAACAAATAATGACAATATTAATGATCTCACAAATATCAATCAAAAAATAGAAGAGCAAGACAGCCAGCCTGCAGACACCAGTACACCAAATGTAACTTCTGCTGAAATCACTTATCAAAACTCTGATTTTGATAATTATTCAAACAGCAAAGAAGTCAACAATGTGGTCAAATACTTAGAAAATAAAATGTACCGCAAAGGCAGAATCAAGGGAAAGTGCTACCGAGTCGTTAAATATGCATTAGCTTATAAAGAAAGTTTAATTCCTAAATGGTTCAGTTCAAGAAGCGCTAAGTTTGCAGTTAATGATTTAAAAAAGTACGGTTTTATAAATTTATTAGATGATCCTAAATATAAAGAAGTCATGAAAGATCCTAAAAATGCACCCCGCGGCACTGTACTTGTATACTTAACGAATCAAGCTTTACATAAAAATGGTCATATAGAAATTAAAATGGACCACGGAATTCAAAGCCGCTACGGTTATGGCGAAACTGCTCAAACACCGATAACCGAAACAGGTGGAAAACGAGCTAAATATTATAAACTTATTGGAGTTATGATTAAACCTGAGATTAAGGACTAAAAAATGAAATATATTTTATTTATTTTTACTTTCATTTTAATTGAAAATAGTTTTGCTCAAAGTAAATTATCTCAAAAAGACTACGTCAAATTAATTGAAAAAACTGAATTAGCTATCGAGTTACAAAAATCAATATCATTTCAAGAAACATCGGTTGTTAATTATTTAGAAAATTTAATTATACTTGGGCAACAAAACGAATCAACTATGGCTATTGATATATTGTTTCGATCTTACATCACAAATAAAAAAGAGTATCAAAAGATACTCTCACAATGGCCCTCGAAAAATAAAAAACAACTTAAAGAATTATTTGATGATATTGAAAGATTGAATACTTATGGAAATGGGAATTAGCTTTAAACTAAATCCCCGACTTCAAACGTTCTTTATCATCAACAACAGACTGTACGCCACCTTTTAGATTTGCTCGGTAAGCCAAATGTTTAATGTCATATGTAAAGTCAGCGCCATTGACTCCAGGAGTTTGCCATTCAGGTCCTAAGCGGATGGCATCAACAGGACAGGCTTCTTCACAGAAACCACAAAATACACAACGTAGCATATCGATTTCATAACTAATCGGATATTTTTCAACTTCGTGATTCGGGTGTTCACTGGCAGTAATTGTAATGCATTCAGCTGGGCAGTTCGTGGCACACAGCATACACGCAGTACAGCGAATGGCTCCATCTTTTTTAACTGTTAAAATATGATTTCCTTTAAAACGATTCGAGTAATCATATTTTTGTTCAGGATAATTTAAAGTCATCATTTGTTTTTTATTAAAAATATTTTTTAACAAATGTTTAAAAGTAATTCCAAGACCAGTTAATACGCCGGGAATATACCACTGTTTGCTTTCAGATTTTTGTTGAACAACTGACATTTTTTTACCTATTCCTTGTTAAATACAAATTCATTTTTCTTGCGGTGTTCTAATCGAACTTGAGTCAATGGTCGGTTTTCGGCAACAAATAACTGTTTTTCATCTAGTGCTGAAATTTTTAAATCTTGACCAGCTAACAATTGAGCCACTTCATTGATATTCAATGCTTCACTGACGATTGTAGTCACTTTTTTGAATGATTGAACTAAGCCAGCATGGTTCGTAAAACTGCCTGTTTTTTCAATATACGTTTTTAACGGAATCACCACAGTATTGTTTTTTAAATTTGAATCTTTTAACTCTGAAACACTTGCGCTTGTTAAATAAGTTAGATACTCAACTTGGGTGAATAATGAAATTTTTTCAGCAGTATCTTTGTAAACTGAAGTGTTTTCAGGACCAATCACAGTTAAAAATCTAATCGATTTGGATTTTATTTTTGATTCCAAATCTGACCAAGTCGTTTGAATTCCAAATCTTGCGAATGAATTTTGTAGACCTTTAGTATTTGGATTTTTATCCCCACGAATTAGTAAACCGTCAAAATCATTTAAAGATTTTTCGTTGTTATTCCAATGAAAAATATTTTTAACTTTATATTTTTCAGTAAATGCTTTTAGAATTGACTCGTACTCCTCGTTTGTCAATTGACCCGTTAAAACTAAAGCCATTTCTTCTGGTTTTACATCTTGGAAATATTTGCCGACATTTTTAACAAGTTCACCTGCTGGTTTAGACTCTTTCCAATCTTGTCCGTTGGCTTTTTCATAAGTTTTTAATAAACGATTTTCTTTATTTACAAACTTGTATGTATTTCGCCCCTCATCACACATCCAGTAGCCATTAACAGCTTCGTTGTGCTTTGGTTTGACACGAAATAAACCTTCTTTATTAAAATAAACTTTAGTGCTGCAACCTGTAGAGCATCCATTACAAATAGTATCAGCATCTTTTAAATACCAAGCTCGTTGTTTAAAACGGAAATCTTTTGAAGTTAAAGCCCCCACAGGACAAATATCAACAGTATTCAATGAATAAGGATTATCTAATTTTTTTCCTGAATGAGTTCCTATTTCTGCATGATCTCCTCGATTAAATATTCCTAACTCATTTGTTTTAGAAACTTCATCAGTAAATCGAACACATCGAGAACATAAAATACATCTTTCAGAATCTAAAACAATTGTAGGACCAAGATCGACAACTTTTTGTTTTTTTGTTTTGGCCTCAGCCATTTCAGAAGTGTACTGACCGTATTCCATGTATTGTTCTTGTAGTCCACATTCCCCAGCTTGGTCACAGATAGGACAATCAAGCGGATGATTAATTAAATGAAAATCAAGTCCCCATTTAACAGCCTCTAAGACTTGTGGTGAAGTGTTATTAATTTTCATTCCCTCAGTAACTACCGTATTACATGCAATTTGTAATCGAGGATTTCCTTCGACTTGCACCATACATAAACGACAAACTCCCGCAATACTTAAACCTGGGTGCCAACAGTAATGGGCAATTTTTTGATGATTATCAAACATGGCCTGGATGATGGTTGTTCCCGGTTTAACTTCAAGCTCTACATTATTGATAGTGCACTTAAGCATGAGCATGTCCTTTGTCTGCGACATAACTTGGAGTTCTGATCGCCGTTCCTTTAACTTTAGATTTTCCTTCTTTAACAAAATATTCAAATTCATCGCGAAATTTTGTCACAAAACTTAAAACTGGAAGTGCCGCTGCATCTGATAAAGCGCAAATTGTTTTACCCTTCATGTTATCAGCCACTTTAATTAATAAATCGATGTCTTCAAGTCGACCTTTACCTGATAAAATTGAATGAGTAATTTTATCTAACCAACCAGTACCTTCTCGGCAAGGTGTACATTGACCACAAGATTCGTGATGGTAGAAATGCATTAAATTAGCTAAGCATTCAACCATACATTTAGAGTCATCAATCACAATAACAGCTCCAGAACCTAACATTGATCCTATTGAAGCTAAATTTTCATAATCTAACGTCGCATTTTCTACTTCTGCTACAGTCAGCACTGGAGCCGATGATCCCCCTGGAATGACAGCTTTTAATTTTCTTCCATTCTTAATTCCACCACCTAAAATATGAACCATGTCTTTAAGTGGGTAACCTAATGGAACTTCGTAATTTCCTGGTTTATTTACATTTCCGCTGAGTGAAAATAATTTTGTTCCAGCAGATTTTTCAGTTCCATATTTTCTGTATCCAGCAGCGCCGTCACGTAAAACATAAATAACTGCAGCCAGCGTTTCAACATTATTTACGATTGAAGGCTTTTTTAAATAACCTTGAACTGCAGGAAATGGTGGTTTTAATTTTGGTTGTCCTTTAAGACCTTCCAAAGATGAAATCATTCCCGTTTCTTCACCACAAATGTAAGCACCAGCTCCACGATAAATATCCATATCGTGATCAAATCCCGAACCTAGAATATTTTTACCCAGTAAACCAGCCTTGTAAGCTTCTTGAATAGCTATTTCTAAGGCTTGAATTGAATCTTCGTATTCACCACGAACATAAATATAAGATTTTTTTGAGCCAATCGCAAAACCAGAAATAATCATACCTTCAATCAATTGATGTGGAGCTTTCTCCATCATCATTCGATCTTTAAAAGTTCCAGGTTCACCTTCATCAGCATTACAAAGCAAATATCTTGGTTCATTATTTTTTGGTAAAAATTCCCACTTCATTCCTGTCGAAAAACCAGCTCCGCCACGTCCACGCAAACCTGAACTGTCTTTACGCTTCTTGGATTGTCAGTAGTCCAGGTGCAAGGCGAACAATGCCCCAATTTTATCGGTAAAGGTACCCCGTTCAGTTTCGCATTCCCCGGACCTATTTCGATTGATAAAACCGTTGGCATTGGATCGCTATGTACATTAACGTTAGAGCTTGACAACGGGTTATTCATCCCAATAGCTCGCTCTTACGATGGTAATGACTGGGAACGAGCAGGTGGTTCCTTTATCGCTGGGCTTCGCTCCAAATGACGCCGATTCCAGAAATCGTGCAAGTTCAGCATTAA
>JAYUJM010000063.1:0-35432 GCA_043765175.1 Pseudobdellovibrionaceae bacterium | reverse complement strand
AAAATTAGGTTCTAGTCGAAGTTGATTCAGGATGTTTTGGCAAGTCGTTAAATCTGATTCAGCTTTTTCTTTGTCATTTATATAAATTAAACCATGCTCGTCGATATTTATAAATTGTTCTTGAACTTGGTTTATCATTATTTATTTTTCAGTGCTTCCTGCATTAATAATTAGAGGGTCATTAAATTGAACGCTCTCTTGATTTGTTTGAACTGACTGAATAACCCATTTTTGTAATGTTGAATTTTCTGTAGGAGTTTTGACTAAATTTGCAGTTCCACTCATTGTTTGAACTGTTGTGTTTTCCTCGCCATCGGTTATTATTTTTTCATCATACTGGTAACTGAACTGAGCTGAAATTAAATCTTCATTTATAGCGTGAGTGTATATTTGTTTAAGTTCAAAATTTGCGGAGTTGGGTTTTTTATTTTTGATAGTATCTTCAATAAGGACAGCAAGTTTAGATTGAATTTCAGCATGAATTTGAGTCGTCAAACTTGATTTAGAATTAAATAAAGTCCAAGTCCAAATAACAGTGGCAAGAACAAAAATAAAGCTTACGATTTTCAACATAAAAAACTCCTCTTTTTAACTTCATCATGCTAAACATAGACAAGCAAGTCTAACACTGCTTTGGGCTAGTGGAAAGCATTAGGATAAAAATGGTTATAGAATCAAGTATCGACAGTCAATCTTTAGAGTTTAAAAGAAATTATAATGTAATGATTGAATTAACATCAGATTTACAAAGCAAATTAAAATTAGTTCGATTAGGCGGCGGTGCAGAATCTTTAAAAAAGCATAAATCGCGAGGAAAACTTTCTGCGCGTGAAAGAATAGATAACTTAATTGACCCGGGTACTGCATTTTTAGAATTATCAACGCTAGCAGCCTATGATATTTATGAAAATCAAGCGCCCAGCGCTGGAATCGTTACTGGTATTGGAATCATACATAAAACTCAGTGTGTTATTGTGGCAAATGATGCCACAGTTAAGGGTGGGACTTATTTTCCAATGACTGGAAAAAAGCATCTACGTGCTCAAGAAATTGCTATGGAAAATGGGTTACCGTGTATTTATTTGGTAGATAGCGGCGGAGCATTTTTGCCATTGCAAGCAGAAATTTTTCCCGACAGGGATCACTTCGGCCGAATTTTTTATAATCAAGCACGAATGAGCGCTGAAAATATTCCACAAATTTCAATAGTAATGGGATCCTGTACTGCAGGCGGAGCCTATGTTCCGTCGATGAGTGATGAAAATGTAATAGTTAAAAATAATGGAACAATTTTTTTAGGAGGTCCTCCTTTAGTTCGTGCGGCCACTGGTGAAATTGTTGATGCACAAGATCTTGGGGGTGCATCCACGCACTGCGAAATATCAGGTTTGACTGATCACTTTGCTGAAGACGACCATCACGCCATCGAAATCGCAAGATCAATTGTAAAACATTTAAATCGCACTGAAAAAGTCAGTTTAAAAATGCAACCGATTGAAGAACCAATTTATTCAAGTGATGAAATTTATGGAATTATTCCTGCTGATGCTCGAGTTCCATTTGACGTGAAAGAAATAATTTCTCGAATTGTTGATGGGTCAAAGTTTCATGAATTTAAACTGCTTTATGGAAAAACACTAGTGACAGGATTCGCTCATATTTGGGGTATGCCTGTTGGTATTATTGCGAACAACGGCGTTTTGTTTAGTGAAAGTGCTCAAAAGGCGGCTCACTTTATTGAACTATGTGAGCAGAGAAAAATTCCGTTAGTTTTTTTACAAAATATTACAGGATTTATGGTTGGTAAAAAGTATGAACACGAAGGAATTGCTAAGCACGGTGCAAAAATGGTGATGGCAGTATCAAACGCTCGAGTACCAAAATTTACTGTCGTTATTGGAGGTTCATACGGAGCTGGAAATTATGGAATGTGTGGAAGAGCTTTTCAGCCAAGACAACTATGGATGTGGCCTAATTCAAAAATCAGTGTCATGGGTGGAGAACAAGCCGCAAATGTTTTATTGACTGTAAAAATGGATCAATTAGCAGCCTTAGGTCAGACAATGACACAGCAAGAACAAATTGATTTTAAAAAACCAACTCTGGAAAAATATGAAAAAGAAAGTTCGGCTTATTATTCAACAGCCCGAATTTGGGATGATGGGATAATAGATCCTAAAGACACTCGACGAGTGTTAGCTTTGGGATTATCTGCAAGTTTAAATAAAGATTGGGGAACATCGCGACAGGGTGTTTTTAGAATGTAATTTTTTTACATTTATTGGAATAGAAAGAGATCAATGAATCATTTAAAAACTGTTTTAGTAGAAAATATTAATAATTTCTGTGTTGTTACCTTAAACAGACCTGAAGCTAAAAATGCTTTTGATCAGCAGATGATATTAGAATTAACTCAAGTGTTCATTGATTTAAATAACTCAAACGATTTTCAAGGTGTTATTCTTAAAGGTGAAGGTTCAGCTTTTTGTGCAGGGGCTGATTTAAATTGGATGAAAAACATGGTTCAGTTTTCATTCGATCAAAATGTGCAAGATTCAGAAAAACTTTGGAACATGTTTCAAGCCATTCAGCAGTGTAAACATTTAATCATAACAAAAGTGCATGGAGCTGTTTTTGGGGGTGCATTAGGATTAGTGGCTTGTAGCGATTATATTTTTTCTGAAGAAAAAACACAATTTTGTTTTAGTGAAGTCAAATTAGGTTTAGCTCCGGCTGTTATTTCAAGTTTTATTTTAAATAAGTGTTCTGAAAGTTTTATCAAACCATTAATGTTATCTGCAGAAGTTTTTAATACATTAAAAGCTCAGCAAATAGGATTGGTTCAACAAATTTTTATAAGTGATTTATCAATAGAGGAAATTCAAAATAAATTTATTCATAACAGTCCGATTGCAGTTCGCGCGACTAAAAAATTACTGGCTGATTTGAAAGATCAAGATCAAAAAAAATTAACAACAGAATTAATTAGTCATTTGCGCATTGGAGAAGATGCTCAAGCACGTTTAAAGAAATTTTTTAATAAGTTGAAATAAGTTCATTTCTAAGAGGGCTTGTGCAAAAATCCTCAAAAGTTTTTCGACAAATTTCAGTTTTTGATTTACTAGAATAACAATCATTTAATTCTGAAGGTTCAGTCTTTATTGACTGTTCATCCATTAAGCTTTTAATTTTCATAATCCATGGACTAATTTTACTTTCACGTGGGTCGCAAGCAAGCATTGCTTCATAAGGCTTCTTGCTTGATTTTAAATTGATAATATAAAGACTTAATGCAGTTAAGTAGGAAGACACTTTATTTAATTCGACAGCAGTGTATTTTTTTTCTGAAGTTTTTAACTGCGAACTTAATTTGTCTGGACAGGGGGCTGTTGAACATGCAGCAATTAATATTAACAGTGCGATTATAAAAAATTTATTTTCCATTAACCATATCCACTGCCTGTCGTATGGTGACTAACTTATAATTAGTTGCTCCTGAGTCATTTTGTTTTTTGAGCCATTTTAGAATTAATGCAGAAGCATCTACTGTAGTAGAATGCACATCATGCATTAAAATTACTCCGCGATCTTGCAATTGTATTTGTTTAATCACTAAATCAGCAATTTGAGGACCATTAAGTAATTTCCAATCAAGACTGTCGATTCTCCAGTAGACATGAATTTGTCTTTGATCAACTAACATTTGTCGAACTTCTGGAATTTTTGGAGCATAGCAAGAACCATAAGGACATCTAAAGTAACGTACTTTGTAATCACTTTGGAATTTTCTGCTGATCATTTCTAAGACTTGATTAGATTTTATAATTTGAAAATTGCGACCTTCTTGATCTTGTTTCAATAAATCTTTGTGGTTGTAACTGTGATTTTCAACAGGGAAATCATTTTTTATAGCTTGTCCTAAAATGGATTCATTAGCTAAGGCATTGGCCGCAGTCCAAAAAAATGTAGCTTGTCCGCGAGGATTTACTTTATCTTTATATTTTAAAAACATATTCATAATTTGATTTGAAGTAACTGGAGCAGGTCCGTCATCGTATGTTATAGCCCAAACTCCAGCAGGAAATATTTTTCCTACAATATTTCCTTCTTCGCCAGTACTAATACAGATTTTCTTTTTCCCATCACAACTTAATATCTGACCTGGTATCGCATTGGGTGTTCGTTCATTGCTTGAATCAATCACAGGTTCGGCAAGTTGAATTAATTCATTTTCAATGGCGTCACTAAATTTTGACAATTTTTCATCAACATTTGAATTTTTTCTTTCTTCAATTGATTGGCTTTCAATTGAAAGTTGAGTCAGTTTTTTTCCATTGCTAATGATTTTAAAATCAAATAATGTGACTTCGCTTATTTGAGCAATGTCTTGAACTGCTAGCTGAGGCTTTTTTTGAACTTGAGCTTTATATTCACGAATAGTTTTTTTATATTTGTCATTTAAGATTTTCATAAAACTTTGTAGTTCGATTTGTTGCAATTTTTTAAGACCAATTAAATATTGATTAATAGCTTTTAAAACTGTTTTCGAATTTTTTCGAATCAAAGAATCAGCTTCAGTTTGAACAGCTAATGAAAACTGAACTTTAAGAGCTTCTTCATATATTTCTTCAATTTCATGTTCGTAACTTTCTTTTAAGTTCCAAATTTTAAGTAGTCGTTTATAAGATTCAGTGTTTAAAGGATTAAAATCTGTTTTAGAAGTACTTTTGTGTTTTTTTAAGTCAGAATCTTCTTTCTTTTTTTGTGCAAGCATTTGATCTATATCTGAATTAAATTCACGAATCGAATCATTTGCTTTGATAAGAAGTATAAATAATTTGTCAATTTTATTAATAATGCTTTCTGCTGGATCAGAATTCATATTATTTTTATCGTCAGCTTGAGCAATATCTCTGGAATTATTATTTAAATGCGAACAACTCAAAACTAAAAGCAACAATGTGTATATTAAATTTTTCATAACCCAGACCTTTTTTTATTTTTAGTATAGTCTTTTATTTATGGAAGTTCTACACGATCTTGAATTTTGTTTATCTTAAACTCAACATTTGTCTAGTCGAAGTTGAATAAATATTTGATTAAGTTATTCTAAAAACTATTCAAAATGTAAATTATTAAGGAGTATTATGATGAAGATTCGATTTAAATGGATTTATTTGTTTTGTGCAATTTTAATGAGTTTGCTATTAGGTTGTATTCAATTTTCTAAAAATAATGATTTATCACAAGTGACTTCTGCTGGTCGTTTTGTAGATAGAGCGCCTGCTGAATTTAATTTTGAAGCAGCAATTGAGCAGAATTTAGCAACTTTTGTCGAAGATCCTATTGATCCTATGATTTTAAGATTTACAGACGGGCACGTTATAGATTGTAATAAAATTTTAACTAGAAACGAAATATTTAATGGAAAGTCATATTTACGGTTTAACATATCTGATCCCGATCAATTAGGATGTCCGCAAGTTAAAGCTATGAAAACACCAAGACCATGGATTGTGAAGAAAACAATCTGGGCGGCAGGTGACGAGTTAGGATTTCAAAAATTTGTAACAGCAATTGGTAAAACTGTAGTTGGCAAGACTAATGATGGTAAGGATCTTTACTGTAACACTGCTGATAAATGCTTATCAGGAACTGCAAACACGCTTAGATCTGAAGAAGATATGCTGAATGTTTTTTATACTGATTGCGCAGATTTGCCATATTATCTCAGAGCCTACTATGCCTACAAAAATAATTTACCAATGTCATTTGTTTTAGAAATAGCTCGAAATGATTTTACTCCTGAACAACAAAAAAGATATGAACAAGAAATAAAAAAATATCAAGATAACAATGATCAAGACGGTTTGGATAAGTACTTAAAAACAATGAATGATCTACGTTACAGTCAAAACGGCAATAGACCCATTAGCCGATTAAACATTCCGAATAGTTCAGGGGTAGCGCGTGATTTTGGCCAAGTGGCACCTACAATAGTTAATGTTATATCATCTGGTTTTTTAAGAATGACTTCTGCGCCTGATAATTCATTTGTTCAACCTGATTTTTATTCTCCAGTCGTGTCACCAAGTGTGATTATTCCTGGCACTATACTTTATCAACCTGCAGGACATGTGGCTGTTGTTTATGATGTTAATCCAGAAAATGGAACTATTTCATTTATCGATTCACATCCAGATAATTCTTTATCGCGTGGTAAATTTAATTTAGATTATAAAGTTTTAAATATGAAATATGGTGGAAATTTTAAAAATTTTAGACCTTATATTTTGCAAAATATAACAAAAGATTCTAAAGGACAGATTACTAAAGCGACACCACTGTTTATTTCTGATTATGAAATCGCTCAGTTTTCATTAGAACAATACAATGGAGATTCTCCTAAGGTTGACGGTAATCCAGTTTTTAAATTAAATCCTTCTGATGCAAAAGGTGCTCGATTTCATGATTGGGTAAAATATCGCTTATCAAAAGGTAAATATAGATTAAATCCTATTGATGAAATGAAAACTGAAGTTGAAAGTTTATGTTTAGCAGCTCAGGATCGAATTATTGCTGTGAATGATGCAGTTAATAATGAAATTCATCAAATGCCACATCCTTTAACTTTGCCTAGAAATATTTATGGAGCTGAAGGCGCATGGGAATCATACTCATCACCAGGTCGTGATATTCGTTTTAGAGATAAAATTTTATCAATACCAATTGCTGCTAAAGATTGGATAACTCGCTTTAAAGATAAAGATCTAATAATTAATTATTCAGGTTCTAATTTGAAAGCTGATTTGATTGCAACTTATAAAAAATCAGCTTCAGATTGTTCTGTGAATTATACTAATTCTGCAGGTCAATCGACTGTAGTTAGTTTAGAAAAAATTATTGATCGTGCATCAAATATTTCATTTGATCCTTATATGTGCCCTGAGATTCGCTGGGGAGCTAATTCAGCTGATGAATTGTTGTCTTGTCGTGATGATCAGAATAAAAAAGAATGGCATAAGTACACTCAATTTTTAAGAAATGCTTTAGAAAAAGATACAAAAGCAATACATGGCCAATCCTTAAATAAATTAAAAGAACTTGATGCAGGAAAATTAGTGAATAATGCAAATACTGATTCAAATTTTAATATTTTGAATAAATTGAATGCTCTGTAAAAAAAGATTAATTAAAGGAATATATGTTAAATCAAGTTTTTTTAGTTTTGACTGGGTCACTTTTTTTATTAACATTGAGCTGCACTCAAAAAATCATTACTCAGGTTGATCAAAGACAGCCCGCGGCTTTTAGTATTCAATCAGCTTTAAATTTAAGTCAGTCTAAAATAACGGTCAGTAAATTAAACTTGATGATTATGCAGTTTGAAGGTGATAACTTCGACTGTAATTTTTTAGAGAAAAGACAAGAAAGCTTTAATGGTCAGGTTTATACTAAGTACAATATTACTTCACCCGCTCAGCTGAATTGTCCTCAAGTGCTAGCTACAAAACAAAAGTGTCCTTGGGTAGTTAAAAAAGCGTTGTGGTCTGCAGATGATGAGTTGGGTTTTCAAAACTTTGTCAGTGCTTTGGGTAAAAGTAAGTGCAGTTCCGCCGACCGATGTTTGTCAGCATCAACAAATATTTTATTATCTGAAGAAGATATGTTTAACACCTATTATACCGATTGTGCAGATTTGCCTTATTATTTACGCGCATATTACGCTTACAAAAAGGGTCTTCCAGTTTCATTTGTAATGCAAATTAGGCCTGTTCCTCTAGATGAAAATCAACAAAAAACTCGTGAAGCAGTTATGGCTGATTTAAATGCTAAAGGTTTATTTAGTGAGCTAGAAGCAAAAAAATCTGCTTGGAGTGATACACGATATAGTATTAATGGAAATATGCCAACTGGTCAGTTAGATATTCCAAACACCAGTTAAAATGATTTTTTAGAAATTTCACAATTGATTGTAGATATAGTATCTTCAGGATTTATGAGAATGACATCTGCTCCTGAGGGTTCCACAATTCAATCAGATTTTTATTCTCCTGCAATCAATAAAAAAAACATAAAACCAGGAACAATTTTATATAAGACAGACGGACATGTTGCCGTTGTTTATGAAGTGACACCTCAAGGTGATGTTTTGTTTATGGATTCACATCCTGATAACTCATTATCTCGTGGTTTATTTAATCCTGCATATGTGTTAGATAAAATTTCGCATGGTGGAAATTTTAAAAACTTTCGTCCGTTTAAATTTGATAATCCTGTAATAAATCAAAAAGGTGAAATTACTGGCGGAAATTTTAGATTTGCTAAAGATCAAGAAATTAGTTTTAATTTAGAATTCAACACTGGCGAATTTTCATTAGAACAATATAGCGGAAATACAAATTCTAAACCTGGAGAAGGTTCAGTGTTTAAGTATAAACCGACTGATCTCGTTGCGACTCGATTTCATGAGTGGGTTAAGATGGTGCTTTCTGAGGGATTATACAAACTTGATCCAATCAAAGAAATGAAAAATGAAGTCAACGGACTTTGCAAAGATGCTCAAGATCGAGTAGCCGTCGTAGACGTAGCAATTCAAAATAGAACTCATTTAGATGCTCATCCATCAGTTTATCCTAATAATATTTATGGAGCCAGTGGAACTTGGGAAACGTACTCATCTCCTGGAAGAGATTTGAGATTTCGAACAAAAATTTTAGGCCTTACAGTCTTAGCTAGTGATTGGTTAAATCGACTTAAGTCTGGTGATTCAATAATTGCTTATAATGGATTGAGTTTAAAAAATGACTTGATAGCTGCGTATAAAGCATCAGTTGAAACTTGTAATATCAATTATAAAAACTCACAAGGTCAGTCTATAGCTTTAAATTTAAAACAACTCATCAGTAGAGCTTATAATATGTCGTTTGATCCTTATATGTGTCCTGAAATAAGATGGGGAGCAAACACGGCTGCAGAAATTTCAACGTGTCCTGATGATGCGAATAAAAAAGAGTGGCATAAGTTAACTCAATTTTTAAGAAATGACATTAAAAAGAACACAGATGCTGTTCACAGTTTTACTATTGAAGATTTACGAAAAGCTCAATTTGATAATTCAAGAGAAACAGTTTAATGTTGAAGCTAGCTTGCAGGCTCTGTAAGTCATATTTATACTTTATGATAATTGGCATTTGATATGCTGTATTTAATGAATATAAGCATTTGATATGCTCATATTCATTAAAAGCTTGCAGGCTTAATTTGTATCACATATGCTAAAATAATGTATAAGCGTATATTGAATTTAGATGAAATCTTAAAAAGAAAAAGTTTGTTTTTGTTTGGCCCTCGTCAAACAGGTAAATCAACCTACTTAAAAAACAAATATCCAGAAGCTTTATATATTAATTTACTAAGACTAAAAGAATATCAACAGTTTCAAAGAAATAGCAGTTTGTTAAGTGAAGTTGTTGAAAGCTATATCGAGTCTGAAAATACAATTGGACTAGTTATAATTGATGAAATACAAAAAATTCCAGAGTTGCTTGATGAAGTTCATCATTTGATCGAAAAGAATAAAACATTGCGCTTTATATTAACTGGTAGTAGTGCCAGAAAACTAAAATTAAAAGGAGTAAATTTACTTGGAGGACGGGCGAGTTGGTGTCAAATGCATCCGTTATGTTTTCCTGAAATAGAGCCACATTTTGCTGATTTATGGAAGAAAAAATTAATTATTGGAGGTTTGCCCTCAATTATAGACTCGATAGCACCTTTAGAAGATCTATCAGATTATATTGGCTTATATTTAAAAGAAGAAATTTCATCAGAAGGTTTAGTTCGTTCTATTGAAAGTTTTTCAAGATTTTTAGAATTTGCTGCTCATACTAACGCTGAACAAATTAATTTTGCAAATCTCGGAAGCGATGCAAATTTACCTGCTAGTACGGTCAGATCTTACTATACTATTTTAACTGACACATTAATCGGCTTTGAGTTGCCAGCTTTTTATCAGACTAAAAAAAGGAAAGCTCTGACGTCAGCAAAATTTTACTTATTCGACTGTGGTGTATATAATGCGATCATTGGTCGTACTGAAATTATTAAAGGAACTGTCGAATACGGCAAAGTGTTTGAACAAGCACTTTTTCTAGAGATAAAGGCTTATTTAGACTATTGTCAAAAAAATAAAAAAATTGAATTTTGGCGTTCTACTTCTAAATTTGAAATCGATTTTTTGGTTTACGATAAATTATCTGAAATAATAGCCATAGAGGCAAAAGCATCTGAGAATCCTTCAGAAAAAGATTTTAAAGGATTTAAAGCATTTGAAGAAGATTTTAAATTACTGCGTAAAATTGTTGTTTGTAATGCGGAAAAACCAAGAAAAACGAATACAGGAATTGAAATAATTCCTGTTAAAATATTTTTAAAACAACTTTGGTCAAATAAAATATTATAAAAGCAATTGGTAAAATTTCAAAAAGCTTCAGTACTTTATTTAACAATATTACTTAAATCAAATTTTGATTTCTTTGTTGCAGATGCTTTTAAAGATTTAGAATTAAGCTTTTCTTCTTTTTCTTTTTGAGCATTCTGCTGCACTAAATATTCAAATGAATCTTCTAGTCTTGAAGAACTTAGAATTGTTTTTTTAATCTCTTGCGATCCAATTTGTCCTTGAATTTCAAAACTTAAATAAGTTTGCAGTGCTTTGCTGAAACCAGAAACTGCAATTTCAATTTCTTTTTCTTCTCCGGCTTGCAATTCAGGAAGTACGCCATGAGTCAGTTCTTCTTTTATAATTACATCGACTCCGTTAAGCCATTGATACTTTAAACCACTCGGGATATTTGTTTTTGCAATGATGATAGCTTTAACAATTGAAGGGTCATTTATGTTATTAGCTATTTTAATATGTTTGATACGAACATCAAAATAATTTTCATAAATTGATTCAGAACTGAGTTTTGACAACTTAGGCAGGCTTCCACTTTTTTCAGATCCAGCAAGCGATGAAAAATTCATTTCAGAATGAGTAAATTGATTTTGATAAATATTCATACCAACATATCCAATTAAAAATCCTGACGTGATTATTGAAAACGATTTTAAAAAGTGCTGCTTGGGCATAAATATCCTCCGCTTTGATCTGTTATAGTATAAGTGTATTCCGTTGTTGTTAAAATTGATGTTGATACGTAAGCACGAATATTTAATAAATATTTTAAACCATTTGAAAGAGATGAAATTGAAATAGATTTATTCGTTGAAGTCGATCGATCATAAACAACAACAGAATCGTTGGTTGATTTTGAACATGATCCGCTTGAGCAATCTTCAGTATAAGAGTAGTTTTCGTTAAATAATAATGCGTCAATGTCGATATTTTGTCCGACGACTTTGCTACTGGATAAATTAATCGTCGTCACGCCTGGTAAAGCATTTTTATCAATGTAATAAAAATGATTAGAATATCTTTGATCACTTTTAGCAGAACTTCCAATATTTGATTTAGGAATAATTTTTAAGTTACAAACTGAACCACTTGGAACTAATTTAATTCCAAAGCTAGGCCATGTTAAGTAGCCACTCGTGGTATAAGCTAAGTCACCTTTTAAGTTTAAAGCTTCATCAGTTGCAAGTATTGTGTTTAATCCTGCTGAAATTGATCCACCTTTGGCTGCTTTGAATCTTTCTAAAAGTCTTATTGAAGAACGGAATGGATAAATGCTTTGTCCCATGCCAGTTGATGTTTTTTCAAAAGATTTCCAGATATCACTAAAATTATTTGTATTCGAGCAATTTGCAAAAGGAGCAGAGCAGGTATTAGTTATTTTATAAAGACCACGTGAAATTGCAATTTCACGAAAGTGTCCTTCTCCAGGATTTGTTGATGAAGAAACTGGATCAAAACTGATGGCTCCAGTGCCTCCAGAAGTGTAAAGAGTTTCACTTGTGCTTCCATTCCCAATTCGAGCTAAATTAATTTTAATATATTCATAACCACTATTAATGGCACCATCAGTATAACCTTCGGAATCAAAGTAATAATGCCATTCTGTTTGTGGTAATAAAGAAATCAATTCAGGATTAATATCACTCATTTTATTTTTTAGGATATGTGCAGCAAAGAAATTTCCCCAACCTTCAGACCAAGCCAATCTTGGATCAATTCGTGAAGCACCACTGTGACTTCCGCCTGGGGATTCCATTGTGCCACAAACATTTTCGATATGATGACCGAGCTCATGAATAATAACAGAATCATCGAAGTGGTCAGTATCTTCAGTTGAAACAATACCAAGTTTTCCGCCATTTATATAAAGCTCATTCGCAGATTTTAAGTAAAAAGAAAGTGTGCCTAAACTTCCAGGGTCACTTTCTGGATAAATATATTGGCCTGGATTAAAGCCAGCTTTCCAATAACCACTTAATTTAGTACTTAAGCACGTTAAATCTTGAGTTGATGTGTTACTCGCTAAATAATCATAACTTGTAATTATATTATTATAAATATTGAATGCTCCACCTTCTATTTTTGATGAAACATTTTCATTAGCTGTAGCTAGTAAATTTGTACTGACTGCTGCTGTTCCAGTGATATCAATAGTTGAAGTCATCATATAAACTTCATTAGAATAAAAGTCAGACTTAATGCTAAAATAGGCCTGAAATGGTAATTTTCCCATCGGAACATTCATCACATGATTTGATCGTGCTAAGACTTGCACTGTATAAGTGCCTGCTACAGCAGGTGCTTTTAAGTTTGAAACACCGTCAAGTGCTTTAAGTAATCCTGATGCATCAGTTTTTCCACATTGTACCACTTGGCCTTGGCTATTTAAAATTCTAATTTCTGCAAAACGAATCGGAAGTGGAGTTGTAATTGAGCCTGATAAAGTCAAACGCGAAAGAGTTTCTGTCGGTCCTGCTCCAGTTTTTGTCACTTTAAGACCACGTTTGTAGAATAAAGCATTTCCTGTAACATTTGCAGTGACAGAATAGGCTGAATCAGTTGTACAAAAAGGAGTTTCTTCGACAACGACGGGTCCTTTTTGTGGAGCTTCGCTTGAGTTTGATTTACAACTTGAAGTAATAAATACAAGTATGATGAATTGAAAGATGAATAAAAAAGAAGTGGTTATTTTATTTTTCAGCATTTATTTTTTCTACTTTCTGAACAATATTTTCAAATGAACGATCAATTGAAGATGAAATGAGGCCATCGGTAAATACACGTTGATTATTTTGAAGTCCAAAGGCTTCAAAACGAATAAAACGAGAACTCATATTTTTAAAATTTTTAACTGTAAGATAAATTTGATATTTATTTTTATGGGGTATTGTGATAATCTCTTGCTGGAGTGGTCCTTTAACTAAAATAATGCCACTTCCTAGTTTCCATTTATAGCTCAAAGCAGAAACAGATCCTTTTGGTAATGTCAATTCTGCAATGACTTGAGTTTCATCACCTAATACTTCATTTTGAGTTGATAATTGAAGTCCAATATTTCTTGAACCTATACCCATGTGACTGAACTCTGATTGATGAAAATTTTCTTTTTTCAAATTGCCAGAATTATTTTTGCTCAACGAGCAGCTCATAGTAACAAATGTAATAAATAAACCAAATATTATTCGGGACATAGAGCCCCCAAATTACTGTCAAATCTGTAAGTATACTCTGTGCTTGATGCGACATTAAGTCCTGCAGTGTAAGTTCTTAGATCCAGTAAATAACTTTGATTTGTCGGTACAGTTTCAAAAGAAAGTACTTTTGAATAAGTTGTACTTAATGTCGCTGCAGGTTCTCTGTTCATGACGATAACGTCGTTACTTGAAGTTCTTTGAGGAGTAACAGAAGTACAAGTATTGTCGTTGCCGATGACACAAAGATTGTCATCGTTAAAAAAATAATTATTTTTGAATAGTATCAAATCGTGATCAACGCTTGTGCCACTCACTTTGGTTAAGGTCACATTGATATACTGCAGTCCATTTAATCGATTGAAATCAATGGCATAAAAATGGTTAGAATATCTTTGATCCGAAGTACTATTATTTAAAGCGCCATCGGATTTGGGTTGAATTTTTAAAGAACAAGCAGGTCCTCCAATTCTTAAAGCACGAGCAAAGCCTGGCCAATATTGCTGAGTTTCATTAATTTTTGTGTGACCTTTTAAATGAAGAGCTTCACTTTCTAAAATACTGAGATGATTAGGTGAAAATGGACCTACAAAACTGTTTAAATAATCAAAGTACTGATCAGAGCTGACAAAGCTACTTTGATTTAAACCAAGTCCATTTTGGCGATCAAAAGATTTCCACATATTTTCAAAACTGATTGAAGTTGTTGCGCATTGATTGCCAGCGCAACTGTTAGCGACTTTGAATAATCCACGCGATATTGCACCTTCTCGGAAATGACCTTCTGCTGGGTACTGTATAGGATTCACTTTATCAAATTCCTGACCCGAATATGGAGCAAAGGTAAATGCACCAGGGTCTTTGCCAGGTTTTTTAAAATCAATGAACCAACCTTCACCATTAGCAATATTTTGAAGTGAATCATAAAAACCAGTGGAGTTAAAAAAATAAGTCCAACCTGATGTTGTATCATATGTGCCTGGCGAGCTAGTTAATGCATTTAATTTACTGGCTAAATTTGAATCTAATAAAGATAAATTATTTTTTACAATGTGAGCTGCAAAAAAGTTAGCCCAACCTTCTGACCATGCTAATCTTGGATCGACTCGTGATAAAAAGGCATGATTTCCGCCAGGTGAAGTCCATGCACCGCAATAGTCTTCTATGAAATGTCCGAACTCATGAAGAATTGCAAAATCATCGAAGTGATCAGTGTTTGATAAACTCATGTCACCGAGTTGACCGCCTGAAATGTAAAGTTCTTTTGTCGATTGTAAATAATAGGAAGTATTCGGTAAAGTCTGTGGATCAGCTTCTGGATTTGAGTACTGAATAGGATTAAATCCAGCTTTCCAGTAAACATCTAACTTATTTGAAAGACATTTTGTATCAAGTGCTAAAGTGTTAGCTTTAATGTAATCGTAGGAAAGTAAAAGTGAATTTAAAATATTAAAAGCTCCAGCTTCGACATTTTCGGAATCAATTTGTCTGGCTTTAGCAACTAAATTTACGCTGATCGTCGCATTACTAGTAACACGTACTTTTTGACTAATTTCATGAATTTTATTTTTGTATTTGTCTTGTTTTATAGAAATAAAAGCAAAATCATTTGTGTTATTATTGTAGCCTCTGAGCGATCTTGAAAGCACACGAACTTTATATTCGCCAGCTTCTGCAGGAATTTTTAAAGCAGTTGTTTGATCGACGGCTTTAATAAAACCTGACCCATCTGTCATTCCACATTGAATTCTTTGGTTTTTTTCATTTAAAATTGAAACTTCTGCAAACTTTATTGGTAAAGCTTCTGGCAGTGGGTCTGATAAAAACATACCTTTTAGTTTGATTATTGGACGTGGTATGGCTTCTACAGATTCCGTCGTTTCAGTTATAATTTCAACGGATCGTTTTTCAAATTTTGCAGTTCCTACGACAAGAACTCCGTTCGAATAATTAATTGTTTCTGTACAAGCAGATTCTTCAGGAGTAGAAGATGCGTAATAATTTATTTGCGAACTTAATGATGAACCGCACCCATTTAAAAATAGAAAATAAGAAATAATAATGGTTAAAAAGAGAGTTCTTTTCACATGTTTTATATCGGATAATTAAAGAAATATCATGAGTCCAGGTCTGGTCTATAGAGGCTTTAAAAAATAAAGTATTTTCGTTTTATTATGAGACGATTAGTTTTGATTGTGAGTGCTTAAAAACAAAAAAAAAGGCCCGAAGACAACTCTGAAACTAAACCTCTGAATGCAAGGTGGGTGACCATGATAACAACTTTAGGCTTCTCACTACGGGGTGAGCTTGCACACCATTGTCAGGGACAGTCCCCATAAATATGCTTGTAAGGTTTATTTTCGATGAGTTTTACGTCAGCGAACCCTACAAATAGCATAAACAACTTTTTTCAAAAAGTCACTACCTCAGGACTCAAGAAATAAAATTATTATGCCGAATTATTGGCATGATTCTTAAAATTGATTATTATTTTCCTTTCTTAGTATTTTTTTACGGTCTAGTTGTTTTGATTGTTCTTGAAATTCCTTTTTTAGTTTCTTTAGCTAAAAAAGAAATGCCAAAACAATTTGAAAACTTTGAGAAGCACAGGGCTTTAGCGACGACTTCTTTCTTTGTCGGAGCATTTTGGTCGTTGCAGAATATTTGGTTTTAATTGACATCAAATTAGGTGCTGTTATGTTCAGTCATGTCCGAAACCCCACAAATATTGTCAGTAGAACAGCTCAATATTCAGATTCGTAATTTGATCGAAAATCAAGTCGGAATAATTTGGGTACAAGCAGAAATTTCTAATTTTAAACCGCATTCATCAGGGCATTTTTATTTTTCATTGAAAGATTCAAAATCTCAAATATCAGCTATCATGTTTCGGGGGCATAATTCAAAATTAAAATTTAAACCACATGATGGTTTAGAGGTTATTGTTCGAGGTCGAATTACTGTTTACGAACCTCGAGGCAGTTATCAAATTGCTTGTGAATCAATGGAGCCTGTTGGTGCAGGGGCATTGCAAAAGGAATTTGAACAACTTAAAGAAAAACTTAAATCTGAAGGTTTGTTTGAATTGAATCGAAAAAAAGCTATTCCTTCATTTCCCCAAACAGTAGCCATTGTAACTTCATCAACAGGTGCTGCTATTCAAGATATATTAAATATTATGGCAAGACGTGCTCCCGCTGTTCAACTTATTGTTGTGCCTACAATTGTTCAAGGAGCTGCTGCGGGCCCTCAGATTTGTGAAGCTTATTTGAAAGCTGTGAAATTAAATCCTGATGTGATTATTATTGGTCGCGGTGGTGGATCAATTGAAGATATGTGGTGTTTTAATAATGAAACGCTTGCACGTGTTATTTCAAACAGTCATGTACCAACAATTTCAGCAGTAGGACACGAAATTGATTTTACAATTTGTGATTTTGTTTCTGATTTGCGTGCACCAACTCCTTCTGCAGCAGCCGAACTTGTCGCAAAAAATTCAGCAGATATTATTCAAAAAATTCAACAGCTTAAAAAAATGCTGATGCAGAATCTGGTGAACAATTTTGATAAAAAGAAAAAAGAACTAGGTTATTTATCTCAGAGAGTAGTTGATCCTCAAAGAAAATTGCAAGATATGATTTTGAAAAACGACGATTTACTTAATCGTCTTGAAAATGGAATAGTTCAAAAATTTAATTTTTTAAGAAAAGATATTCAACTTTTAGAAAATAAAATGATTTCACCTGAAAAAGTAATTTTAAATTTGAATAACAAATTAAAACAAGCCGAAGTAAAATTAAATAACAGAATGCTATCTCAGTTAAGTGAGGCTCAATTTAAGTTATCGTCACATTCAAAAATGCTCGATTCACTAAGCCCCTTAAAGGTTGTTGATCGTGGTTTTATCATAGCCAGAAAAAATAATGAACTTGTTAACTCAGTTAAAAAAATTAAAACAAAAGACATTATAGAATTACAACTTAAAGATGGCCACGTTAAAGCTGAAGTAATCGATATTAATTAATAAAGGAAAATATATGGATTTTGAAAAAAAACTAAAACGACTAGAAGAAATTGTTCAAAAAATGGAAAAAGGAGATTTGGCTCTTGATGAATCTTTAAAATTTTTTGAAGAAGGCGTAAAATTATCTCGTGATTGTCATACCCAATTAACGCAAGCTGAGGCACAGGTTAAAAAGTTAATTAGTTTCGACTCTGAAGGAAAAGCAATTACTGAAAACTTTAAATCGGAAGATTAATGACTTCAGCTTTGAATATTGAGTATTTAAATTTTAAAAATATATTTGAAATTGAAAGTAAAAAGTATTTTGAAATCAAAAAGCAAAAAACAACCAATAAAATTTTGCTAAAGTTTTGGGATTCACTTCAATATACCTATTTTTTAGAATCGAAAAGATTTAGACCATTTTTAGTTTATTTAACAGCAAAGCATTACAATTTCAATTTTAACCAAATTGTTCCATTTTCTATTGCTATTGAACTTATCCATACATACTCATTAATTCACGATGATTTACCATGTATGGACAATGATGATATCAGACGTGGTCAGCCCTCAAATCATAAAGTATTTGGCGAGGCCATTGCATTACTTGCAGGAGATGCTTTGCAGGCGGAAGCTTTTAACTTGATAGCTTCACTAAAGGAAATTGATCCTAAAGCAATTGTGAATACAGTTCTATTATTTTCAGAAAAAATTGGTATCTATGGAATGGTCGGCGGGCAAGTTTTAGATATGCAAATTAGCAGCCAGCCAGAAATTTCTGACTTAGAAAAAATTCACCTTTATAAAACTGCCGTACTTATTGAGTTGTCAATGATAGGTGCAGGATTATTAATGCAACTCAATAAAGGTGAATTAAAAAAATTATCTGAATATGGAAAAAATCTTGGTTTGGCTTTCCAAATTAAAGATGATTTATTAGATTTTAAAGAGAAAGATCAAGATTTTAAAAGTTACGTCAGTCTTTTAGGACTTGAAGCTACGTTGGCAGAGTTAAAATTAAAATCTGAAGAAGCTAAAATTCAATTTAGTAATGAGTTTTTTACTGACTTATTAACCTATAATTTAAATCGAGAAAAATAATGAAAATATATATTTTAATTTTTCTTTTTTCTGCTTTTTTTTCATGTCAATCACTACAGACAAGTAAATCTGTGATCATCCAAGATAATAAAAACTTATCAGAACCTGAAATCGCTACTCAAGATCCTGTAAAAAAATTAATTAAGAAATCTGAAAAAATAGGATTAATTTTTTCTTCGGGTGGTTCGCATTTATGGGCTTCAGTTAATATTTTAAAAGAATTTCAGAAATATAAAATGCCAATTGTTGCAGTTGCGGGAATTGAGTGGGGTGCAGTCATAGCAGCTATATATTCAGAAAATTTATCCCCGAATGAAATAGAGTGGCAGCTTTCAAAATTTAAAAGTTTATCTGATTGGCAAAATTTTCTGCAAGTTATTTTTGAAAAGAAAAATACAAGTCAATTGAAAATACCATTCGCATGCAGTTCGAAAAATTTAAAGAATCAAAAAACTTATATTTTGAGTGCTGGTCAAATCAGTGAATTTATTTCTTACTGTGTGCCAAATAGTGAATATATAAAATCTTTTAATGATAGCATTTCGGATTTAAACTATCAGGGGTTGTCTCAATATTTAAAATCGAAGGGTGCAACAAAAATAGTTTTTTTTAATTTTAGTCAGTCAAAAAATAATTTTGCAGATGATATTGTTGATGTTGAAATTTCAGAATTTAAATCTAATGATTTCAGCCTAAGAAAAAAAATATTAAATTTATCATTTCCTAAGGCTTATGAACAAATTAAAACAATTGTTGAAAAATACGGGTATTAATTTTTTAATTGAGATATTTGATCTAGCTCAATTAGAATGTCATTACCGTTTCTAATCACCATATCTTTAAATTGACGATCAAAAATAATGTCATTTGTGTTGTATGTCACGTCTGCATGAATAGGTTGTGAAAATGTCTGATCTGTGCCTGAAAACGAAATTAAAAATTCTAAATTTGCTTTTTCAAAATCTTCTATTTTCATATTGTAAAGTGGACTTTGGTCATTAATTTCGTGTGAAACAACCCAATTTAAGAAAAATATTGAATTAAAATCTCGTGTCAGCTTTAAATCATTTAATATTCTCATCGATGTGCCTTCAGGTGTTACAGTGGACATAAGTGTAGTCATATGAATTTTAGCATTAATTATTTTATTTACGCGAGTATTTGCCAAACGAAAAACTAAACAGCGTTTTTCTAGGTGATTTGTATGCAGTACTTGATCACTAAATATTATTTTAGCTGAAGGTCGAGTAAAGCGACTATAAAATAATCCTGAAATGACGGCCACGCTCAGCATAGAGATCATTGACAAATCGACTGTTAATATTATGAATCGAAATTGTTCTTTGATTGTTTCCCGATTTCATTTTTTGAACTCGTGATCTATTTTTCTTTTTTGAAGTCATGTCAAAATGATATCAAAAATGCAGCTTTGAGAGCAAACTATAAAGCTGATACTTCAGAAGGCGGTGCCGTTGATTCCAAGTATTTGTATTTGAGAAAGCCTGATTGCTTTATTAAACGCGACATCACTTAGTACAAAACCTGGAGCACTCATTTCATATTTTAAATGTGAAATATTTTCAGAAAGTTTTGTCGGGTTGTCTGGTTTTTTATATGGATTATCTTTATAAAATTGATCAGGAGCACAGTTCTGAAATAGTATTGTTAAGATTGATAAGCATAAAATAATTGATAGAGTCTTAAATATATGAAACTATTCATATATTTGCATTAAATTAATGTTATTGACCATACTCCTTATTTTAGACTAAAATAATGAGTATGATACATCGAATATTTAAACCATTAATATCACAGAGTTTTTATATTTTTGGACCTCGCGGCACAGGGAAGTCCACATATCTTAAGAATCAGTTCAAAATAGATTTTAAAAACCAATCTTTTTATCAAATTAATTTACTCGATTATACATATTTTGATCGTTATGCATCAAATCCTACTTATTTAAAAAATGATCTCATTATTTTATCCCCGAAACCAGATTGGATAGTTATTGATGAAATTCAAAAAATTCCAGCTTTACTTGATTTAGTTCATTTACTGATAGAGGACCATAAGCTAAAATTTATTTTGACTGGATCTTCTGCTCGTAAATTAAAACGTGGATCTGGAAATTTACTTGCTGGACGAGCTTTTAATTATAAACTTCATCCACTCGTTTACAAAGAAGTTAAATATTTAACGACACTTAATCATATTTTGAATTGGGGTTCGTTGCCAAAAATTTTTAGCCTCAGTGATGAAGAAAAAAAAGAATTTTTAAGATCATACACGCAAACCTATCTTAAAGAAGAAATTCTAGAAGAATTATTAGTCCGAAACGGAAATGCATTTAGAAATTTTCTCAAAATAGCAGGTCACGAAAATGGCCATTGTTTAAACTATTCTAAAATTTCTAAAGACATTAATGCGGATCGGAAAACAGTAGAAAATTATTTTCAAATTCTTGAAGACACACTTATCGGATTTTTTTTACCAGCCTTTCACAGATCAGCCAGAAAATCAGTTAAACAACAGCCAAAATTTTACATTTTTGATCTAGGAGTAAAAAAAGCACTTACTAATGAATTAGATTCTATTTATATCGAAAAAACGTCTTCATACGGCAATGCTTTTGAACATTTTATAATTTGTGAAGTCTTTAGATTAAACACATATTATAGATGTGACTTCGAGCTTCATCACTATCAAACAACTGCAGGTGGTGAAATTGATTTAATTCTTACAAAAGGACGTAAAACAATAGCTATTGAAATTAAATCAACTGAAAAAATTGATATCGTTGAGGTCAATAAATTGAAAAAAACAAGCCATGATATTTCAGCCGATGAGACTTACTACGTGTCCAATGATTTGGTCATGTCTCAGTTTGATAAAGTCATATGCTTGCATTGGGAAACTTTTTTAGAAAAGATTTTTGGTTATATAAATGCCTAATACTTCTTTTCAGTTAGAATCTTTTTGGCACGCAAAACGTCTTCAGGTGAAACATAAACACGATCAATAATTCGTGCGCCTTCATATTTTTGAAAAATCTGTGTGGCTGAATTAATCTGTGTGGGCTTATCCCACTTGTCGTATTGATCCACGACATAGATTGAATCATCTGATGTTGCTGAAGTTGCATGATACTTTGAAAGTCTGATACTTGAGCTTGTATATATATAGTCAATTTTTGCATCTGTTAAAATTGATTTGATATTATCAACACGCTCTGGGCTTTGGTTGTGTAATTCAGTGGCCACTTTATAAGGAGTTCGCTCTGAGATTCTTTTAGCCCAAATATTTTCAGTGGTATCTAGATGTTCGTAAAGTTTGTAGTCAGTGTATGAAATATAATGTTCTAAATCTGGTGGCAGAAAAAATTGACAGTCTTTAGAAGTTAAATATCTTAAAAGCATTTCATCATAGATGACGCTCTTGTGATGAAAATAAACCATTAAATGCATATGGTGTCTAGAAATTAAAAAATCATCGAATGAATACAAGGCCCTTCGATTCAAGGCTAAGTAGGCTTTATAGTCTTTAATATGTATTGTTAAATTTTGAATCAACCAATCACGATCAATGTTTCCATAACTAATTCCACAATAAAAAGAATCTCGTTCTAAATAATCCATGCGATCAGCATCTAATTCAGAACTGACAATTTGTGAAAGTAGCATGCGGTAATCAATTTTTCCGTCTTGGAATACTTCGGGATCGCTTGGTAAATTTTTATCAATTAAACAGGCTACATGGTAAGGATCGATATCGTGACAATATTCAGAAATAATTTTTGCAATGTTTGATTGGGTCACAAATTTAATAGTGTAATCTTCATGATTTGATTTACGATTTGTTTGATTTGTATAAACAGCAATATCTAATTCACTTAACTGTGGCATGACTTCCTCAGTTGTGTGGCTTAAAGGGCCGTGACCAATATCATGTAGAAGTGCTGCTAGTTTAACAAGAGTTCTAAATTTTAATTTATTTTGTGATTTTTGAAATGGGTAAGCTCGAAAAATATGGTCAAAAACTTTTCCGCTGACATGACTTACGCCAATGGAATGTAAAAATCGATTGTGTGTAGCTCCGGGAAAACTAAATTCAGAAAAACCGAGTTGTTTGATTTCACGTAATCTTTGAAACTCAACTGATTCGATAATGGCTTCTTCGCATTCAGTTAAAAAAATAGAACCATGTATGGGATCGCGTATTTCCATTTTGATAAATTACTGTAAAGTGTCTCAGGCAACAATGATTAATATAAAATAAGAAATGAAAATTTCGATTTGATACAAAACATCATTTAGATTTTGTAAATCTTTTCTACAAAGTGTCTACGAACTCATCAGATTAAGTAAAATTGGTTTAAAAGTTTCAATATTAAAGTCTGTATTTTCAATTCTAAAGTCCTGAAAAAACCTGGATCAAGGGCCAAAAATGATTAATTTTGAAACGAGTGTCTCAAGTTTTCTCAAGATGAACCGAAAAAGTGTACAAGAGTGGTACGTTCCAGATTTCTAGAATTGAAATCTAAAACTTGAAGCAGGCGTGAAATAGCTTGCGAATCTCAGAAGGAGATAAAAATGGGAATGCGAGTCGGTACAAATATAACTGCGCTAAAAACGCAACATGCATTAGGGATGACAAAAAGAAGTATGGAAACAGCAATGAATAAATTATCTTCAGGATCAAGAATTAACAAGGCATCAGATGATGCAGTTGGTTTGGCTATATCTGAAAATATGAAAGCACAAATTCGTGGATTAAATCAAGCGAATCGGAATGCTCAAGATGCTGTTTCAATGATTCAAATTTCTGAAGGTGGTTTAAACGAAGTCAGTAATATGCTAATTCGTTTAAGAGAACTCGGTATTCAAGGAGCCTCTGATACCATCGGTGATCCTGAACGAAAAATGGTTGATATTGAATATCAACAATTATTAGAAGAAATCAACAGAGTTGCAAACTCAACTCAGTTTAATGGAACAAAATTAATTGCTGGTCTTGGTGATAAAATTGATTTTCAAGTGAATACAAAGAATTCAGAATTAACAGACCGAATTTCTTATGATCCTGGTGAAGCAAATGCCAGTTGTGTAGGATTAGGAATTAATTTTAATACGGTACTAACAAAGTTAGATGCTCAAGAATCTTTAGGAACTGTAGATCAAGCGATTAATCAATTGAATGCTATGCGAGCCAATTTAGGAGCCATGCAGTCACGACTGAATTCTTCAGTAGAAAATATTTTTGAAAATGTTCAGAATATTTCGACTGCGAATTCTCGTATCAGAGATACAGATGTCGCAGCAGAAAGTTCAGAATTTACGAAACAAAATGTGTTGATGCAATCTGGAACAGCCATATTAGCGCAAGCTAATCAGCAAAACCAGCTTGCTTTATCGCTATTAAATAAAAGTTAGGTTTAAAGTTTTTAGTTTTTGGATTTTAAAGTTTTTTAAATAAATAGAAAGAATGATTCTTTCTACAACCAAGGAAAGGTTATGGTCACGGATGATCAACAAACAAGGAGGATAAAATGGGTTTACGTATAGCAACAAACGTACCCGCACTATCAGCACAGAGGAATTTATACTCGACTGGTAATGGCGTTCAGACCTCGATGGCACGATTAGCCTCGGGTTCAAGGATTAACAAAGCATCTGATGATGCCGCTGGTTTAGCTATTAGCGAAAATTTAAAAGCCCAGATTCGTGGCTTTCGCCAAGCGAATCGAAATGCTAATGACGGTATATCATTAGTACAAGTGGCCGAAGGTGGTATGAGTGAAGTCTCTAATATGCTCGTTCGTTTACGAGAATTAGCAATTCAATCAGCCTCTGATACCATAGGCGAAAAAGAGCGCGTTTATACCGATATCGAGTATCAACAGCTTAAACAAGAAATCGATCGAGTAGCTAATGCCACTAAATTTAATGGCGTAGGTTTACTGAATGGAACTGGCGGAATTTTTGATTTCCAAGTGGGAACTCAAAACAGCGAGTTTGAAGATCGAATATCCTTTGATACCGCAGTGGGCGTCGCAACCCTTGAAGGTTTAGGATTAACTGAATTATCAATTATCGATAAGGAAAGTGCTAAAGATAGTTTGAATTTCATTGATGACGCTATTAACAGTATCAATGGAGCTCGAGCTAACTACGGAGCTTTACAAAGTCGCTTACAATCAACATCAGAATACTTGATGGTTGCTGAAGAAAATTTCTCAGCTGCAAATTCACGGATTCGGGATACTGATATGGCCGCAGAATCGACAGCATTAGCAAAAAATAATATTTTGCAACAAGCTGCCACTTCTGTCTTAGCTCAGGCCAATACTCAACAACAATTAGCCCTGAAGTTGCTAGCAGCCTAATTGTTTTAAAAACTGTTTTATCAAAACCTTGTACCGCAGCGCTGGAAAAACCAGTGACTGCGGTTTTTTATTTACATAAACTTGAATTGACAATTGCTTTTTTGATTGATTGAGGCGCTTTCGAAGTTCGAGAAGCTTCTCCACTTGGCCGAAGAACATCCCAGTAAGATTTACTAGTAAACAAACTGACTCTATTTTTAAGCTGTAAATCTAACATTGTTAAAGCACAGATTGAAGATTCTTCTGGTTTAGTACCATCAAAATTTTTACATACTTTTAGTTTTCCGTCATATGTTGATTCATGACCACGATGCAATTGATAAAATCCAGATGTGCGTCCACTTGGCCCTTTAGTGTAGGCCATAATATTACAATTACTTTCATAATGAGCCATAGCAGCTAAAATCATAGTCCACAAAAAAGATTTTTGATTTGTTTGTAAGCTTGAATATTTTGGACAAATATTTGAAATAGATTTTTTAGAATCTAGTAAATGTTTAAAATTTTGTTGATTAATTATAATATGATTATTTATAAAAACGCCTAAATTACCTAACGTATTTGATTGATTGACCCATTTGGCGCAGCGATCATCGACTTCGACAGTATTTAGTGGATAGGATTCTTCAGCTAGAATATTTTCATTAATCATTGAAACAAATTCATTAGCATAAAACTGATTTGCTTTTTCTGCTTCTGCTGAACCAGCTTGAACAAAAATTGATGACACTATAACAACAAGTACAGTAAACGTGAATTTCATAGAAGACTCCTGTTATACTAAAAGTCATAGCTATAAAAAGGCCTAAAATAATGAACTATAAATTTTTATAATCGATTTGAGTAAAGCAAACTGTCAAAATATCTTACATTGAGACGTTTTTTAGCGAAAATCAACTACAGCAAAACCGCCGCCTTCAGTGCGCAGATTTGTAGTTTGACCTTGATAAAGACGAGCAATAACCAATTGAAGTTTTCCTTGATAGGCAAAACAACGTAAATCAAATTTCATCATAGCGCCAAAGACATCTATTTCTGCAGGCTGAGCATATGCCTGCGCAATCATTGTTGGACCGAAAAATTCATCGAAAGTTTTTCGACTAATATTAGCACCTTTATAAGCTTGTTTGCTGCCAAAAGAATTTTTAGGTTTGAAAAATAAATTCTTTCTAAGACTCCAAATTTCATCTTTATCTGAAAGCCCAAGATCATAGGTTCGCAATAAGCTTGAAGGTTTTTCTACATCGGATTGATTATTCCAATCAATAAGTCGCTGTTTGTCAGCTAGCAACATATATTCATAGGGATTAGGTGATAAAATAATTTTTTTAGAATTAAATAATTCTTTTAAAACGGCAGATTTAGATTCGTTTAAAAAGAAATCAGTAGATCGATTATAAATTAAACCTGTATAATTATTTTGTACTTCCGAGACATCTTTTATTTCACATTGAATTTTGTTGTTTTCAAAAATATTTTTATAAAGTAGAAATTCAATAAATAAACGTTGTTGTTCTGGTTTTTCATCAACTATTGTAATTTGATGTAATTTTTCATTTCCGTTTTCTATTTGAAACATTTTAAGTAATTCAACTTCATTAAAATCACAATTTACATTTTGAGTTTTATAAAGCTCTATTCCTAAAGCTAAAAATGAAGCGTTAGTATTAATTTCAATAAGTTTTAATTGATTCTCAGTGGTTATATGAAAATCATAACTTGAACAAACTGCTTCATTATTTGGAACTTCCAATCCTAAGTTTTTGTATTGTTCTTCTAAATGAGTATTGCTCCATTTTTTTAGTTTTTGATAGCCTGTAATTTCATCTCGAATTTGATTTTTATAAGATATTGGCAACTCAACTATTTTTTCAGAAAGCAATTGATCAGAAATTAAATCATTCAGCACATAATTCTGTTCTATGAGGGGATAGTTTGATTTTAATTGTTGAATAAATCTTGCTTTTACGGTCATGGCAGAACTATTCTTTCGATGTTTTAGTGAAAGGGCAACAAAATATGCAAAATGAAAAATTAAAGCTGTCAATTTGCACGTGGAATGTAAATGGAATTAGAGCTTGCTATGAAAAAAACTTGCCTTCGTTTATTCAAACTGTAAAGCCTGATATTTTGTGCTTACAAGAAACCAAAGCGCATATTGAACAAGTTGAAAGTGAAGTTAAAAATTTAAAATATCCAGATGCAAAATGGTCATCAGGGTACCGCAAAGGATATTCTGGAGTTGCCACTTTTTCAAAAGATCAAATACTTGATTTTTACAATGGTATTGACCAGCCTGAGTATGACAATGAAGGTCGTATTATTTGGACTCGTCACCAGCACTTTGATTTATATAATATATATTTTCCTAATGGAGCTTCAGGGCAAGAACGACATTTATATAAACAAAAATTTCTAAAATTATTAAATGAACATTTAGCGTTTGAATTAAAGCGTGGCCGCGAAATCATAGTTGTCGGAGATTACAATGTTGCTTTCAGTGAGCAAGATGTTTATTCCCCTGAGGGGCTTTCAAATGAATCAGGATTTTTACCAGAAGAACGTCACTGGTTTAAAAATTTTTTAAATCTTGGCTTTATAGATACGTTTCGCCATTTCCATCCAGAAAAGAAAAATCAATTTTCTTGGTGGTCTTATAAAGATCAAGCGCGATTAAAAAACAATGGTTGGAGAATCGATTATATTTGTATTTCACAAGGACTTATAAATAATTTAAAGTCCTGTGAAATTTTAATGGATCAACATGGATCTGATCATGCGCCAGTTATGGCTGAATTCGAATTCTGATTTAATCAAGAACCAATTAGCAATAGTTTAAATTAGCCTGCGGTCTACAATTTGGAAATCGATGTTATTTCATGTTTTTCAATGCATTAATTAATTCATTGAAAAAGTAAATGAAATGGTATAGGATTATATGGAAGACTTAAGCTTTATATTAGATGAGATAGTCGCGGGAAATTATAGAACCACAAGGCATGCTCACCTTAGAATGAGTGAAAGAAATATTTCAGAAGCAGATATCGTAGAATGTGCACTGAGCGGTCAAATTAAGAGTATTGACAGAAAATTTATTATTAATGGTTTTGATATAGACGGTGAAAAATTAAGAATTATTTGTACCTATAAGTATGATGTTTTGTTAATTACTGTCATTTAGGAGTTTTATGAAAAAGAAAATATACTACACAAAAATTGAGAATTTTTGTGGACTAGAGTACTTAACTCTAGAAAACGCACCAACATACAAAGATTCAGAATATGGCGAAGTTATTGATCTAACAGCTTTCGAGAAAAGTAAATTAGCAGCCGAACAAATTTTATATAATATGGTGCCGATCAGAGGAAAAGAAGTTTCTATACTCAGATTATCTTTGGGATTATCATTAGAAAAATTTGCAAGAGAATTTAAACTATCTTCTGCCACGGTGTTGAAGTGGGAGCGTGCTAAAGTAAGTAGATTGTCTTTACCTAATGAAATTGCAGTTCGGCTATTCTGTGCAGAAAAATTGAATCATTATATAGAAAAAAATTATTCTTATTTAGTTGCAGCTCAAATTCCGTTGCAAACAATTAAATTCAAAGCTGCCTAAAGTTCTAAAAAACTATTCCATTTCCTCAAGATAAGTATATCCGGATAAGCCTTCTTCATAGTGCTTGATTAACGATTTAGCTTCAAGCTTTGTGATGTTGCCTTTGATGATACTTTCTTCAGTGTACTGACGAACGCGATCAACCATTTCAGCACGACCATACTGAACGTAACTTAATACTTCAGTGACAGTGTCTCCTGGAACATAGTGATCAACTGTGTAGCCTGAGTCATGAAGCGAAATATGTACGGCATCTGTGTCACCAAATAAATTGTGTAAATCACCAAGAATTTCTTGATAAGCGCCTGTTAGAAAAATTCCCATGTAGTAGCTGTCACCTTCTTTAAAAGGGTGAACGCGAAGGGTTTTTCTAACGTCTCCAGTTTCTGTATCGATAAATTTTTCAATTTTTCCATCAGAATCACATGTTAAATCTGCAATAGTAGCTTCATGGTAAGGCTCTTCATTTAATTTATGAATCGGCATAATTGGAAATAATTGACCAACAGCCCACGAGTCTGGAACAGATTGAAAAACTGAAAAATTACAAAAATAAGTATCACAAAGTTCAGTTCTTAATTGGCGGACGATATCTTCGCAATCTGGCGTTATACGAGCTAATTCTAACATTTTTGTAGCGATAGCAAAATGCATGTTCTCGCACCAAGCGCGTTGCTGAAGTGACAAAACTCCGTAAGTGAATAAATTTAAAGTTTCAGATTTTGACTGCATTAAGTCGTTGAAACATTCATTCATATTTTCAGGATTTAATTTTTCAAAAGTGTACTGCATTTCCTGCATGATTGACGGATCTTTTTTTATTGCAATCGTCGGTGGTTTTTGCTGGTACAAATTATTTACACCCATAACATTAAAAATTAAAACTGAATGATGAGCCACTAACGATCGCCCTGATTCAGTAATAATATTTGGATGAGGTATATTTTTTTCATCGCATAAAATTTGTAATGTTGAAACGACATCGTTAGCATATTCTTGTTCAGAATAATTCACAGATGAATCTGATGATCCTGATCCGTCGTAATCAACGCCAAGGCCTCCGCCAACATCAATGTATTTTGGCTTTGCACCCATACTGTAAAGTTCAGTATAAAAACGAGCTGCTTCTTTCAATGAAGATTTAATGCTTTGAATTGAAGGAACTTGTGATCCGATGTGGTAATGAAGTAATTCTAAACAATCAAGCATGTCTTTAGATTTTAAAGTTTCAATGCCTTCAACTATTTCAACGGCTGTTAATCCAAACTTAGATCGGGCACCAGCTGAATCGACCCATTTTCCTGCACCCTGAGTATTTAATTTAGCACGAAAACCAATTTTTGGTCTGATATTAATTTTTTTAGCAACATCTGTAATTATTTTTAATTCATCTTTGCGGTCAACAACAATAATAATTTCACGTCCAAGTTTTTGCGCTAATAAAGCAGTCTCAATATATTCAGCATCTTTAAAGCCATTACAAATTATCACAGCGTTTTGAGTGTTCATTAGTGAAAGAACAACAAGTAATTCAGGTTTAGATCCGCATTCTAAGCCAAGGTTACAATCTTTTCCAAAACGAACAAGTTCTTGAACAAGGTGGCGCTGTTGATTGACTTTAATTGGATAAACACCGCAATAGTTTCCATTGTAGTTATGATCTGTGAAAGCTTTTTGAAAACAAGAATATAAAAGTTGAACACGTTGTTTTATGATGTCAGGAAAACGAACCATGATAGGAACGCGAATTCCACGATCTTGTAATTCTAAAAGTAATTCATGAAGATCGACTTGTGGACCTTTTTCGCCGGTTGGCGTAATGCTGACATTACCATTTTGGTTTACGCGAAAATAACCATTCCCCCAATTATTGATTCCGTACAGAGAAGCACTTTTTTCAGAATTCCAAGAACTTGATTTTAAATGAGCGTAAGTTTGTGTTGTTTCGTTTTTTTTATCCGAAATTGTATCTGTATTTTGATCAAAATATCCACTCATAAAAAGCCCCCCAGAAATAGTCAGTCAGCGCATTTTATTACAGACAAACTAATCCCAGAGCAACAAATTATTTTAACCTATTAAATTTAATATTTTGCCGGCTTTATAAATTACTTTTTTGGGTGAAAAAGAACTCAGTGCTCCTTTAACAGTTTCTATTTCTAGTGCTAAATTGACAGCTGTTTCTTCGTTTGCATCAACTGCAATATTAATAGTACCACGCATTTTCCCATTCACCTGGACTCCCATTGTGACCGATTCATCAATGCAAAGCTCAGGTTTAAATGTAGGCCAAGCAGCATCAACAACTAAACCTGTGCCATTCATTGCAGACCAAAGCTCTTCGGCCAAGTGTGGAGCAAAAGGTTGTAATAATTGCACAAGTGGCATTAGTCCTTTTTTAGATTTTGATTCATATTTATAAAAATCGTTCACTAAAATCATCATTTGACTGATGCAAGTATTGAAATTCATATTTTCAATGTCTTGTGTAATTTTTTTGATTGTTTTATGAACACTTCGTTCTAGTTCTGAAGTTAAATTTTGATCGTCAGCTATACATTTTTGATTTGATTCATCGATCACTAAGCGCATAAGTCGATCAAGAAATCTTTTCACGCCTTCAATGCCTGTTGCTGACCAAGGTTTGTCTTTATCCATTGGGCCTAAAAAACAAACATAACATCGTAAAGTATCAACACCATATTCTTTTGCCACGTCATCAGCAGGAATAACATTTCCCCGAGATTTTGACATTTTTTCACCATCTGGTCCAAGGATCATTCCTTGATGAGCCAGCTTATGAAAAGGTTCACTCACAGGACAAAGACCAGCATCAAAAAGAACTTTTGTCCAAAATCGAGAATACAATAAATGACCTACTGTGTGTTCAGCTCCACCCACATAAAGATCAACAGGCATCCAGTATTTTGCGGCTTCATGACTATAAGCTTCTGCAGAATTTTTTGGGTCAGTATAGCGTAAAAAATACCAAGACGAGCCCGCAGCGCCAGGCATAGTGTCAGTTATTCTTTTTCCATTAAGTAATTCTGTTTTATAATTCACCCAATCTTGATTATTCGCAAGCGGCGCTTCGCCACTTTCAGAGGGTTCATAATTAGCAACTTCTGGTAAAATGACGGGAAGCTCATGATAAGGAACAGCTTTCAAAGTGCCATCCATTGTTTGAACTATCGGGAATGGTTCACCCCAGTAGCGCTGACGCGAGAATAGCCAGTCACGCAATTTATAATTAATTTGTTTTTGACCTAATTTTTTTTCCTCAAGCCAAGAAAACATTTTTTGAATCGCTTCAGATTTTTGTAAACCATTTAAAAAATCTGAATTACAAATTTTTCCGTCACCTGTAAAAGGCAACTCAGAATCACTTTCTACAACTTGTAATATTGGTAATTCAAATTTTTGAGCAAATTTAAAATCGCGTTCATCATGTCCAGGAACTGCCATGATGGCGCCAGTGCCGTAGTCCATCATGACATAATCAGCGATCCAAATTGGAATTTGTTTTTGATTGGCAGGGTTAACTGCAAATCCACCTGTAAAAACACCTGTTTTTTCTGTTGAAGCTTTACGATCAACTTCAGATTTTTTTGAAGTTGTAAAAATATAATCTTCAATCTGTTTTCGCTGAGAATCTGTCGTTATTTTTTTAACTAATGGATGCTCAGGTGCAATGACCATAAAAGTTGTGCCAAACAAAGTATCAGGCCGGGTCGTGAAAATTTGTAATTTTTCAGTTTGTTGTTCCACAGAAAAATCCACAATAGCACCTTCAGATTTCCCGATCCAATTTCTTTGGGCTTCCTTAGTGCGTTCAGGCCAATCTAAATGATCTAAATCATTTAACAGTCTTTCGGCGTAGTCCGTTATTTTTAACATCCATTGTTTCATCGGAACACGAATAACAGGGTGGCCACCACGTTCAGATTTTCCATCGATGACTTCGTCATTTGCTAAAACTGTTTTTAAAGCCGGGCACCAGTTAACGGGAACTTCTTTTTGATACGCAAGACCACGTTCAAATAATTTTAAAAAAATAGATTGTGTCCATTTGTAATATTCTGGATCGCAAGTAGAAATTTCACGAGTCCAATCAAAACTAAATCCATATTTTTTAAGTGTTGCGCGAAATCCTTCAATAGATTTAGCAGTTGTGATGGCTGGGTGAACTCCAGTTTGAATAGCGTATTGCTCTGCAGGTAATCCAAAAGCATCGTACCCCATAGGGTGTAAAATATTAAAACCACGTGCTCGTTTATATCTTGAGACAATATCACCTGGAGTATAAGAAGCAATGTGACCCATGTGCAAACCTGATCCCGAAGGATAAGGAAACATATCAAGCGCGTAATATTTTGGTTTTGAAGAATTAGATTGGGTTAAGTAAGCTTGTTTTTCTTCCCAAATCTTTTGCCATTTATTTTCGATGATTGAATATTTATTTTGCGTGTTTGTCATAAAAAAATTCTAGTTTCGAAATGAGGTACTGTCAAATTATTGATCTATCCAATTACTCACTAAAAAACTTCGAATTTACATTTGTTTGATTTTCTTTAAACATAGAGAGACAATACGGAACATAACCTGTGGGTTCTAGTTTTTTTGTTTTTTTATTTAATTCAAATATGACTGCACGGGTGATGGTGTCTTGCTCCATCCCTGTAAGTTCGATAATTTCCGAAATTTTTCTTTCGCCGTTTTCTTGGCGTCGCAGCTGAACGATAATGCTAATTCCATCTGTCATTTGTTTTCGCAAATATTTTAATGGAATTTCAGAGTGTCCAAGGGTGACTAAATTTTCTAGCCTTGATAACGCATCTACAGCAGTGTTTGCATGTATTGAAGTCATTGAGCCTTCGTGTCCTGTATTGATAGCTTGCAAAAAATCATAGGCTTCGGCTCCGCGACATTCGCCAATAATGATTCGATCAGGTCGCATACGTAAGGAATTCATTAAACATTCACGAGCATTTGTAGAAGCTAATTGTGATTTAGTTGTAATTATGTTAATCCAATTAGGATGTGGACTTCTGAGTTCAGCCGTATCTTCGATTGATACAACACGTTCTGATTCTGGTATATAAAGTGAAAAAGTATTTAATAATGAAGTTTTTCCAGTTCCTGTTCCGCCTGAAACCACAATAGTCACACGACTTTGAATGGCTTCTTTTAAAAAAATGGCGGCTTTGTCGGTAATAGAATTCATACTTACTAAATCATCAAATGAAAATATTTTTTGCGAAAAAGTACGAATCGTTAAAGTACATCCTTTTGGAGTCAGTGGCGGCATTGTTATATTAAAACGATAACCTTCAGGTAATACTCCATTGTAGGCCAGTTGAAAACTTTTTTCATTGGTTGTGCAGCCGTCGATGATGGATTGAATAAGATAATTAAATTCTTTTTCAGATGCAAATTGCTGCTGAGTTTTAACAAGCAATCCTTTGTGTTCAACAAAAATTTGGCTCCATGAGTTAACCATAATCTCAGTGATATCTTGAGATTTAAAAAAGGCTGTCAAAGGCCCATAGTTAATTTTATGGTCAAGCTTAAGTGCAGCTGTCATGACTAACTTATCGGTATTAATATTAACAAATTAAATACCTAATATTATTTCAATACGTTTGTCTAATTGAAAAAGTTTATTTAAACAGAGACAGGTTCCATTTCGGGTCTAAAAACATAAAAAATGGTTAGATTTTACATGTCAAAAGTTTAGCTATTTATTTTTTCTAAAAAATAGATTATAACCACTAAACAAAGAGGTAAAATATGAAAAATATGTTATTCGCAATGACCGTGTTTGTTTTGTCTTTAACATCGTTTGCAGGTGATCGCCTGATGGTATCTTGTAAAAATACGAGCTACAGTGATTTAAGTAAAATTGAAATCATTGAAACTGATCTAGCAGGCCAGTATCAAATTATTGAAACATCTTCAGATAAAAATGCACCTTCAGTTTATTCGCCTGTATTTGGTGAAACTGAAATTAAATCTAATTTAATGCCTGAGTTGTCTTCTTGGAACGGGTATAAACGTAAGTTGGTTCGTGAAGTGACTTCTTCAGGAACAGTCTATTATTCGATCGTTGCTCAGGATGAATGTTCTGAAAATGTTGTTAGTGTTGATTGCCAGGAAAATTTAGACTAATTTTAAAAAATATTTTAGCATGATTTAGAAGTATATAAATTAAAAAAAAGGCTCGAAATTTAATCGAGCCTTAAACAAGTTTAGCAAAGATTTAAAAAAAATTAATCTACTTTTATTGCCTTTGCTGTTTTTTGTAATTTTACATAAACATCGCCGAAGCAACCTGCATAAGCTGGGCTTGCACCTGATCCGTTACCCCGTTTTTTATATTTAAAATTGACTTTACAATTTTGAAACCATTATGGAAATGTGTTCTATCTATTCTAATTAAAAGTGCGTCTCAGATTTAGACAGTGAGCTGCCATAAGCCGTTCAGTTAAAGGGTAAGAAAACTGAGTAACTGTTTATTACTTGATATACTAGTTTGAAAGGATATTTTTATAATTTTGGCACTATTTGTGGCTGTAAACTTTGATTGATTTTGTCAGTGGCTAAGCCGCGGTTTTTGATTCAAGTTGCACCTCTAGCTTACTTTCAATATTTTTATTTTTAAAGTCTAGAA
>JAYUJM010000062.1:0-7482 GCA_043765175.1 Pseudobdellovibrionaceae bacterium | reverse complement strand
TGCGTATGGCACCCACTGCGAGTCTTTTTCTGCATATTTTTTATCCCCGAAAACAATTTTATTTTGATAATCTTTTTTTATAAAATTAAATTGTGCAGCAATTTTCCATAAGTTAATAACTAGACCACCTTGTGAATAACCTATTAAAGTAATTTGATCATTTTCTTCTAGAATTGGAATTTCCTTGTTTAGAAATTCACTTAAGTACTTGTAGGAAAAATCAAAAACATTTTCACCTTTTAGTGTAGGATAAATCATATTCATATAAATAAATTCTTTATCTGGTCTTATTTCTTTAAGATGATTTAACAATAATTTATCTAATGATCCAAAAGTTTCTTTATTTCCTCGGTAACCATGAACAGTCACAATATAATTTGCACCTTTGCTTGAAGGAAGTCTGGCAGATGTATTTTCAAGATTGTCAGTTTGCTGAAGTGTTTGACAAGACCAAAGACTAAGAACAGCAACAATTAACGAACATTTTAATTTATTTATTATTTTATTCATTTGATTTATCTTAGAATGAAATAATAAAAGTAGCATATTCTATTTTTATGAACGCGATTTAAGACTGGAGCTTCCATGAAAAAAAACTTTTCTATTCTTTTTGTTTTAATCCTCTTATTTACAACAAATACAGCTTGGTCCCAATCTGCCAAAAAAAAAGGTGGTGGATCAAAGGCATTAAAAGGTGGTTTATTATCCCTAGGTATTGGAATTAGCTTTGGTTCAATTGAACAAGCCGGACTTAATGAGTCGATTAAGCTTTCTAAAGCAAATTCTGCAGCGACTACTGATGAATTTAAATCAGCTACTGAGTATCTGGCCTATGTTACATATAGATTGGCTACGGCCCCACTTGCAGTGCAATTTAGACCATCTATTTACACACAATCAACTCATGGCACAGGCTTAGGTGGGAATTACGATTACGATCTTAATGGCTATACTGTTTTTCCAATCGTTCGATTTATTGCTTTAAGTAACGATATTATTGATTTCTATCTTCAGGGTGGCTTAGGGTACGCAAACATTGAAGGAAGTATTACAAATGCTTTTACAAGAGTAGGCTTTAAAGGCTCAGCTTTCGGTACTCAACTTGGAATTGGCGCAGATTTTTGTTTTTTTCCTGAACATTGCGTAGGCGTTGAAGGTTCATACAGGTATTTACCGATAGATCGAAATATCGTCACAAGCAGCTCAGGTGGTTTACCGAACGGTGTCACTAATGCTACTCCAAATCGCGAACTAGAAAACTCAAGCTTTGATGATATTGCGACTAGCTTGTCTGGAGTTTCAGGAATTGTTTCTTATTCATTTAATTTTTAGTTTGAACTGACAAATCTTTCCACTCTATTTTTCCGTTTTCAATTTTCAAAGCGATTGGTTGATTTAACCAAGTTCCTAAGTTAATTGATCGCATTTGCAAATCTTTAAATATATGGTCATCTTGAACATGCATATGACCAGTTATGATCAGATCAAATTTTTCGTTTGAAAAACAATGACGAGCATACTTACGAATCATGTTTTTTATTTCAAGTTGATTTTTGATAGCATAATCCTTAGATTTTTTTCGGCTTTTTGAACTTAAAAAATCTCCTAACCATTTCACAAAAAAGCTTGGCAAAATATGAGCTAAAGTTTTTACTGAGGATTGTCGAATAGTGCTTCTATATTCTAAGTATTTAGTATCATCGGGATTTATAAAATCGCCATGCTCAATACGAACTTTTAGATGATCTATGTTGAACATAAATGTGTCTGCATAAACTGGAATTTGAAATTTTTTAGTCCAAAAGGTATCAATATGAAAATCATGATTACCTTCAAAATAGTAAACTAAGCCACCTGATTCTTTAAAATAAGTAATTGCATCTACTATTAATTTATAATGTTGATAAAAAGCATCCCCATCGGCTACCCAAAAATCAAAAATATCACCTAATAAAAATAATTGATTATTTTTCGCATCTTGAGTGATGTCATATAAGAAACGCAACAGTATTTGACTGTTGCGTTCTTCGATGTTTTTTAAATGGATATCAGAAACAAACCAAGATTTCAAAATTATCCTTGATGTAAATCAAATCCTTGCTTCTTACGAATAAAGGCTGGAACCTCTAAAATATCTCGAGCCATTTTCTTTGCCTCTTCAACTTGACGCTGATCTTCAATCATAGAAAGCTGCTCTGGCTGCATAAATTTTTCAGAATTTTCCTGTGTTAAATTTTGTGTCTGTGATTCACGAAATGCCTTTGCTTTTGCCAAAAGCATTTCTCGAGCACTCAATGCAGTGTTCGTCGCTAGAGGCGATACCGCTGATGAAAAATCTTTTTCACTCTGCTCACCTTTATTTTCAAAGTTGTTTTCATTTGCACTATCTTCGCCTAGCTGCAAAATACTTGAATTCATTGATTGTTCATTCACAAATTGTTTAACAGATTCCTGAACTGTTTCAATATTTGGTAACGTATTTGTAGGTTCTGGATTTTGTATAATTGTTTGCGGCATCACTGAGTAATTACTAACTGCAGCTTCAGCTGTATTTCTTGCAGTGCTAGAGTTCATTTGATTATTTTGCATTTGCTGAAATTGTTGCATCATGTGCATCATTTGTTCTTGAGTCATAGTCGGCATAGTCACCGCTTGATTATTCAAAGATAAAGGAGCAGTTTGCAAAGTGTTAAATAACGGCGCTGCTGGCACATTTTCTACAGAGTTATTATGACCACTCAAATCAAACGTTAATGGAGGATGGCTCAAAAAGTTTTGCATATTTTGTATTGCATGCAATGAATCTTTTTTATCTTCTTTGGCAAATCCCGTAGCAATAACTGTTACACGGATTTCATCATTTAATGTTGGGTCAATAACCGCACCAAAAATAACTTCAGCATCTTCACTTGCTGCTTCAGTAATTAATGTTGATGCTTCGTTCACTTCATATAAAGATAAATCAGATCCACCAGTTACATTAATAATAATACCAGTTGCTCCATCAATTTTAACGTTCTCTAATAATGGTGATGAAATAGCTTGAGTTGCAGCTTCGATCGCACGATTTTCACCTGTTGCCGAACCTGTTCCCATTAATGCTAAACCTTTATTAGCCATAACAGTTCGAATATCAGCAAAGTCCAAATTAATTAAACCACGAATATTAATTAGATTAGAAATTCCTTTAACAGCTTGAAGTAAAACTTCATCAGCTTTTTTAAATGTGTCTAATAAGGGAGTTTTTTCAGAGGAAACAGAAAGTAATTTCTGATTTGGAATAACAATTAATGCGTCTACATTTTCTTTTAATTCAGACAGACCTGCATCAGCGTGTTTAGATCTTTTTTTACCTTCAAAAGTAAATGGCTTAGTAACAACACCGATAGTTAGCGCTCCTAATTCGCGAGCTACTTTTGCAACTATTGGAGCCCCACCAGTTCCAGTGCCTCCGCCCATCCCGGCAGTCACAAATACCATATCTGAGCCTTTAAGTTGTTCAACGATGTGATTATAAGATTCAATGGCACTTCTGCGACCAACATCTGGATTTGCTCCAGCCCCTAAACCTTTTGTCAAATCTGAACCAAGTTGAATTTTTTGGCCTGCTGTACTTGAATTTAAAGCCTGAATATCAGTATTCGCTACTACAAAATCTACACCAGTCATTCCATCTTCAATCATAGTCGCTACTGCATTACTGCCACCACCGCCAACTCCAACTACTTTAATATTTGCACCAATACTTACGTTTTCCTCTAATTCAAACATTTTTCCTCCGTGATAATATAAACAATTAAATTTTACTTAAATGTATTAAAATAAATCTGCAAAAAACTTTTTAACTTTATTTGAAAAATCTCCCATAGATTCAGAAATAACTGTCGTTACAATAGATTCCGATTCTTGAACATATTGGTCTCGATTTTTTTCATAACCATATTGAAGTAAGCCAATCGATGTTGAGAACTCAGCACCTTTAACGATATCTTGAAGACCTTGTACTGACATTGGTAAGCCACGTCTGACAGGAATTTCAAAAATAAATTCTCCCATTTCAATTAAACCATCAAGTTGACTTGCGCCACCAGTAATGACCACTCCAGAGCCAAGCAAAGGTTGCATTCCACTCATTCTTATATGATTAGACACCATGCTTAAGCACTCTTCAGTACGAGCTTCCAGTATTGTTGCTAATTCTTTTTTAGCTACAGATCTTGGCTTGCGACCACCAACACCCTCAACATCAACAAGTTCATCTTCCATAACTAGGCTTGCTAAGGCACAACCATGATTTTTTTTCAAAATTTCTGCATTCACTTGCGGAGTGCGAAGACCCACAGCTACATCTTGAGTGAAATGCTGTCCACCAATAGGAATAACTGCAGTGTGTGCGACGCTTCCATTTAACATATAAACTAACTTAGAAGCCCCTCCACCAATATCAAGTACGCATACTCCAAGATTTTTTTCGTCGCTACTAATAACAGATTTGGAAACAGCAACTTGATCTAAAACTAAACCTGCAACAACTAATCCTGCTTTTTCAATACACTTTGTTAAATTTGATACTGCGGCCTGACTGGCAGTGACAATATGAACATTCGCTTCCAAGCGAACTCCAGACATTCCAATGGGATCCATGATTCCGTCTTGATGATCAAGTTTAAACTCACGCGCAATAACATGCAAAACTATTCTTTCAGTTGGAACTTGTACAGCCTTCGCAGCCTCAATCACTCGATCGATATCTGCCTGAGTCACTTCTTTATTTTTAACGGCAACCATTCCTGTTGAATCAAAAGATTTAACATGCGAACCACTGACTGATACCCACACAGCAGAAGATTTAAAACCTGACATCAATTCTGCTTCTTCTTTTGCTTTTCGAATGCATTCTGTAGTTGACTCGATATTTACAACCACACCTTGTTTCAAACCTGAATTTGGAGCTACACCAATACCAACAACTTCAATTTTTTGTTCTGAATTAACATTTGCAATGACAATTTTTACCGCTGTAGATCCAATATCTAAAGATGTGATTTGTCGCTCACTTGCCTTTGATGTATGAGCTGAAAAAGAAGAAGAATTTTTAGTTGAATTTATTTTCGAAGAACTACTGACCTTATTCATCTAGTCATCCTTGATGTTTTAAAAAACTGCTGTTTCGCAAACTTGAGCTTAAACATTTATTTATATGTTACATATTTATTATGTCCTATATAAAAAAATTCTCTACTTTCATTTGCGTTTATAATCGTGTTGTCGTACTTTTTTAGACTTAGGTCTTCCAGACCAATGTCATTACTAAAGCTTAGGTACTCTAATGCAACCTGACAAGAACTTTTTTAGAAAGATTTGCGTCTATGACGCGGGCTTTAAGATCCTTTTTTTCTAAGTAATTTAGAACTTCAGAAATACGAGCTGATTTAATTTGAAAATCTGTTTCGCCGAATTTTATTTTTGTTTCTAAATCAACTATCTTTAACCAATACCCTTCGGTTCGATCAAACAAAACTTCTTCTATATTTTTCGAACTCAGTATTCCTTTTTTAGGAATAGATTCTAACAAATCAATCGCTTTTTTTCTTTTTTCTATATCTTTAAAAAAATCTTCACCTTTTAATAAGGACAACGAAGGCGTCTGTGTCGAGTCTATCGCATTTAATAATTCAGCAGAACGAGTCACTGGAATAAACAAGCCCTGGGAAATCAATTTAGGCCTAACCAGTAAATATGAAATTTCATGAGGATAAATTACAATATTTATTTGCGATGGCCAATTCCTTGAAATTCGAAATTGATCAATCCATTTTTCCTGTTTTAAAACAACCGTAAAAGCATTTAAAGATAAATTCCAAAGTGATTGACCTTTAAAAATCTCGAATTGATTTTGTAATTTTTCAACATAAGGTTGAGGAAATCTTTTTTGTTGTTCCAAAGTAATAATTTCAATTTGAATATTTTTTAGAGAAAATATTTTGTTTTTTTCTAAAAAATAAAAACTAAGAAATCCCAACCCAGGCACAACTAAAAAAAATAAAATCCATTTATAGACCGTTTTCATTACTGTTTATTTTACATAGATCAACGAATTAGGCCGAGATAAAAAGTTAAGTTAAGACCTTAGTCTGGATTAATTTTTCTAAATATTCTGAAAGCTTAATTGCTGCTAGCGGAAGCTGTTCGCGCCATTTATGACTGACATTGTCTTTTGAGTCGTCAGTGATGTATTTAATAGAATTAAAACGAATATTCGTTTTATGACAGACCAAAGCTATTGCATAGGCCTCCATATCTAAAATTTGAAAGTCATTTGCATTTTCTGAGTAGTCAATATAATCAGCAGAGCCACAGTCCAATTGCTTCAACTCAGTTATAGCTTGAGCTTTAATATATTGATCCAACTTTGAATCAATTTGTGCCGTTCTGTTTTTAAATAAAACGCATTCAACAAGTTCGCCGATTTCTAAATGACGACTTCCAGCTGTTCCTAAATTAATAATATGACTTGGTTTTTCATTGATAATGACTTCAGTTGTTTTTTGAGCAGCAGCTAGCATTCCAATCCCAGTATAGTGCAATTTAAATTCATATTTTTGTGCTAAAATCTCTATGCGACCATCTGATTCTTGTGGAACTGCCATTAATATTATTCTCATTGACAAAAGTTATCGGTTCTTGCCTGAATATTCAAGTCCATGTATGACTATTTTTATGAAAAATATTGAATTCGCAAAGCATGAAATCGTTAAAATAGGCCAACGGCTTCATCAAAAAAATATGTTAGCAGCAGCAGATGGTAACATCAGCTTAAAAATAAGTGACGAAATTATCCTTATTTCACCCTCTGGCGTCAGCAAAGGATATATTCAAGCTGAACAGATTGCGACTATTACTATAAATAATGAAATCATTTCAGGTCATCCTTCAAGTGAGCGGCTGATGCATCTTGAAATTTATAAAAATTGTTCTGAAGCCAAAGTCGTCATTCATGCTCATCCTCCAACTGCAATAGCTTGGTCGATTGCCAGACCAGAATTAAAAAAATTACCCAGCGATTGTCTTTCAGAAGTCATTTTGGCTTGTGGAGAAATTCCAATTGTTCCCTATGCACGACCAGGAACAATTGAAATGGGAACTGTCATCAAAAACTTTCTACCACAATACAAAGCAATGATTTTAGCTCGGCATGGAGCATTGACTTGGGCCTCTGATTTAGAAGAAGCTTACCGCGGAATGGAACGCATAGAAAATTCAGCAGAGATTTTAGCTAAAGCTTTCGCCCTTGGTGGACTTCATCCACTACCAAAAGAAGAAATTGAATATCTGTATGAGCTTCGAAAAAAAATTGGAAACGTACTTTTATGAATATCAATTTAAAACTTGATTCTTTAGCCTTAAAATTTGCATTTGATTCACAAAATAGATCCAATACAAATTTACAAATACTTGATCAAACTCAGCTTCCACAAAAAG
>JAYUJM010000061.1:0-7511 GCA_043765175.1 Pseudobdellovibrionaceae bacterium | reverse complement strand
TATTTTTGAGATTGCACGAGCCGCAGTTCAAGGAAAAGTAAAAAAGTTATTAATTGCTGAAGAAACAAATATATTTGGAAAACTAGATCGTAAAACAGGCGGATTATCAATACATCCAGAACATATGGATCATGAAGATGATTGCTTGCTTGACGATCTTGCTCAAGAGGTTTTATCTCGCGGTGGAGAAGTTGTGGTTGCTAAAAAAGATGATATTCCCAGTCAACGACCTATTTTAGCTTTGATGAATAATGAAGCTGATATAGCTTTTCAGGCTGTTTCAAATAACTACAATCGATCAAGGGTGGTTCAGTTATTTAAAGGACAACAACTTTCTGCCTGAGAATTTTTTAAAAATTATTTTTCACCATGTCAAATAAAATAAGTTCAGATCCTGCGACCCAAGAAATGTGAATAGAATCAGCTTCAGAAATACCAGCTCCATCTCCGGATGATAAAAACAAATCATCTACTTGCACATCCCCCTGAATAACCTGAATCCACAAATCACGCTTTTTTGTGGTCGCGTGTATTTTTTTCCCTGCTATTTTTGATTTAACTAAATACATATCGACATCCTGATTGACTGTAATAGATCCATTTCGTCCCTCTTTTGAAATAACTAAAGCCATTTGGTTTGATTCAAGTTCTTTTTCAAAAGATTTTTGTGCGTAACTAGGAACTATATTATTTTTTTCAGGCATGATCCATATTTGTAATAAATGAGTTTGCTTATTTATTTCATGATTGTGTTCAGAATGACGAATTCCAGTGCCTGCACTCATTCGTTGAACTTCACAGGGAAGAATAGTTGTAGAATTCCCCATAGAATCTTTATGATAAAGTGCACCTTCAATGACATAAGAAATGATTTCCATATTTAGATGGGGGTGGGTATTAAAGCCTGTCCCTCCATCAATCCAGTCTTCATTGATGACTCTTAATATTCCATGATTCATATGAGCAGGATCATAATAATCTGCGAAGGAAAAAGAATGTTTTGATTTAAGCCAACCATGATCTGCGTGTCCACGATCATTTGATTTTCTAATTTTTTTCATATTAACCTTTTTTATGATTACTGATTGAGCGAATTAAATTTTAATTAGGTTAATTCATCAATAGAGCTATTCATTTTAAAAAAAACTTTATAAAAATTTAATAAATAAATTTTTTCAATAAGTAAATAACTAAAAAGGAGATTCAATGAATCAATCTAGAAAATTAAAATCGTTTTTTACAATTTTAATTGCACAAATATTTTCATTTTCAATTGCTCAAGCGCAATTAACACCAGGTCCAAGCACTGGCGGTGGAGGCAGTGAACGACCTCCTAGATACAATCCGTGTAATCAACCTGCAGATCCAAATTGTGGCGGCGGAAGTGGTAGTAGTCGACCAGAACGCCCAGAGAGACCAAATCCTCCAGAGCGCCCACAACCACCTTTAACACCAGGTCCAAGTCACGGAGATGACGATTACAATAATCCTCCGTATCAACCACCTCATCGCCCTGAAAGACCAGAGCGCCCGCAGCCACCGTATAATCCAGGGCCAAGTTATCCAACTTATCCAAGCTATCCTGAATACCCTAGTGATCCATATCCTGGTTACGGATCTGGTTCTAATTGGATTCAGTCGATTTACCCTGGATACATTTCGAATGTATATCGACCAATTACAAATTCTTGTGCAAATTCGAATGTTGAAAGAATTTACCCTCAGTATCGAAATGAAATGTATGGTCAGCGTGTAACATTGCAAGTTCAAATTAACAGAAGTGTTCGTGATCAATTGATTGATATTAATCAATTATTTAGATTGCAGCAGAACTATGCTGGGTACAGAATTTATTCTATTCGTGGTAATACGTCTCCAAACAGTTCAAGCCGAACAGTTTCTGAGCTTGTTGTTGATCGTGAAGTTTATGCTTACGAAATTAATCCTGGATATGATATTTTATTAAATCCGTGTACTGATGTTTATATCAATCAATATGGTTACAGTAAAGAAATTTATATGTCTGTTGTTGGATCAACATATATTAATTCTATTGAATTAGAATTAATTCGATAAAAAATCTAGACTTCTTTTTTGACAAGAAGAAGTCTTTTTAATATTCAAAGTATTTAAACAAAAAAAAGAGCAACTTAATTTAAGTTGCTCTTTTTTTATTTTTAAAAATATTTAAGACTAAGACTTTTTTCTAAATGGTGATCTTGATCTTGTGACTCCAGAAGTTTCACTAGTTCGAGATCTTGGACGATCAGCAGATCTCTCGTATCCTTCAGTTTTTGTAACTCCGCCGCCACCAAATGATCTTTGTGCGCTAGGTCCATCAGAATTTTTATTCCATCTGCCGCCGCCACTGCTACTTCCAGCAGATGCTCCAGTTCTTTCTGAGCTCAAGCTACTTCCTCGAGGAGCATAGCCACCCGAAGAGCGTTCTGCTCGGTCACTGTTTCCACGTGGAGTATATCCACTGCCACTACTAGACGGTCGTCCACCACGAACATAACCGCCGCGATCTCCGCTACGATCACGTGAGTAACCTTCATCATTACCTTTGCGTAATTCTAAAGAACGAGGTTGTTTCATTTTTAATTCTTCAGACTGACCAAAATACTGAAATGCACGAACTAACCATTGGCGTGTTTCCAGTGATAACGAATCAACAGCTTCCGATTCTAATTTTGTTATCGCTTTTTCAAATTTTACAAATTCAGATTCACGATAGGGTCTTTCAGCAATTTCTTTTAACCATCGAACTTTTTGTTGAACTTGGACATCTTCAACTAATGGTATGACTAAACTTTTAAATTCAAATCCTAAAGCGCGTTCAAAACGTTTTAGAGCAGGACTTTCTTTAGGTTTTACCATCGTCCAAACAGTTCCAGCTTTGCCTGCGCGCGCTGTTCGTCCGATTCGGTGAGTATAAGTTTCCACATCCCAAGGAATTTCAAAATTCACAACATGTGTTAAATCTTGAATATCTAATCCACGAGCTGCTACATCAGTAGCTACTAGAATTTTAGTTTGTTTAGCTTTCATTCGATTAATAGTTCGTGTTCTTTCAGCTTGGACTTTGTCTCCATGAAGGCTGTCAACATCAAGACCTAAATTTCTAAGACATAATTCTAATTCGCCAACTTGCTTTTTCGTTGTAGCAAAAATAATTCCATAGAATTCTTTTTCATTTTTAATTAATAAAGATAAAGCATCAACCTTATCTTCTTCAAAAATGACTCCCGCGTATGAGTCAACATTAATTTTTTCTTTGCTTGTGTTGAGTTTAACTTCATGGGGCGTTGCTAAGTATTTCTTAGTCAGTCGTTTGATATTATCACTCATTGTTGCTGAAAATAACCAAGTGTTAAAAGATTTATCTTCTTTTTTTCCACTATTTTCTTCAAGTGATTTCCAAATCATTTCTAAAGCATCTTGAAAACCAAATGAAAGCATTTCATCAGCTTCATCAAGGATAAAGTATTTAACACCAGCAAGTTTAATTAATTTTTGTTCGATTAAATCAATCAGTCGTCCTGGAGTGCTGACAACAACATGTGGATTTTGTTTAAGTGATCGCATTTGTTTGTCGTAAGATTCGCCACCTAAAATAGTTGTGACTTTAATGCCCTTATGATCACCGATGTTTTTGATATTCAATGCCACTTGTTGTGCTAATTCACGAGTCGGGCAAAGTATCAATCCTTGTAAACCTTTGTCAGCATCAATTTTTTCAATTAATGGAATACCAAACGCCGCAGTTTTGCCAGTTCCTGTTTTAGCTAAGGCAATGATGTCATTTGTATTTTCTAATAAATAAGGGATACAGGCTTTTTGAATTGGCGTCGCTGTTGTATATTTCATTTTTTCAATTGATTTGGTCGTTTCTTTAGAAAGACCAAATTCTTCAAAGTCATTTACTGGATTTTCAATTTCCACAATTTCTACAGACTCAATAGATTTAACAGGTTCAATAGATTCCACAGGATTCTCTTTTCTAGCTTCTAAAGCTATTTCTATTCGTATTTCAAAAAGAGATTAAACTGACAGGTTGAATGGGATAAGTAAAGCTTATTACTGATATAAATAAGCTGATAGTAAATTTTATACAATTTTTATGATGATCTTATTGAGGACTTAGGTACTTAGACGTTGAAGCTAGATCCACAACCACAGTTTTTAGTTGCATTAGGATTTTCAAAGACAAATCCTTTGCCATTAAGACCACCTGAATAGTCTAAAGTCATACCGATTAAATATAGTAGACTTTGGCCATCAACGATAATCTTTTCGCCGTTTGATTCAAACATTTGATCGCCATCTTTAGTCGAATTATCAAAGTTCATTTTGTAAGATAGCCCTGAGCATCCACCTTTTTTTACTTCTACTCTTAAAGCTGCGAAATCTGGTTGACCTTCTTCAATTTTAAGATTTTTAAGTTTTATCGCTGCATTTTCAGATATTTGAACCATAAATAGACTATAAACTAAAAAAAGCATTTTGTGGAGTTTAAAATGATCAGGACTATTTTGAGATAGATTTTAAACAGCATTATTGATTATCATAAATTATGAAAAAAGACTTAAAAACCAGATATTTAGATCTTAAAATTAAAAAATTTGACTCAATCATTAAAAATAAAGATCTGAAGTCTGTATTCGAACTAAACAGCATCGAGGCTCCTCAGTTTTGGTCACAAACAGCAGTAGATATTGCAGCTAGTAAGTACTTCTATCGCGCCAAAGAAAAATCAGTATTTAAATTAATTGATCGAATAGGATCTGGTCTTAATACAGCACTTTTGCAAACTAAAATTTATTCAAAAAAAGACTGTTTAAATAAAGTTGCAAAAATAAAAGAAGGAATGCTTTTGCAAAAATTTGCATTTAATTCGCCGGTTTGGTTTAACTGCGGTCTTTATGAATCCTATGGAATAAAAGAATTTAAAAAACCACAGACATCAGCGTGTTTCATTCAATCTATAAATGATAATTTAGATTCAATTTATGAACTACTTAAAACTGAAGCTCTTTTGTTTAAGTATGGATCTGGAAGTGGAACTAATTTTTCTAATTTAAGAAGCAAATATGAAAAATTAAAATCAGGTGGATTCAGTTCAGGTTTGATTTCATTTTTAGAAATTTTTGATAAATCAGCAGGCTCTATTAAATCTGGAGGAGTCACTCGAAGAGCTGCAAAAATGGTATGTTTAGATATTACTCATCCTGAAATTTTGGAATTTATTAACTGGAAAAAAAATGAAGAATTTAAGGCTCACATTTTAATTTCCAATGGAATTGATGGCTCGATGGACGGAGAAGCCTACAAAACAATTTCTGGACAAAATGCAAATAACTCTGTTCGTTTGACCGATCAGTTTATGAAAGCTGTAAACAGTAAAAGTTATTTTAATTTAAGATATTCAAAGACGAATAAAATTTATAAAAAAATAAAAGCACAAAAACTGTGGGATGGTTTATGTCAAGCAGCGTGGTCTTGCGCGGATCCCGGTGTTCAGTTTCATGACACAATTAACGACATGAATACATGTAAAAAATCTGGTCCAATATTAGCTAGCAATCCTTGTTCAGAGTATATGTTCTTAGATAATTCAGCTTGCAATTTGGCTTCGTTAAATCTGATAAAATACTATGATTTTGATAAAAGCCATTTTTTGTTTAAAGAATTTTGTCATGATATTGACTTGCTTATACGAACACAAGATTCCCTTGTTGAATATTCTAAGTATCCTACAGAATTGATCACTAAAAATTCGAAACAATTTCGCCCTTTAGGATTAGGATTTGCAAATTTAGGAAGTTTATTAATGCAATTAGGGTTAGCTTATGATTCCGATCAAGCACGTTCGCTTGCAACAGCTATAACTTCTTTAATGGCAGGACAAAGCTATTTAACATCATCGAATTTAGCTCAAGAAGTAGGGGCCTTTGGCTGCTATCAAAAGAATAAAAAATCAGTCACTGCTACTTTTGAAAAACAAAAAAATGAGTTAAAAAATGTTCAATGGAGTAGTTTAGTTGAAGAATTTAAGAAAAATATTTATCGAGTTTGGAATGAAGCAGATTTACTCATTAAAAAGTACGGTCTTAGAAATTCACAATTAACATTAATTGCTCCAACTGGAACTATTGGATTAGTTATGGACTGTGGAACAACAGGGATAGAGCCTGATTATGCACTTATTAAGTACAAAAAATTAAGTGGTGGTGGTCAAATTAAAATGATCAATTCTTCAGTGAAACCGTCACTGAAAAAGTTGGGATATTTATCAGATCAAATTGAGCTAATAATGAATTTTATACTTATTAATAATTCAGTCATTAATGCACCAGTTTTAAAAAAAGAGCATCTGAAAGTTTTTCAAACTGCATCTGGTGAAAATTCAATTTCATTTGATGGACATTTGCTGATGATGGCAGCGGTACAACCTTTTTTAAGTGGTGCCATTTCTAAGACTGTAAATATTCAGAGTAATGCGACTGTGAAAGATATTTCAAATATTTATATGAAAGCTTGGAAATTAAAATTAAAATCTGTGGCTATTTACCGCGATCAAAGTAAGTTTGTTCAACCTTTGAATTTGAATCACGGTTTTTATAAAGTAAAAGCTTTAGTTGTTGAAAAAAATTCAGTTCTGTCAAAGGCTTCGACAAAACCTATATGCAGTATATGCGGCTTTGAAACTATTAAAGAAGCTAGTTGTTTTAAATGTTCAAACTGTGGGTTTACTTCATCCTGCATTGGATAAAAATTTGGATAAAAATGAGGTTAAATTAGTTTCTTATATTATATAAACTAGTTTTTTTCAATTAACCGTGGTATAAACCTCTAACTGTTTTTTTTAACATAAAGAGGGTTAATATGAAAAAAATGACTTTAAGTGTATCATCTATTCTGTTATTTGCATTACCGCTTTTATTCTTAAGCTGTACAGGGTCGTCTGATAAGACTCAGAAGCAACAATTAAATGATGATGCGCAAAAAATTATTAGTACTCGTGAAATTGCACTACCAGCGATGTCATTCGGATTAATTAAATTAAAAAAACCTGCTTTATTAGAAAAAAGCAACAGAGTTGCTGGTATTACAACGATCGATCAAAACTTAAAAGCAGAAATAGAAGCTGAACAAAAAAGTGTAGAAGCCGAATTGTTAAAAATTTCTAGCGAAGTAAAAATTGTATATCGATATAAATTAGTTTTAAATGCATTGGCTATAGTGGGACCCACTTCTTTGTTTGATAAACTTAACGGATTAGGAACAATTGCATCTTGGGAAAAAGCCAGCTTGTTTTCAAGACCACTTCCACTCACTGAAAATGCAAAAAGTGCTTCAGCAAATGTTGTAAATAAAAACTCTTCTAAATTTATTGGTGCTGAAGATGCTCATAAAAATGGAATTACGGGAAAAGGAATTAAAGTTGGCATTATAGATACTGGTATAGATTATACTCATAAAATGTTTGGCGGGGCAGGAACAGTTGA
>JAYUJM010000060.1:0-7516 GCA_043765175.1 Pseudobdellovibrionaceae bacterium | reverse complement strand
ATCAACCTAAAGGTGCAATAAAAAGTGACAAACGTGGCTGGGTTTCTGCAAATGAAAAATTACAAACCTATTCGCTTGATCAAACTCATAAAGAAGATCAGTTAAATCGATATTTAACTAATATTTCTGAATTAGATCGTGTTTTAGGTGGAGGCCTTGCTGAATCAAGTTTTGTTTTACTCGGCGGCGCACCTGGAATAGGAAAAAGTACTTTATTACTACAACTTGCCGGAGGACTTGCTTCGCAAGGAAAAACTGTCCTTTACATTTCCGCAGAGGAAAGTGTTTCCCAAACAAGCTCACGCGCTAAACGCCTTGGCATTCAATCAGGAAATATTCATATCGCTTCAGAAAGCAACATGAGTCAAATTCTGGATCGCTCTGAAAAACTAAATCCTGATGTCTTAATTGTCGATTCGATTCAAACTGTTTATATTCCTGATGTGACTTCGGCTCCTGGATCTGTTTCGCAGGTTCGCGAATCTGCTGGACAGCTGATGAATTTTGCAAAAAAAACAAAAACTGCAGTACTACTTATTGGTCATGTGACAAAAGATGGTAATATTGCTGGCCCCAAAGTTTTAGAACACATGGTTGATTGCGTATTGTCATTCGAAGGCGATGCCACCAACCAACATCGACTTTTAAGAACAGTCAAAAATCGATTTGGCGCAGCTCATGAGTTGGGTGTTTTTCATATGTCGAGTGCAGGATTAAAAGAAATTTTAAATCCTTCAGAAATTTTTCTTCAAGAAAGAAATGAAGAAAGAATTGGTTCCGCTGTATTTGCTGCAATGGAAGGAACACGGCCACTCCTTTGCGAAATTCAAGCTTTAACCTTACAGATGCAAAGCGGAGGATTTCCAAGAAGAACAACTATTGGAATCGATATCAATAGACTTCATCTTTTAACAGCGGTTCTTGAACGCCATCTAAGTGTTAAATTATCTTTTTCTGAAATTTATATTAATGTTGTTGGTGGATTAAAAATTGAAGAACCCGCTGCAGACTTATCAATGGCCGCAGCGCTTTTATCCACATACCATAATTTTACTTTACCTGCGCACTCGATCTTTATTGGTGAAATCGGTCTAACCGGTGAAATTCGAGCCATTTCATTTCCTGAGATTAGAATAAAAGAGGCTTTAAAGCTTGGCTTTAAAGAATTTTATTTACCACTATTTAATGAAAAGTCATTTGAAGATCCTGGATTACTTAAAAAATGTAAAGTTCATTTTTTGAAATCAATTTACGATCTGGAAAAAATTTTTAGTAAAATGTTTTAACTTAACTCATATTCAAAAATATTTTTCAATATTTTGCCTAACTCTTTAAAATGTCGCTGCTGAACACGGTCGATATGAGCATTTAAATAAACAGCCTGTGATTTGACTGGCTCATTTTCTAATAATATTTTTTGCAACCCATTTTTAGGTGGCAATTGCTTAACCAGCAAATCAGGAATATAACAAAAATTATCAGTCAAACTTGAGATATGCATTCCTGAAATTGCTGTTTCTGCTGCATGCTGAAAACTTTTTTTACTGTTTTTTTCAAGCATAAAATTATCTTCTTTTATAGTTCTTTTATCATTTATATGAGCATGCCCAAGAATAGAATATTGTGATAATGCTTCACGTTTAATTGGATTTGTGACAATTAGACCTTTTCGGCAATAAAAATTCCAACTAAATGTTCCCACGGGTTCTGATTGCCAATTTTTACCAAGATCAAGTTCTTCAACACTAATAATAAAATCAACCAAACCTAATCTAGCCCATTCCTCTTTTTTTGCTGGAGAGGCATCGACGACTAAATACTTTAGTTGGGGCAAAATTTGATCTGCGCTTTTTATGAGTGATGGTATTAAGCAAGCATTAATAAATCCGCGTGCAGCTAAAGTGTAAGTTGTATTTTTAACTTTTTCTTGTTTTTCAATGATTATTTTTTGATTTTGGTTTTGTTTTAATAACTTAAAAACATCCGAAAAAGATTCTATTAAATTGAAAGCCTCAGGAGTTAATGAAATTCCCTTACTTGACCGCCTGACAAGATTAAGGCCTAGTTCTGTTTCAATACGTTTAATTAATTTAGACATATTTTGTGGTTCAATTTTAAAAGCCCTGCTCAAAGATCTTAAGGATTGATGATACTGGAGCTCACGTATTAAAATAAAATCGCTGATTTTTAAATTTTCTATCATGCCGGGGACTGTATATCTAAATAAGCTACATGTATATAACTATTTTATATCTTTTAATAGTTTTCAAAATGCGGCAATTTGCACTCAAGGCAATTAAGCCTAAAAACAAAGGAACAAATATGAAAACAATTATCGCAAGTCTTATTTTAGCTTTATCTCTTAACGCTAATGCTGGGAACCGTCTAACTACAGATATCGTTGATACTGCAGTTGGCGCAGGTTCTTTTAAAACTCTAGTTGCTGCAGTTCAAGCTGCTGGTCTAGTTGACACTCTTAAATCAGAAGGTCCATTCACAGTATTTGCACCAACTGATGACGCCTTTGCAAAATTACCAGATGGCACAGTAGCTGCTTTACTTAACGATATCCCTGCATTAACAAACATTTTGACTTACCACGTATTAGCTGGTGAGCCTTGTGTAAAATCTTTATTTAAAAATAAAATGGCTCAAACTTTACAAGGACAAAACCTTGAATTTCGCAAGAAAAACGGAAAGTTTTTTGTAAATGGTTCTATGATTTCTAAAGTGATCAAAGTTAAAAATGGACAAATTTTAATTATTGATTCTGTCATGTTACCTAAGTAATTTTGAGTTATCACTCATTCTTAAAAGCCATTATAATTTATATCATAATGGCTTTTCTTGTTTTAGTTTGTTGTCAAACTTATCGACATACAAAAATTGTCTCAATTTAAAACAATTTACATAAAAAAGTTTCCAAATCAATTCTAGTGATTAATCAAATGGAATAGACATTGCTTTGATATCTATAGGAAAAAAGTATTCGGAGGCCAAATGAAGAAAATAAAAAAGCAAACAGTAACGATAAGCATCTGTAGTTTATTTATTTCAGTTATGTTTTCATGCTCTAAAGCGCAATATCAAAGCGAATTACTTCACCCAAAAACATTAAGTACTAATAAAACACAAATTGAAATTCCAAAAGAGCCCACTTTTTTTGAACCTGAAGAGCAAACTCAAGAACCATTACCAACAGAACCCACAGAAACTATTCAACCGCCCGTTGATATTCCTGAAGATAAAAAAATTCCACTTCCACCACCGCCTCAGCCAGTTCCAGCTCCGAAACCACCAGTTACAACAACTGATTCTTACAAATTTTTACCATTAGCATGGGAACTTAAAACAGCTAAGCAATTACCAGTTGGAGTTACACCTGTTGATGTTAAAAGATGGAGTCAACATATCTATAACACGATTGCTAAAGAAGAATCACAAATGCTTGGACAAAATGTGGCTGACGATGTCGAAATTTTTTGTCCAAAGTATAGATCCTTAAATGATAAACAACGACTTAATTTTTGGGGACAATTTTTTGCTGCCGTTTCATACTTTGAAAGCAGTTGGGATCCTACAGTTCAATTTGTTGAAAAAACTCAGCCTTTAGATCCAGTAACTGGAAAGCCAACAAAAAGTGAAGGCTTATTACAGCTGAGCTATAAGGATCAAAAAAATTATAGAATGAGCTGTGGTTTTAGTTACACTTACGATAAATTATTAACTGAAAAAGATCGAAGGCGTTCAATTTTAGATCCCTATAAAAATTTAAGATGCGGAATTAAAATTATGGCTACTCAACTCAAAAAATATAGAAAAATTGGTATGAGTTTAAATGTGTATTGGGCTGTTTTAAAAACAAATGGCGCTTACACAAAAGTTCCACAAATTTCTAAAATGACTCAACAGTTAGGATTTTGTAAGTGATTAAATGCGTATTGTTTTTATATTATTGCGTTTTTATTTCAGCTTGCGCTAAAATGCAAAGCGATAATATTGAAGTTAATATAAAATTTAAAATGAAAGATTTACAAGTGAACACAGTGCAGTTTAGCGCTGTGTCTTGGGATAAAAGTGGAAACGCCTTATGGTCTAAAATGATTTATTCTGTTTTAGAAAATGAAAATAATGAATTTATTGATGGAACTTATTTGCCAACTGATATCAATTTATTTTGTCCTCGATTTAACATATTAAATCGTGAACAGAAAATGAATTTTTGGGGGCAATTTTTAGCGTCTGTATCATTTGAAGAATCAAGTTGGAAACCAACAGCCCAATATATCGAAACAACTCAAGGAATCGATCCAATGACTGGGTTGCAATCAAAAAGTGAAGGACTTCTTCAATTAAGCTATAAGGATCAACAAAGTTATAGAATTGATTGTGGTTTTGATTGGTCTACAGACAAACAACTTCGCGAAACTGATGCACGTAAAACAATTTTTGATCCCTATCAAAATTTAAGATGTGGAATTAAAATTTTGAGTTATCAACTTAAAAATTATAAAAGCATAGTGACTAAAAATGGAAATCAATATTGGCAAGTTCTTAAACCCTCTGAAAAATTAGAAAAAATTAAAAAATCAACTTTAAGTTTACCTTTTTGTAATTAAATATTTAAGTCTGAACTTTACTAACAGCTTTACTCCAGTTTAGAAATCTTAGGCTTAATTCTTTTTTCGACATCTTTGGATAAAATTGTTTATCTATTTTAGAAAGCAATTTAATTTGGTTTAAATTTTTCCAAATCCCATAACTTAAACCTGCCAAATAGGCAGCTCCGAAAGCAGTCGATTCAATTTGTTGCGGCCTTGCAACTTTAGTTTGCGTGTAATCACTTTGCAATTGCATGAGTAAATTATTATCCGAAGCTCTACCGTCAACTCGAATTAATTTGGTTTTTTTCTTTGAATCCTTATTCATTATTTTTAGTATTTCAGTATTTTGTAAAGCCATGGCTTCTAAAGTGGCTCTTGCAATATGTCCGCTAGTAGATCCACGGGTTAAACCTGTTATTAAACCTGTAGCTGTAGGATTCCAATAAGGAGCACTCAATCCAGTCAGCGCAGGGACAAACTCAACACCCTCAGTTGTCTTAACTGAATTAGCTAAACTTTCAATTTCAGAACTTGATTTAATAAGACCTAACCCATCACATAACCATGTTACTGCAGCTCCACAAATAAATGCTCCACCTTCAAGAGCATATTGAGCTGGATTATTTTTAATTTTCCAAGCAACTGTAGTTAACAATCTGTTTTTGGATCGGATAATACGAGAACCTGTATTCATTAAAATAAAACTACCTGTTCCGAAAGTACATTTAATATCTCCCGCATCAAAACATGTTTGTCCAAATAGTGCTGCTTGCTGATCACCGACTAAAGCATTAATTGATGTTTTATTTGAAAGAAAATGACACTTTTTTGCATATCCAAAAAAATCGGCAGTTGATTTTATTTCTGGCAAGCAATTTTTATTTATTTTAAACAATTTAACAAGTGTCTTATCCCATTTTAAAGTTTTTAAATCCATCATCAACATTCGAGAAGCATTCGAAACATCAGTCATGTAGGACTGACCATCAGTTAATTTCCATAATAAAAAAGTGTCCACGGTGCCAAAAGCCAAATCATTTTCTTGATAAGCCTTTTGTACTTCTTGGCTGTTTTCCATTAGCCATCTAATTTTAGTTCCTGAAAAATAAGGATCTAAAAGTAACCCCGTTTTTTGTATTATATATTTTTCCCATTTGGGTTTTAATTTTCTGCACATTTCATGCGTTCGACGACATTGCCAAACAATGGCATTATGCAAAACTTTGGAATTCGATTTTCTCCAGGCCACTACAGTTTCTCGCTGATTTGTAATTCCTAAAGTCAAGATATCACTCGGTTTAAGCTTTGCTTTTTTTATGGCATCAAGCGCACTGAATTTAACACTTTGCCAAATGTCTTCAGGATTATGTTCAACCCAACCTGGTTGAGGATAAATTTGCTTAAAATCAAAATCACTTGAGGCTACCAGACCTCCGACTTGATCGATGATAATAACCGTCGTTCCAGTAGTTCCTTGATCAATAGACATGATATACTTTTTCATAATTTAATTATGATTAATTTTTTTAAAAAACCCAACGAAAAAGTATTTAATTTATTTTCTTTAAACAAAGAAGACCTGCTACTTAAAGTATTTCCTCGATTTTTTATGGAAATTTTAAAAAAATATTTTCGATTAGAAATTGTTGGTTTAGAAAATATTCCAAAAAATGGTCCAGTGTTAATTATTCCTAATCATTCAGGATTCTCAGGAATCGATGCTATGCTTCTGGCTTATATCTTACAACAAAACACAAAACGAATTCCTCGAGTTTTAACTCATCACCTATGGTTTTTAACAGAAAAAACGGCATTACCTGCAGGAAAACTTGGGTTTATCGAAGCTAATTTTGAAAATGGAGTCAAACTTTTAAAAAAGAATAATATGGTCGTGCTGTTTCCCGAAGGTGAACATGGAAACTTTAAACCAAGTTCAAAAAGATATCAATTGCAGGAATTCAAACGAGGCTTTGTTAGAATGGCCTTAGCTACTGAAGCACAAATTGTTCCCACTTTAATTATGGGTGCAGAAGAAACACATATAAATTTAAGAAAACTAAAACTGAGTAAATACTTACGAGGTCTTGTATTGCCACTTCCCTTAAATATTTTACCCTTACCAGCTAAGTGGAAAATTGTTTTTGAAAAGCCTGTCACACTACCATTTAATTCTAAAACAGTGAACGACTCTGAACTTTGCCACGAATTGGCCAATGAAATTCAAGAGGATATGCAGAAAAAAATAAACGCTGAAATTAGAAAAAGAAAAGGTCGATTTTTTTAATTTTAAAATAAAATCAAAATAACTTTTGCTTTATTGACACTTTGCAGACGAATAATCTTTTTGGTCAGGACAGTTTGGTAAATCATTTCCAATAGCAGTAATAATTTTATGCCAGCTTTTAATTAAGACTCCGCTGTTTTCGACAGAATCACGTTTTCCAACGAGCCCTTTAGTTAAGATGACTGCAGCGGATACTGTAATCAGCAAAAGTAAAATATACTCAATCAATATTTGTCCTGATTGCCTTTTCAAGTTCATTAAACTAAATCCGAGATCTCATGATTATTAGCTTCAATTTTTTGTATATTTTCTTTTAACGAAGTAATTATTGTTTGAAAAACTTGATTAAATAAGTCCTGATTTTTTTCAAGATCAATGTTACTCAACCCGACTGAAAGGCCTTCATCCCATAATTCAAACAAAGGAGGATTATCAGAATTTTCAAAAGCCATTTTCAAATCATTTAATTCTGGGTATATTAATATAAAAATATTTTTCTTACTGGTTTCAGACCATTTTTTATATTGAGCCCATAAATGAAAATGCTCAGTTCGAAATAAATGATACAACTTTAATGCGAAAGGCTCGTAACTTTGCGAAAAGTAAAATCGAAATGCACTATCAAACA
>JAYUJM010000059.1:0-7627 GCA_043765175.1 Pseudobdellovibrionaceae bacterium | reverse complement strand
GCTAAAATTCTAAACAACTGACTTGAGTGTAGATCTTCTGGTTCAGTATTTTGAGTCGTAAAATTTTGGGATGGAGTTGACTTGATCACACCTAAACCGCAAGACATATTACTTATTTTTGAAATATAACCTTGCTTTTGAAATTCAATAAGTACTTTTGAAGAAAATAAATCTGCAAAATCTTCTTCTGTATACAGTGTTTTTCCATCGTTATTATTAGTTATGCATGACTTAGCTGATTTGAATAGTTCAGAATATTGTTTTGAAACAATATGACCTATTTCATGGGCCATAATACCTAATCCATAATTTAAATTTTTAATTGTAACCCAAGAGGCTCTGAATATTTTTTCTGAAGGTTTTGCAGCATCATCAATAAATGGCAAAGTCGTTTGGTTACATAAATCGCGAACCTGATCAAAAAGTTGAGCTTTCGGCTTATAATTTAAATAGAGCGCAACTAGATCTTGGGGGCTGATAGTGGTTGTGTTTACTTTTAAAGAGTTCATTAAACCTAGAATTTTTTGCAAATCCTGTGTCGTTGACTGAAAATTTAAAGACCAATTATTTAAGGCTTCATCACGACTTGGTGGAAGAACATATTTTACAACAAGCGGAACAGGTGTAGTTATTTCAGAATGACGAACAATCATTTCATTGGCCGTTTTTTGAATTTGAAGAAGTGCGGCTAAAGCTTTTTCATTTTCATCAGAGGTGGGAGTATTAGCATAGGCTTTTGACATCATGCTTCGACAAGTGTTTAAAGTGGATTTTAAGCTTGTTTCTAAGAGGCTTAAATTTGATAAATAAGTATCAGTACTGCCGCTATAATTGCTTTTAAATTGAGACAAGAATTGAGAATTAGTTAATGGTATTTTTGCAAAAAGTGATATGAGTTTTTCATTATTTTTAAAATCAACCTTAGAATAGATGTTCATATACATTTTTAAGAATTCATTTTGATCTGATTCAAGAATAATTCCAGTTGCAATTAAGCTATCCAGTAATCTAATATTTTTTGATAGCGAGAAATCAGTATTATAAACTTTGTCTAGATCAAGATAAAGTTTTTCAATAAAATCAGCGAAGTATTTAACTGTTTCAACTTCTGTTCGTTTGTTTAATGTCTCTTTTCCTTGATCATCATAAATAACGCTAAAGTGCTTGATGATAATTGGATAATAAAACCGAACATCTCCAGTTTTTCTCGGCCAGTAAAGCCATGTTTCTGCAAAAGCTTCTAGTGCATCTAGCTCAGTTTCCGTCCAAAAAGGATTAAGTAATTTAAGTTTTAAACGGTCAAATGAATAAACTTTTTCATCTTTATCATTTGTTTTTAATTCAACCGCAGAGCTAAAATCTGTGTTGATGCATTTCATAGCCTGGATATATCCAAGTTGTTGAGTTGATAATTGAAAAGAATTTGAATCCATATTAAATATTTTTGATAAATAATCTTTGGATTGGGATTCAGTATCAATAATTTGTTGAGTCAATTTTTTAATAGATGGTTCTGTTTTCTGAACAACAGTTTTTTCATATTCTGCTAAATCTGAAGGAAATATTTCATAGATATTTCGAAAAGGGTATTCAGTGCCGCAGAGACTTTCAACACAAGTGTATTTTGATTTATCAGCAGTTGATAAATTTTGACTTGGAAATAAAGTTGGCGCTGTCGTTGGAAGCTGTTGTGGTCTTTTGTCAGTAAGCCGTTTTGTATCTTGGTTAGGCCTAAGATCAGCTGGCCCATCCGAGGATTGATTGCAGGATTGCGTAAGCAAAGATAAAAAAAGTAAAGTTAATAAGCTGATTCGTTCTAGTTTTGAGTTGATCATAAAAATCCTTAGTCAATGAAGCGTTTTAATGACTATGTCGTTAGCGATAAAGATGCCAATTTATGGCGATTGAGGACGAGTTTGACATTAAAACTGACGTTGAATAAATATTCAATACTGTAAAAAATATAAAACTGGACTAGCTCGCAAAAGTGATAATGTTAAACTTTATGAATGAATAAATCTTTAATATTTTTCAGCGGTTTAGTTTTAGGGTTTCTTTTAGCCACAGGCTTTAATCAAAATCAAGATGAAGTCGCAGTTAATAAAAGTAAAAACCAAGAAAACAATACTAAATCCATAATAAGTAAAAAAAACAATAGTCCTCTAATTGCAGAGCCAATTAAAAAAAATATTGAAACTGTTGTGAATAAACAAATCAATCCTGAAGTTGTAGCTAACATGGAAATGATAAGCAAAACTTCTTCGGTTCCTGAACAGCTTGAAATAAAAAGAAAGATAAAAGTGACACTCAGTGAAGAAGATGTTGTTGAACTAGAAAATCAATGGTCAGAATTAGCATATCAAGTTCAAGTCAAACGTGAGCATCGCGGTTGGAGAGTTCTTCACTTGGAAAATCAATCTGTTTTGTCCCGAGCGGGACTTAATGAAGGAAATTTAATTACCTATGAGTTTATTCAGGGCATGAATAACGAAAATGAATTGCCTCGACGAATAGCTCGTATTTTAGATTACGTCAGTCGATAATTTATTTTTACGTTTCACGAATAAAATCAGCAACAAATTCATTAGATGGTTGATTTTTAATTTCGTTGGGTGACCCACATTGAACAATTTGACCTTGATTCATAATGACGATTTGATCACTCATTTGAAAAGCTTCTTTTTGATCATGTGTCACATAGACCATCGTCATTTTTAAGTGCTGTTGAATTTGTCGAATATCTTTACGCATTTTTTCTCGAAGCTTGGCATCTAAATTTGACATTGGTTCATCTAAAAGAAGTATTCGAGGCTTCATCACTAAGCCCCGAGCTAAAGCTACTCGCTGTTGTTGACCTCCTGATAGCTCATGGGGCATACGTAATTCAAGTCCCTTCATTTCTAGAATTTCAAGAGTTTCAAAGACACTTTTTTGAATATGATCTTTATTTAATTTTTTAATTTTTAAAGGATAGGCTATGTTTTCGAAAACATTCATATGCGGCCATACTGCATAGGACTGAAAAACCATACCCACATTTCGTTTTTCTGGGGGTAAATATTTTTTATTTTTTGGATCTGAAACAATTTCTTGATCAAATAAAATTTGACCTTCGGTATTTTCCTCAAGGCCTGATATCATTCGTAGAGTTGTTGTTTTTCCGCATCCTGAAGGACCTAAAAAACTTGTGAATTCTTGATTTTTAACAATTAAATTAAAATTTTTAACAGCCCAGTGGGTTGCACTTTTTTTTTGTGTTTTCTGATGAGTTGTAAATTCTTTACTGACATTTATAAAAGTCACTTCACTCATAGGCCGTACCGTCCTTTAGATATAAATTTTAAGAAAAAATTAGTGATAAGCACAAAAGTGATCACTAATATCGATAAGACAGCTGCGCCACCGCCACCCATATCAGAATATTCTTGAAATTGAAAAATCATTGTTCCAATAGTTTCAAGTCCTGGTCCTGTTAAAAATAAAGTCATAGTTAATTCACTTAAGCTAGGCATAAAAACTAAAAAAACTGAAGCGATTGCAGCCGTTTTTAATAATGGAAAATAGATCGTTTTAAGTATTTTAAACCAACTTGCCCCGGAAGTAATTGCTGCTTCTTCAAGTGTGGGGTGAATTTGCTGATAGCCATCACTGATTGTTTTAACGCTGAGACTTAAATATTTAAGCACATAGGCAAATACAATAAGTCCTAATGTATTGTACAGCGAAGGCCCAATGCCAAAGTAACCCTGTGAAAATGAAACAATAATGGCCAAAGCTAAAATAGATCCTGGTGTAGAAAATGGCAATATAAGAATAGATTCAAAAAATTTGACAGCTTTGAATTGAGTTCTGAAAGTAAAATAACAATATGTAAAAGCGACAACTGTACAGATTGAAGCAGCTGCTAAGGCCAAAATAATCGATTGAGAAATGGCTCGAACTGTTTCTTCAGTTTCAAAAAGGACTCTTTTGTAGTTATTAAAAGTTATGTTTTGAAGATCCCATTGCCCCTGCGTAGAACTCAGCGACGAAAGTAGTAATGCGGAAATTGGCAGTATAAATATGATAATGAAAATTATTATTAACATTAAAAAAATAGGCCATTTAAAATATTTCAATTTTAAAAAAGTAATGCGCGAAGATTTTCCGCTAACAATAAAGTTTTTTTGTAATGTCATTTTTTTTTGAATTAAATAAAGTAAAGCAAAAGTAATTAAAGCCAATAAAACAGACGTTGCAATACTTAGTTGTAATGAATTTTGAGTTCCCATTCTTTGAAATGTATATATTTGAGTTGTGATGAAATTTAATCGAGCAGGACCTCCAATCAGGGCAGGTACTCCGAAACTTGCTGCAGTTGCTAAAAAAGATAAAATAAAACCACTAATCAGCGACGGCTTTAATAGTGGTAAATGAATATCAAAAAAAAGTCTCAATGAACTGGCACCAGAAAGTAACGCGGCCTCTTCTAATGATGAATCCATACGGTCAAGAGCTGCTAGAGTTGTTAAATATGAGAAAGTGAATAAGAAAGTACTTTCAACAAAAATTAAACCCTTCATTGTATAAATATTGAATTGTGTTGAAAGAATTTCATTCAATAAACCACTATTGGGATTAGCTAAAATAATCCAACCAATAGCCCCGATAAATGCAGGCACAGTATAAGGTAGGCTAAAAAATGTTCTTAACATGTTTCGAGCCGGTAAATCAGTTCTTGTAATAAGCCAAGCTAATAAAAGACCAAAAAGAGTGCTTATTATGCTGACCGAAATAGATACAATAAATGTATTTGTAATCGCTGATAAGGTTTGAGGATGATTGAAAACCGAAAGATAATCTTCCCACTTTGGAAGAAAAAACAAATAAGCCATCGGAGCAATAATAAAACCAGTAATTGCTAAATTAAAAAGTAAATAAATAGATCGTTTCATTAAAAAATAATTTTAGAAAACTCTTCTTTAATTTTTTCCCGATCTTTCATTGTTTTATCAATAAATTCACGATTCCATGGTTTGGCTGTTTTTAGAACTTCGTTAAAATCTGGAGCTCCTGTGACTTGTAAGTTCGCTGTCGTTGGATACATAAATGATTTAACAATTGACAGCTGACCTTCATTAGAAAAAAACCAATCAGCTACTTGCTGTCGAATTTCAAGTTGGTTTGCTTGGTCAAAATTCTTTTTAACTATAGCAAGAACATTTGTTTGTAAAACGGCTCCGTCAGACGGTAAAATATATTTAATTCTTTGATCAGTTTTTGATAAGCGTAAAACATTTTCTAATAATACAATTCCAATTGGGCGTTCTTTACTTTGAAGTCGTCTTATGACCCCTGAATTTCCACCTTCAGAAATAATATTATTTTTTCGTAAATCTTTAAAATAATCCCAACCATATTTTTCAATTAAAAAAGCCACTGTCGTAAACGTTGTTCCTGATGCCAATGGGCTTCCGCTTGACAATTTATCTTTCCATTTTACATTTGTTAAATCTTTAAATGATTTAGGTGCATCTTTTTCGTTAATAACATCACTATTATAGGCAATCACCATAAGTGGATAACTGAGGGTAGAATATTTATGATCTGGATGTTTGTATAACAAGTCGATTTTTTCAGTAGAAACGGGTTGATAAGAAATAAGTTTGTTTTGTGAAGCTAAATCTTCATACCAAAAGCGATCTGATGATATTAAGACATCGGCTTGAATTTGTCCTGCTAAATTTTCAGCTTGCACTTTTGCGGCTACTTCTTCTGAGCCTGCTTGATAAAACTGAAATTTTACTGCAGGAAATTTTTTCTCAAGTTGAGGCTGAATTTCAGCGACTGTATCTTTGTAAAGAGAAGTGTATATCCAAATGGTATTTTGTTCTTTTTTTGAAGTGCAAGAAAAGAAAAGCATCAAAAATGGAAGCATCATTAATAATTTTATCATTTTTTTATTTCCTTACGAATTGTTTTATCATTGTTTCTTTGGTTTAAAAATTCTTCTCGAGCTTTATAGGCGTCATCTGGAAAATCACTAAAAAGGCCATCAACACCTAATTTAAAAAACTCTAAGTACTCTTCTTTGTTTGAATTCTTATAATCATCTAAAAGATACTTTGATTCGCTTCGAAAAGTGTAGGGATGCACTTTAAGTCCAGCATTGTGGGCATCTTGTATTAATGTTGTAGGCGTTAATTTTTGATTTTTTGAATCTGCAGGAATAATATATCTTTTGTAAGGTCCTATTCCTGAAGCTGTTTTGCTAATTTCTTTTAAGTTTTCTATTTTAAGCATATCCGCGTAGGTACGAGGATCTTTCTTTAGAGTGTGATCAAACGGAACTAATTCGGGATCATCGATAAGGTAAATCAGTGGAAGTTTAGTCATTTTTTTTAATTTTTTAAGATTATCTAATTCAAAAGATTGAATAAAAACTGGCGATTTTTTTTGGTTAATTTTATACTTTTTAAGAAGATCAATCAAAGGTTCTTCCAGAGCTAAATCAAGTAATTTGAAATAAGTAGGATGTTTTGTTTCAGGATAAATACCAATTTGGCGGTTTAATTTATTAGATTCAGTTTCTCGAAGAATGAGTATTTCTTCAAATGTTGGTATTTCAAATTTTCCGTTATACTCTTGGTTTCTAAATTCAAGCCTTTCTTTTGCACGTAATGTTTTTATTTCTGCTAATGTGAAATCTTCAGAAAACCATCCAGTCATTGATTTTCCATCGATGACTTTTGTTTTTTTGCGATCGGGAAACTTGGTCGCAACATCGGTTGTTTCTGTCATATCATTTTCGTGACGTGCAATTAAAATATGATCTTTTGTGCTGACTAAATCTGGCTCAATAAAATCGGCTCCCATTTCAATAGCAAGCTTATAGGATTCTAAAGTGTGTTCAGGACGATGTCCGCAAGCTCCACGATGACCTATAATCAGAGGTTTAAGGCGCAAGTTTTTATTTTCAAAAGAAAATAAAGGAGTTGAAAATAAGGTCAGCAAAAGTAAAAATAATATTTTATTCATAGCAAATCATGCCTAGTTTAAAATTTTTTTTCACCAAAAATATAATGTTTAGCTGTGAATTATATGCGTTATATGCGTTATACGCATTAAGTGCACTATGTCGATCCGTTTTTGTTAATGTATTTCTGATGCATCCAAAGTCGAATTCGCTTCAAGATATTGTCTCTGATGCTATAAAAAATAACTTGGTGTGAATACAAATTTTCAGACGAAGGCGTTGTGTCGATATGATGAACTCGTGCTTTGAGTATTTTAAGCTCTGTTTCGTCGTCAACTGGAAGGGCGAACTCTTGGTAACTACCACGAGTTAATAATGAATTTCTTTCGTAGTTAAAACTAGTTTCAGAAAATTCTTTAGCAACAACTATTTGAGAATAAAGAGCTTCATCATTAACTTCTATCCAATTTGTGATTAATGGATCAGCGTCAAAAATGTTTGGAAAATAGGCACTTATCATGCGGCTTAAGTAGTATCGATCGATAGGTTTTGTAAGTCTAATTGTTTCTATGCTCAGGATTTTTTCAGCCAAAATGCGATCTTTTAATTCGCATTGGTTCACATGAAAGTACAAAGGATCTGTTCCAAATTTTTTTACAAAAGAAGTTTGGT
>JAYUJM010000058.1:0-2792 GCA_043765175.1 Pseudobdellovibrionaceae bacterium | reverse complement strand
GACTCCAGATTTTGCAGCATCAATTATTTGAGATTGCTCACTTTCAGCAGTTAATAACATAAATGGCATTAATTTATAATCAGTATGGCCACGTATAGCTTTTAAAAATTCAAGCCCTGTCATATTAGGCATATTCCAATCAGACACTACAAATTGAATTGGATCTTTTTTAGCCCACTCTTCATTAACAATGGCTAATGCATTTTTTCCGTCATCTGATTCAATAATATTAGTATAACCTAATTCATTAAGCATTTTTTTAACAATTTTTCGCATCGTAGAGAAATCATCAACAACTAGAAACTTTGTGTTTTTATCATACATATTTAACTACCCTCTTTATAATTATCTGTCGGAATTTGAGTTCTAAAAATAAAGCAGATTTATTAAAAATTTAAACAAAGATAAATATGAATTATTTTTGTCGATTATTTATACGAATTTCTTCATATTTTTTTGGAACATAAAATTGCAACTGAGGCTTTGCAGACTTAAGCCTGGTTTGAAGTTCAGATAAATTAAGTCCAGGCATATTAAAATTACTAAGCCAGTCATACCCGAGTAAAAAAAAATCAAAATGAACTGGAATGACTAAATCAGGATTAATTTTTAATATATTATTCTCAACTAAATCATACATACTCATTTTATTAATAACCCCAACAAAATAAGCATCTATTTTAATTTTTTTGTTTGTTAAAAAATCCAAGTCTCTACAGAAATGACTGCTTTGATCAAAAAGAATATTACCTAATGGGTGCTCTATCAAATAAAGCCACACTTCACCCTCTTTATAATCATAAAGAAAAAAATTAAAATTGTTATCAATTATGCCAGGAGCAAATTTAAATCCTGGAAAAACCTCTGGATGATCTCGCCGAAAGGCAGTGATCTTAAAATCACCAATTTGAATGACATCTTGGTTTTTTATCAATTGAAATTGAATTTGCTGATCAGATTCATTTCTTCTAACCAATTGCATTAATGAATCTCCGCCATAAATTTTTGAATGGGTTAACTTAGATATTTCGACGACATCAACAGCGTGATCAAAATGAGTGTGACTTACGAAACTAGCATCAACACGTTTCAAATTAAGTTGTCTTAGCATTTCTGCAATTTGAACTTGATTAGATTTAAATGGAATCAAATCAAGCCAGTGTGATAAACTAGGTTTAGTGGCAACTGGATCAAATATTATATTTGTCTTTTGATCTGACAAAATAAGACCAGAAACCCCTAACCATTTGGCAGTCAAAGTATCAGATAGTAATGCCTTACTAAAAAACCCATAAATTAAAAAAAATGTAAATGCAAAAATTTTCATTTTAGAATTGGAAATTTAAGTTCGTTCCAGCGAAGCATACCACCAGACATATTTATGACACTTGTAAAACCGATTTGTAAAGAATATTGAGTGGCTTGAGCAGAGCGTGCTCCGCTTCTACAAATAAAAATTAAATGCTGATTTTTATTTTCGCACTCTAAAAAGCTGATGAGTTCAGGTCCTAAAATAGATAAAACTGAACCCTTAATATGTCCTAATTCGCCAACAAACTCATCAGCACGTCGTACATCAATTAACTTCATCGATGATTTATATTTTGGATCCAGCAATAGTTGATTAACATCCTCAACACTGATGACTGGAATTTCATTTTCAACCTTCTTAAAAGCATTTAACAAGGTCTGATCAAATACAGAATTCATTTTAACCTCACCTGAAAGTATTTAAAAAATATCAAATCCTAAAATGAGCCAAAACTCAATAATAAAACTTAATGATCATTAATATAATCCCTACTTCGAGCATTATTGACTTGTTCTGAAACAACTCAAGTTTCATCTTTTAAGCGATTCAACCGATAGGTAATATACTATAAAACAAAGTGGTGATTGTGAATTATTTCTGTCTCATAGAAAATGATCAAAAGTGTGTAAAAGATATAAAGTCTTTTTACACAAAATACTTTGATGAAATTCAACTTGAATTCATTTCATTTTTAAATTTAGATGAACTCTACGATTGGACCAAATCAGACAAAAAATCTGATAAAAAAATTGAATTACTGATACTAACCACAGATGTCTTACAAATTTTAAATGTTCAGGAACTACATAAAATTAAAGATTTATACAATTGTTCCATTTTATTGACTTGCTATGACGATCCAACAAAACCCCTTAAACAGATAGAAACCTGGCCAATTGAAAATATCATCTTTAAACCTTTTGATTTGGCCATATTAGAAGAACAAATGAAAGCGTCACTTTTCCAAACTGTGAAGCTAAAACCAACGACGGTGCAAATTTCAAAGGAAAACTTTGAAATTGAAAAAATTCGTAGGCAATTTTTTACTGCATTTTGCGACTACGGATTTAAACTTAACTCCTCTACTGATTTTGAAATCGGAAAGCCTTACAAATTTTACCATTTTCTTTTTGAAAATCAAAAAATACAAAGCTTGTGGGTCAAGCCAATTTATAAACAAAATTTTAATTATGAATTTGTTTTTTGCTATCCTCAAAAAAGTGTAACAACAAATATCAGAAAAAAAATTAATGAATCTACTCAAAAACTGAAGGCCATAAAATTAAATGGTTACGAAAAATTTAAAAATTTGATCGAATTACATTTTGCTATTGAACTTGCTGATAAAGAAGACACTGAAATAATCAAAAAATTTTTTAAAGATCGATACCCGAAGGTCAAAGTTACGGAAACAAATCTTGCAGGCTACAAACCTGATCCAAATTTAAAATTTAATTTAGTTATTGCAGACTTTGAATAC
>JAYUJM010000057.1:0-2865 GCA_043765175.1 Pseudobdellovibrionaceae bacterium | reverse complement strand
TTAACATTTTTTTGGCAACCTGCCAACCCGTTTGAATTATTTGATAATGTGCTAAAAGCATCATTAAAGTCAATTAAACTGCCCTGACATACAGGATTATTTGACGAACTCACTGTTCCCCCAGGAAAACCAGTCGCCGAAGTATTGATTTGTATATATGGCGGGTTGCTATAACTATTTGAGTTATTAAATGGTGTAATTCTAATATGACAAATCAGAAACAGCAGCCAAACACGGAGAAGAACAAGTTAAAATTTGGCGCCGTAGTTACGATACGCCGCCACCATTAATGAGTTTAACTAACCCCGAACATCCGACCAAAGATCCACGTTATAAAAATGTTAGTCCTCAAGTTTTACCATCAGGTGAATCGCTGAAAGACACTGTGGCGCGTGTTTTACCTTTGTGGGATTCGCAAATAGCTAAAGATATTTTATCTGGAAAAAATGTTTTGATTGTCGCTCACGGGAATTCGATCAGATCCTTGATTCAGTATCTTGAAAAAATGACGCCTGAACAAATTATGGAAGTGAATATGCCAACGGGAATCCCGTTGGTTTATGAACTTGATGGTCAATTGAATGTCATATCTAAGAAATTTATTGGAGATGCTGACGAGGTCGAAAAGGCCATGTCTGCAGTTGCCAAACAAGGCCAGAAAAAATAATTATTTAAGACAATTTGGATTATTTTTCATTTCCTCAGTTTTACACATTTTGTATTCGCCAGATTCGTTTGTGACTAGTCTTAAATCAAAAGATCGGTCGTAAATAATTCGTCTTGCGTCATTAATCGCTAAATAATTCTCAGACGGGATGGCATTGCCATAGCTAGCTGAAAAACCAATATTCTGCGCATTTGATGAATTCACAGTTAAACGAATCGCACTTTCAACTTGGTCAGCCGGGATAAGGGATATGACAAAGCGCGGCCCAATAGCTGAAAACAAGTTGTAGTAAGGTTGTAGTTTAGTCAGCGCAATATTTTTTGCTAAACTGTCATCTGTATTTAACATTTCAAAAAGTATCGCAGAAATTTCATTAATGTCTCTTTGTAATGAACCTAATTCAGGCGGAGACGCATTTTCACCAAGATCAGTGCTTGGTGCATGAATTGATAAGAGTTCAGATTTTATAGGATAAGTTCGAACCATTTCTTTTAAGATTTTGTAAATTTCTTTTTGGCTTAACTTCGGAAGTGATTTTAAGCTTTGGTTGTTTAATGTTAAAACTGAACGGATGTAACCATTCGTTTTTGATTTTTTAGCGACTAATTTATCCCAACCAAAACGTTGCTGATCTTGGTCTAAGCTAGGAACAGAAAATTCAATAAATTTTTTGAATTCATTAATTTGATCGGCAGACAAACTTTTATCACTTAAATTTCGAGTAAAAACTAAATCAGACATTTCACTTTCTGAGTTTTTATTCATTTTAACTAAACTTTCAGTCATGCGAAGATTTTTCTTTTCGATTAATTTTAAACCTTCATATCGTGTGTTGATTAACTGATTCGTATAAAGATGAGTATTGCCTTGGTTATAGCGATCGACCGATGTGACTACAGAAACTGAATTATTAATATTATCACTGAATGAAGCAATCGTGAACAATAATTTAAGTCTGTGTGATCTTGCGAAACTGTGGTAGCGGGTCACTAAAATACCTTTAAAAATACGATCAACAGCTCTATCTGATGGTTGAAGACGGGCATCGCGTAACTGAATGTCCTCAGCAATGCTAAAGCCTTTATTGACTAATTCTTTAGTATAAGATTTATTTTGATCTTCAATAATATTCATCGCTTTTAAGTATTCGTAAGAACGAACTTCGTTCATAAAATGATTGTAAGCGCTAATGCCATCTTGATCGTTCAAGTTAAAAATATAATCAACAACATGAATATCCTGAGGTTTAACTGTTCGGCTGAAACCTAAGTTAATTAAAACGGCTGACAGTTTCTTTTGTAAAAAACCAAGCACACCTGAGTTATCATCTGAATCTAAGTCAAATGATTTCACTGAAGCGTTTAATCCAAAATCTAGATCAGCTTGGATTGTGCTTAATTGAATGTGAACTTTTTCTTTTTCCATACGGTGGATATTAATCGTTAATCGCGAGCCTCTGCTCACAGCTGCGCCGACACTCGAAGCTAATTTGCCAGAAGTCGTACCATCACTTAAACCGAGGTTTCCGTTTGTAGACAGTTCAATACGAACGATATCATTTTTATTTAAATCAAGAGCTTTTTTATGATTCCAAGGAATTTTATTTAGAAAATAAATTTTACCATCACCTTTAATCGCGCTCGTTTTATCAATGAAGAACCGTGCGAAAGTGACTTGTACATTTAATGAAAGTCCGCCAAACATTTTTGCACTGGCAGATTGAGCGTTTAATCCCACTAAGAATTCATAGATATCAAGACGTTGCTGTAAAGTTTTAATATAAGCGGGTTTGATATCAGCTGTATAAGTTAATTTGAGTGGCAATTGCATTTGCAGATTGTCTTGATCAATTAAATTAATACTTTCATCAAGCGCATCAAGATCTAAGTTAATAGCAGCTTTTTCCCATTGTCTTTTAATAGCGCCTATCATCTTCTGATTGGTTTCTTCAGATGGTGATAAAAGTTCACCTAACTGATCAAAGCCAATTGTTTGTGCGGCAGATACAGGTTGTTGAGGTTTGTTGACTTGTGAAACATCAAAGGCCAACAAAACATGTGGAATTGACATAATTAGTATTAGGCTTGTTTTTTTCATAAATATTTTCATAAGCATAGATATAGCAAAGTAAATGCCATTTAATTTGAGTATTAGCGAACCTCACTAGTGCTTTTGATCTACTCAAAACTGTTTAGACG
>JAYUJM010000056.1:0-8173 GCA_043765175.1 Pseudobdellovibrionaceae bacterium | reverse complement strand
GTAACTTATTTAAATAGCTCAAAACAACTGCTCCGACTGTAATAGGAATAATAGTCATTAATTGAGCTCCAGAATTAGCAATAGAATAATAACCTAAGCTCTCAAAACCTAAATAGTTTTGTATGATCCAGTAATCTAGTTTCGAGTTGAGATAAAAAATAATGTTTGATACTAATAAAGGAAAAGCATACGAAAACAATTGAGATCTAAAATCACTCAAATCTAATCTTTGTTTTTGATGACCTAGGTTGTCAGTTTGAAGTTTTAAAATATCAGAATTCATTTTTTTGAAGCAGAAAGTACTTAAAACTATCAGGCAAAAAATATTAATTGTGAAATCTGATAACAGTATAAATTTTAAAGGCGCTGCTTTCCCAGAAGCAAAGTAAAGCGTAACTATTCCAGAAAGCTTTAAAAAAGCGCTGCTGAAGTCAAGCCAATTAATGATTTTAAAATTTAAATGAGAAGATAAATACGAATACAGAATTAAAAAAACATTTTCAAAAAAAACTAAGCTTCCTATGTAAATAAAATAAAAATAGACTTTGTCTTGAACAGGTACAAAAAAGTGCCCTATGCTTTCGATTTGTAATAATAAAAAAACAGTAAGTGCTAAAAACAACTGACATGTTATTATTTTAATTATTAATTTTCTTAGATTAAATAAATCTATAGTTTTATTTCCAAAAAAATAATTAAGGGAATTTGAAAGTCCCATATCAAATAAAATAACAAAAAAACTATAAGACACTAAAATTTTTGCTTGCAAACCTTTGCCTTCAGGACCAAGCATACGTGCAACAAGTACCCCTTGAATTAAAATCATAATATGACTTAAAAATTTAGTCATTAAAGAATAAGAAATTGATTTTTTGATCACAAAAATGAAATTCTTTTCTGAATTAAAATATTTTTGTAAAGCATGTCCATTTCGTAACATAATCTTTTTTCATTAAAACGATTTTTAATTGAAAGTGATATGCTTTTTAATTTTTCATTGTCGAATTCTTTCATCTCAAAAAAATTGTACTTTGTATTAATAATATCAATAAGTTGAGTTGAATTTTCTGATTCGAATAAATCTCCAAAATGACCAAAGTTCAAAAGACTAGGCATTCCTCCTACATTCGTAGAAGCAACTGCAACTTCTGAAATCAAAGCTTCGATGACAGAAACTGAAGTGCCTTCATTTTTTGAACAGCATATGTAAAGATTGAAATCTTTAAGCTCTCTTTGAAAAGGGACAATCCAGTCAACCAGATGAATTTGATTTGTAAGTAGTGGGAATTTAAGAACAGCCTCTTTTCTAAGAGTTTGAATTTTTAGTTTGTCAGGCCCTTCGCCAATAATAACTAAATGCATTTTTGGATTTTTTATTAAGATTTCTATGGAAGAAAGAATCAGAAATTCCATATTCTTAATGGGAACTAAGCGACAAGCGCTTCCGAATACAAAGTGATCTTCTGGGATATTTAATTTCTTTCTTAAAGTTGATTCAGAATTAATTTCTGCTTCTAAATAATCAAAATCAAAGCCTAATTCAATCGTTTTCATTTTTTCTTTTTTGACAATACCAGCATTGATAAGATCTATACTAACTTGATCGGAGACTCCGATGCTGATATCAGTTATGAAACTTAAATTTTTTTCAATGGTTTTTAAAATTAATAACTTCAAGCCTGACCAATAGTTATTTAACAAGTGCCCATGGTATGTATGAACAATAATAGGAACTCTGGCTAACTTGCCAGCTAGACGACCTAATAGGCCTGCTTTAAATGTATGTGTATGTAGAATAATCGGTTTATTTTTTTTTAAATAAAAATAAAGTTTTAAAAAAGAAATAAAATCAGCTTTTATTGATATGGTAGCACCAAATTCATTAATAAAATATGGTTTTACTTCTTTTGTCATAGCATATGAAATTAAATTACCTTCCCAATCTGCGTTTCGACCAACTATTAAAGTTGATTCATAACCATATTTATTAAGTCCTTGATTCAAGTTGACAACATGATAAGAGGGCCCGCCGATATTGAGTCTTGAAAACAATCTTACTAGCTTTATCATACTTTGTTTTTTTCTGAAATAAGTCCAGCGCTTGAAATTATAAAAAATATGAAAAATGCAAAGGTTCGATGCCGAAAAATAGTGCCTAAGTTTCCAATTAGTAAAGATTGAGCAAATGAAAAAACCAATATTATTCCAAACATGACACATAACTCATAACGAGCCGACTGAATAATTTTTTTAACTCCTCTTAAGAAGGATTTGAAAAGCACAATTATTAGAAATGTTTCGATGAGCCCAAAGGCTTCTGCTTTTGATTTGATATTCCAAAAATTTGGTCCGATAAAATACTGTATTAAAGACTGAGGAAAAAACAACAAATAGTCGATAGTAGATTTGAATGAAAAATTAACTAAAAATGCTGAATGGGAAAGGTCGTCTATATTACCAGTATTTAAAAAGCCATATCGAATTCTTTCGATGAATAAACTCATTTCCAAAAAAAGATCATTATTTGTTTTTTCAAATATAAATAATCCTGCAAAAAATAAAAAAATACTTAGGACTAAAGCTTTTCCAAAAGACATGAATTTATGTATATTGTTTAGAATAGTTCCAACTAATATGCCTACGATAATTAAGTAGAACATGTAAGGTCTAAATAATCCACTCATGTAAAAACTAATTCCAGCAAGTATAAAAAAGATAAATCTATTTTTTAAATTATAATTAATTTTATTTTGGGTAGAATTAAAAAACATATACAATCCAAGGATAGCAAACAGGGTGGACAAAGGATCTTTTGTAACTGTGCATGACCAAACATTAAAAGTAGGGTAGGCGGCAACTAATATAAGCAATGATAATTGAGTTCTTTTCACCCAATCTTCTTTTTTCTTTTGTTGTCCCCAAAGGTTCTCAAATAAAAGAATGGCGCAAATATAACTCAGTAGACTAGCAATGATATTAACTAAAATAATTATAGAAGCATGCTTGCCGAATAATTTGAATATGAAAATGCTCAGCTGTGTAAATGGATTAAAATACTCTTGTCGCTCAAAATCATCCAAAAGATAATTCATATTTGACTCTACTGCTTTCATTAAATTCCAAGCATCTTCCTCATATTTCATGCCATCTAAGGCCACGTAATACTTAAGTCCGTTTTCCATGAAAAGTGTAATAATTAATTTAAAGCATAGGCTGAAACACAAAGTACTTTGAACGTATTTTTTTTGTTTAAAATAAAAAACACCAAAATAGAGAGAAAATCCAAATAAACTAGTAAATAGAAAGTTTATTAATAGACTCATTTTAAATCGTAATTCTTAATAATTTCTTGGCAAACTGATTCAACTGAAAATTTAGTTTGGATTAAATTCTTAGCTGATTGACTGAGTCTGCGTGATAAAACAAAGTCATTTTCAAAGCAATCAATAATTAATCTGGATAGCTGTTTAAATAGATGTTCGCTATTTTTGAGTTTAAAAACAAGTCCATTCATATTTTCTGTCACTAAATCAGTATTGGCAGGTATATCACTAACTAAGCATGGAATGCCATATGACAAAGCTTCGAGTAGGGCATTACTCATTCCTTCACTAACTGATGGAAGGACAAATACATGAGCTTTTTTATATTCTGAAGCTGTATCATTTTTATGTCCTAAAAAATGAATACTTAAGTTGCTCTTTTTACCAAGTTTACTAATTTGTACTAATTCTTCGTAATTATTTCTATCTGGATAAATGCGTCCTACAAGTTCTAAATTAATTTTCTTGTCTGGAAAAAAATTTGCTAAAGAAATAGTGGCTTCAAGTAACGTTTCCAAAGACTTTTCAGTTGAAATTCGTCCTACATATAAAATATTAAATTGATTTATAGTATCTGCACCAACTCGATCAAAAATCTCAACTGAATTTGGAACTACAGAAATCTGTGCAGGTTTTATTCCAAATTCTATTAATTCGTCTTTCATAGAAGACGTCAGGGACAAGAAACGATCTACAAATTTAAATAAATATTTTCGAATTCCTATGAAAGGCAAAACTTTTAATTGATTCACTTCGCCGTATTCACCTGATGCGGTGACTTTAACAATAAGTTTAGATTTAAAAAGAATTTTTGCAATAATCCCGATTAATGTAGGCGAATACATTTGTAAAGCATGAGTAGCATCTATTCTCTTAAAACGTAAAAGGTGAAAAAAACCATGCAGTATAAATAAAAGTCCATTTATTCTTTGTCCGATATAGGATTTGTCTAGGCTTGAAAAATAAAAGCATTGTTTGAAATTAACGTGACTCCATTTCGACTGTAATTCTGTATCCGTATAAAGACATGAATCGTGACGTTGCAAAATATAAATTTTAAATCCACATTTGGCTAGTTCACAGGTCTGTAAATAAAGTTGTTTTTGAATTCCTCCGGTCGCATGTGTAGTGATTGGAGAAATAAATAAAAGCACTTTTGAGTCGTACAGTTTCAACCACTGTTCCGTATTTTTTGTTTTAGGTGGTGATTGTCGTTCAATACCTGCTTTTATTAATGAAGAACTCTGAATTGGCAACAAAGGTTTATTTCGATAAAATAAATTAATTTCATGGGCTAAGTTAGTTGAAAAAAATTTATCTGATGGTATTAAACTACCCAGTTTGCCATCACCCAGTAAGGTTGACATATGGTCAACATTGGAAGTAAAAACTGGTAAGTTAAGTTTTAAAGCGTCATTTATTGCTAACCCGAATGATTCCGTATGGCTTGTATTAACAAAAATATCTGCTTCTAGATAAAAATTTTCTAATTTTTCTTGAAATCCGACACACTGAATATTATTTTGAAGATTATTTTGAATCACTTTTTTTTTAAAGTTTTCTAATAAAATGCCATCACCGCAAAGAATCCATTTAAACTTTATATTTTTTTTAACTAAATGAAAAGCCGTCTCAATTATTCTTTCGACTCCCTTTTCTTTACGAAAGGAGCCAACGGACAAAATTGTTAGACTTTTATCTGTTAAAAATTTTTTATTTTTAGTAACCAAAGATTCGTTGATTTTAAGTAAAGAAATTCGATCAGCAAAAGAAGGCACTGAATTTTCAATGAGGACAGGATCGAGCAAGTCTGAAACTATTGCCAAGCATGATTTGCTAACAATGTGTAAGTTATCAGCTCGTGAAAAAACAAAATATTTATCTAAGAAAGCTCTTAAACGTGCCCATCTCTGGCCGTAATAGCTAGCGTAATGAAGTGTGTGAACCCAAAGAGTTCTTTGGTGAATTTTTTTTAATATCATTCCTTGAAATAAACCACCCCAAAAAAGATGCGAATGGATGATACTCCAATTCGAGATTACAACAGTCCATAAGTTGACTGTGTTTTGAGGAAACAAATTTGACTGGTTTGCCCAGAATTTCGATATTATAAAAACTTTGAAGTCATAATTTTTAGAAATTTCAATATTATCCAAAAGACTTTTGACAACTGCTTCAGCACCTGCTTTTTTATCTTTAACTAGTATATGTAGTCCATTTTTCATCGATCTATTTTGACTAGAAACTTATTTTTTTTTGTTTAATATACAAGCCATAAAAATATACTATCAATATTGAAAGCATAACTGCTAGTACTAAAACAATACTGTATTTAATTGCTGGTAAAGGCCTAATAGAGGAGTAGTTTGGCAAAGGCTCTTTAATTGTTTTATATGTTGCTGTGCGAATTCCATTTTCCATTTCAACTTGAGATTTCAATTTTGTGAGTTCAACTTTTTGCATTCTTAAAGCGGCCAATTGTGAACGGAGATCACCCTCTTGGTCATTAATCATTCTAAGGTCGCCATCTTTGCTACCTACTTCTGCAATTTGCCTGATTGTTGAGCTTTGATCTATTGTTAAGTTATTTAAACTATTTTCTGCTTCTTGAGTTTTTTGATTGATTACTTGTCTTAACGCAAGTACGGCATCTTGCATTTGAGAACCGTCAACAAATTGTTGACGAATCAGCAACTGATTATAGATTCGAAGCTGCATTTCAACAGCGGGTTCAGATGATTCAGTGATGTTTTCATAACTGGTCATTGCGCCTAATTTTTTCAATTCTGTGACAGTTTTAAGTAACTCTGTTTTTTTAATTTCTGAGGTCGAGTACGAATCACCAAGAAGATCTTTCAGTTTTAATGTGCTTACTTTGCCATTCGTTTGCGGAGTGATTGCTTTAATTTGGTTCGAAACAATATCCATCTGCTCATCAACAGATTTATTAGTCAAATCAAACCACATTCGAACTTTTTCTGACTGTGCCAATTCAATTTTAGATATGCTTTCTAACAAATATTGATGATATAATTTTGAAATCTCAACGGCCATTTCTGGAGTATTAGCATAACCATCTATTTGCAACAGCTGCTGTATTGGTACATAATTAGTCTCTACTGAGACGGATGAATCGATTAAACCATTCATTTTTTTTGATAATTCTGGATTAGTCTTAATTTTGTTGAGCACCCAATCTTTAGCAACGTCTTCACGAAGTCTGCGCGACAAGATGCTGACTGGAGTTCTATAATCCACAGGAAATGAAGCGTATTCTATTCTTTGCGTAAATAATGACAAACGTGTTCCAATCGTGTCAGAAAACTCTGGAGCGAAAAGATGTAAAGTCGAGTAATACGAAGATGGGATAAGAAACGCAGCGAGTAATCCTAAAAACACCATAGTAAAAAACGTCTTTAAAAAAAATTTAGAATTTTGAGTTATTAGATCAATTGTTTTTGAAAATAGTAAAACCAAACCGCTATCGTGAATTTCAGTTTTTTTATTATTTTCAGAGTCCTCAGTTTTAAAGTCATAATTATTAATGTCTTTATCTAATAAGTCCCAGGGCTTTGTAATCTTTTTTGAATTGATGTTTCCAAAGGCAATGTCTTTGTCAAAATTCTTAATTTCTTTGTCGATTTTTTTGTCGAGCTCATTTTTGAGTTGGTCATTTAGATCATTATTCATTTATTGTCCTAACTTCATTTCAATATTATTTTGATGTCTGTTTGACTGAACAAATTCTGTAATAGATTGAAATTCATCAAATTGCTGATTGCTAAAGTCGAACTCGGAACCTTTGTCAGATAAGCTAGTTAACCAATAATTGGGGGGTATAATTTCTCTGATTTTACTAGCACGCTCAACTATAAGGGGATCAAGACTATTTATTCTATTGAATATAATTTTGTGCTTTAATTCAACTTTGTATTTTTGCGAAATGTCAGAGACATCTGAAATAGTTTTAATGGCGCCTTGTAAAGAAAATGCATCAAATAAAATAGGGCTCAAAACAATATCAGAATTCATTATACTCATTGCATGTATGACCGATGAGGTTGGCGGGCAGTCTATTATAATATAGTCATATTTTGTTTTTAACAAACGCATCATTTGGCTGAACAAGTTGAGGTGTTTTTTTTGTGATTTTTGATTCAGAAGGCTTAACTCATCATTAGAAAATATAATACTTAAGTTTTTGCTATTAGTTGTTTGAATTGCATTTCCTAACAAAAAATCTTCAAATAAAATATTATAAATTGAGCTGACTGAAGAATTATATATTTTATTTTTTGGATCTAAAAGAAGGCTCAGGTTTGCCTGAGGATCCATATCAATAACTAACACAGAATTACTTTCAGCAGTTAACTCTTTGGCTAAGCAGTAAGCTAAAGTAGTTTTACCAACTCCTCCCTTTAGAGTCAAAAAAGTAACAACTTTGCTGTTTTTATTAAAAGCTGTTTTTATTTTCTTATCATTTTCATTTTTTTCTAAAAATGTGTTTAAATAATTTACAAATAAGCTCATACCCCTGCCTTTGGTCTAGATCGACACAATCTTAACCATCTGGAAATTAGATCATTTAATCAATATTAAAATCTTAAAACGCAACGCATAATATTTTAAAACGTTGAAACGTTCTTTTTTATCTTACACGATCTTTATGAGGTGTTTATGAAGGCTATTTTAACTGGCGGTGCAGGATTTATTGGGTACCATTTGACTCAAAGATTGCTTTCTGATGGTTATACGGTGGTTTGTATAGACAACTTATCAACTGGTTCAATATCCAATGTGCAAGCTTATGCAGAAAATAAAAATTATCATTTCATAAATGCCAAGGCTCA
>JAYUJM010000055.1:0-2942 GCA_043765175.1 Pseudobdellovibrionaceae bacterium | reverse complement strand
TTTGTCTTTTGAATTCAAAAGACAAATTAGCATTTGTTTTTACAGAACCAGTGAAGCAAGATCCTAAAATCAGAGGCACTTTTAGTAGTATGACAACTTTTTATCGAATTATTCCATCATGGGAAAATAAAATAAATGAAAGTCATTTTTTTAAAGTTAGTTTAGGTTATGGAAAAGATCAAATTTCAGTAGATGCAGGTGAAAATTTTTTTAAATTAGATAGTCAAAATTTAACAGCTCGTTCAAGATGGGAATATACACTAAATAGTCAAAATACAATCAACACTGGATGGGATAATTCTTATAGAAAAAGTAATGTCAAAATTAGGCTTCCAGTTGGTGCAGGACAAAACTCAGGGGGCGTAAGCAACCCGATTTCATCAGGCGAAACAAGAGAGGTTGATATTCTAGATCGTTCAAATAATATAGGAACATTCTTAGAATTAGATCATCAACTTACATCTGATATAAAAGTAACTCCTGGTTTAAGATTGGATTATTTTTCTAAGACCAAAGAAAAAATAGTGACACCTCGGTTAGCAGCATCACTGAGGATAGACGAAAGTTTAAGTTATAAATTTGGCTCTGGTTATTACATACAAAATCCTGAGCCCCAAGAAACAAGCCCAGAATTTGGAAATCCTGAATTAAGGTCACTGAAAGCTTTGCATGTCTCATTAGGAATGAATAAAGTATTTTCGCAATATCGAAATGCAGATTTAACAGTAAATTCTTTTTTTAAAAAATATGAACAACTTATCATTTCTTCTACAAAAAAAATAAATCGTGAAGGATCAGAAGTGTTTGAAATTTATAACAATGACGGAAAAGGATATGCTTTTGGAATTGAAAATCAATTTAAAATAAATTTTGATCAACTCAGTTTTAATTTGTCTTATACTTGGTCTAAAAGCTATAGAAGCAGTCCCAAAAAAAAGGAGTATAACTTTGAATTTGATCAGACACACAATATCAATTTAATTACGGGATATGAGTTTGGTAATAATTGGAAGTTATCAAGCCGTTTTAGATTTGTTATAGGTAATCCTTATACTCCTGTCATTGGATCGGTCTATGACAGTGACAATGAAACATATTTTCCAGTTCGTGGAGATATTTACTCGGAAAGAAATAAAGAGTTTAGACAACTTGATTTAAGACTTGATAAGAAAATTATTGCAAATACTGAAATATGGACTTTTTATTTGGACATTCAAAATGTACTCAGTATTAAAAATCCAGAGGGCTATCAGTATTCCTATGATTATTCACAGCGAAAAGAGGTCATGGGATTACCAGTTTTGCCATCTGTTGGTGTTAAAGGAGAATTTTAATGAAAAATTTAGTGTTCAAAGTCATTTGTTATTTAATTTGCTTAACAGTTTTTTCATGCTCAAAAGATGACTTCCCTGAGTTTAATAAAATTGAAAGTGCCAGAGTAATTACATTAATAGCTGATACGCCAGAAGTAAATCCAGGAGCAGCAGTCACTATCACTCCTGTTATTAGTGATTTACAAGCCACAACTAGTCCTAAAGATTCAGTTCAAGTTTGTATAGATACAGGCATTGCTTTTGGAGCAGAGCCTAGCTGTGAAAATAATCCTTCTAAAAGTGTTTTATTTAGTGAAAGAATTTTGACCTTACCGGGAGGATCTGACAATTGGACGGGATTAGCGGATTCTTTTGTAGTGAATATTCCTTCAAGTACAATTTTATTCAATCAACGGTCTTTGCAGGATCAATACAATGGCATTAATTTTTTAGTAGAATATATTTTTTATCCCTCTAACAGCAAAGCTATTAAAAGTTTAAAAAGAATTGTGGTCAGTACAAACTTAAAAATACAAAAAAACACTAATCCTCTAGTTTCAAATATCTACTCGGAAGGTTTACCATTTACTAATTTGCCTTTAGGTGCTTCTGTGAATTTAACGACAGATATTAATTCAACATCATTAGAAAGTTATGATCAAAAATTAAGTGATGGCACATCGAGAGCCCTTCAAGAAGATTTGACGACGACATGGTTTATAACTGATGGTAAAACTAAATCAGCAAGAACTGTGTTTCAGGATTCAAATTTACACACTAGACCCAGTGAAAGTCCAATTGGTAGGTCATCGTATATTATGGCTGTGGTTAAAGATAGTCGTGGTGGTGTAGGTGTAGTAAAGAAAAAACTAAATTAATTAAAAATTAATATTTTCTTCTTTTTCTTCATTTTGAGCTGACAGATTAAATTCGCAATTAATAACCTGTTCAGCCACAGCTATAAAAGCATCTTTTGATGTATCAAAATTAGCACTAGATTCACAAACTGAATTCACTAAATAGTCTTTTTTAGAAAGAGGTTTTGTTTTTATACTAGTTTCATAATTTAAGGGGTATAAATAATTATCGAATTCATTTCTTACTGCAGCCTTATCTTTTACGATAATATCGGGATTAACACCAACAAGTTGAGTCGATTGACCACTAGGTAATAAATAAAACCCTTTAGTTTGAAAATAAGATATTTGAGTTGATGAATTCCAGCTTTCAATTTCTTGAAATGTTCCTTTTCCAAAAGTTCTTTGGCCGATAATAGTGGCTCGTTTATATTCTTGAAGAGCTCCAGCTATAAGTTCTGAAGCACTGGCTGAAGAATTATTTGTAAGAATAGCTAGTGGTCCGAAATAAACCTGATCACTTGTTGTTAATGCAACTTCTTCGTCACTTTGATTTAAATATTTAATAGAAAATATTTTCTTTCCTTCACCTAAAAATAGACCGGCTAAACAGGCAGCTTCAGTCAACAATCCGCCTGGATTATCACGTAAATCTAAAATTAGTCCCGATAAGGTAGCGGGTTTCATTTTTTGAATTTCATTTCTTACATTTTCACAAATATTGTACGCAAACTTTGAAAGTTGTATATAACCAATTTTTTTCGAATGATGA
>JAYUJM010000054.1:0-8281 GCA_043765175.1 Pseudobdellovibrionaceae bacterium | reverse complement strand
GCAATCTTCGATTGAAAAAGAATAAAATAACTGCTCTTGATTTTTTGTTTGTCCACACAGGGATTTATTTTAATTTAAAAATATTAAATTGAAAACCTCAATTTAAATGTTTTTCAGGAGCCTGTTAATAATGACCCTACAGGTGCTGATATGTTTACGATTACGAATTACTCTAATAACAAGGCGAATGGTTACACATTACAAGTTACAACTGGAGGGTTTGTTGGATCAACTACTGCCACAATTAGTCGTGGTGGATTTGCAGGTCAAACTGTTATCGCTTCTTTGAATTCTTGTAAAAATGATGAAATTAAATTTATCGAGCAATCTTGTGAAGCAACAAAACTTATTGATGAGAACGTTTTAGAAGAAAGTTTTACCAAGGAAGAATATCCTAATGTGGATATCACACAACAAGAAATATCAATTGGAGCTAACTCTTATGAAAAAGCAAAAGGCGTTACAATTACTCAAACCGAAGATTCAAAAAATCTAATTTATAAAGCCATTGACCCAAGTGGTGAAGACCGTTTTGAGATTTTAGTTAATAAAAAAACTAAACGTGGAAAAGTATATTACAAAACGATGAACGAAGAAGAAACAGTTTTAATGGCAAAAATTAAATGTGATTAATCTTAAATAAGGGACTTTTACCAAAGTCCCTTATTTCTTTTTCCCTTGGTTAGCTACTGTTTCAATTGCTTTCTTAACCGTTTCATCATCACCTATAAAATTTTTAGAAATAACATTTAAATTTTGATCTAACTTATACAATAATGGAATTCCAGTAGGCATATTCACTTCCATAATTTCTGAAGGAGTTAATTTTTCTAAATGTTGAATCAATGCCCGTAATGAATTTCCATGGGCCACTATCAGTATTTTTTTTCCAGCTAACACATCTTTTGAAATTGTATCTATCCACAAAGGTAAAAATCTTTCTGCTGTCATTTTTAAAGATTCACCGGATGGCAAATCACTTTTTTTTACATCCAAATAGCGAGGATCTTTTGAAGGATGATCTGGGTGATCGTGTGACATTAACGGAGGTGGAATATCAAAACTACGGCGCCAAATTTTAACTTGGTCTTCACCATGCTTTGCTGCAGTTTCTGCTTTATCTAAACCTTGAAGTTCGCCGTAGTGACGTTCATTTAAACGCCAGCTTTTAATAACTGGAAGCCAACTCATATTCATTTCTTCTAACATCAAATTCAAAGTCTTGATTGCGCGTGTCAAACAGCTTGTGTAGACTCTGTCAAAAACATAATTTAATTCATTGAGACTTTTGCCAGCTTTTTGCGCTTCTATGATTCCTTTTTGTGACAAATTAACATCTTTCCAACCTGTGAAGCGATTTTCTTGATTCCATATAGATTCACCATGACGAACAACGACTAAAGAATAGGTTTCAGACATTAAATTTCGACTCATAAATACCTCTTAAAAATTTGTTTCATCTTGATCGTTTTTTATGAGACGATCAAGAGCGAAATCATTATAACATAAATTGCAAAATATATTATACAGCGAGTAAAACTATGAGCCGAAAAAATACAAATCAATTAAACCAGCATAATCTTGAATACATTGAAAATTTGTATCAACAATTTCAAAAGCAACCAGAAACTGTCACACCTGAATGGAAATCTTTTTTCGAGGGTTTCGAATTTGGACAATCAAATTCTTTTGGTCTTTCTGAAAAAGAACTCGATGTTTACAATTTAATACAAGCTTACAGAAATTATGGACACTTTGAAGCTGAGCTTGATCCGTTGTCAAATACTGCAACGGCCACTGATCTTTTTCGATTAACAAATTTTAATCTAACTGAAAAAGATTTAGAACAAAAATTTCAAGTTCAAAGACTCATCGGAAAAGAAACCGTTACGCTTAAAGAGGCCATTGGATATTTGAAACAGCTCTACTGTGGAAAGCTCTCAGTTCAAACAGCTGACGCAATGCCAGAAATTAAAAAATGGTTTTTTAAGGAATTTGAAAAAAATACGGCAAGCTTTAAATTAGACGCCGAACAAAAAAAACAAATCTTAAAATCTTTATCTGAGGCTGAAAGTTTAGAAAAATTTATTCATACTCGATATGTTGGAACAAAACGTTTTTCAATTGAAGGCGGTGACTCCGCTTTAGCGATGTTGAATTATTTAGTGAGCGTATCGCCAAGAAATAAAATTGAAGAAATTTCTTTAGGAATGGCTCATCGAGGGCGTGTCAATATTCTTGCGAATTTTATGCAAAAAAATGTTTCTGAAATATTTGCAGATTTTAATGGGCCTACTCAAATGGAGCAACCACTTGAAGATTTTGATGGCGATGTTAAATATCATCTGGGGTATAAAAAAATAAAAAAAATTGATGGCTCTGAAGTTATTTGTCATCTTGCTTTTAATCCTTCTCATCTTGAAGCTGTCAATCCTGTAGTTCTTGGACAGGTTCGCGCTTTACAACGAAAAAGAGCGGATACGCAAAGTCGAAAAAAAGTTTTACCTATTTTAATTCACGGAGATGCGGCATTCGCTGGCCAAGGTGTTGTCACTGAGATTTTACAAATGGCTCATGTTCGAGGATACAATGTGGGTGGAACTATTCACTTAGTGATCGACAATCAAGTTGGCTTTACAACTGATCCTGAAAATGCTCGTTCATCACATTACGCATCTGATGCTGGAAAAGTAACTGATGTCCCCGTCCTTCATTGTAATGGTGACGATGCTGAGTCTTGCATAAAAGCTATGGATATCGCTATTTGCTACCGTCAAGAATGGGGACGCGATGTGATTATCAATATTTTATGTTATCGTCGTTTTGGACACAATGAAGGTGACGAGCCTGCTTACACACAACCCCTCATGTATGACATTATAAAAAAACATGCTACTCCTCGTGAGATTTATGCGAAGCAATTGATTTCGCAAAATATACTGGATCAAAATTTTGCAGATGCTTTGTTAAATGATCGCTTAAATGAACTGCAAAAAATTTATGATGAAACAAAAATAAAATCTCCGTTAGCAAAAGTTTTTAAATTTGAGGGTGCGTGGTCTGGATTAAAAAAAGGACTTTCTGCTGACATGAAAGTTGAAACTAAAACTTCAACGGACCTTAAAAAATTATCTGAAATTGGAATCATCGCTGCCACTGTTCCTGAAAATTTTAATTTACACCCTAAATTAGTAAAGCTTGTTGAAAGTCGAAAAAACATGGCCAAAGGTATTGAGCCTTGCGACTGGGGCATGGCTGAACTTTTAGCTTATGGAAGTTTATTAAATGAAGGACACTCTGTTCGGCTCACAGGTCAAGATTGTGTTCGTGGTACATTCACTCATCGACATGCTGGTTTTTATGATACAAAAACTGGGGATGCATTATTTCCGTTAAAAAAATTAAATTCAGAAAAAACAAATTTGTGTATTTATGATTCGATTTTATCTGAATATGCAGTTATGGGATTTGAATACGGAAACTCAATTACAGACCCTTCTTTTTTAACAATGTGGGAAGCTCAATTTGGTGATTTTGGAAACGGTGCTCAAATTATGATTGATCAATTTATTGCTGCAGGAGAATCAAAGTGGCAACAAATGAGCGGCTTAGTTTTACTTCTTCCGCATGGGTATGAAGGCCAAGGGCCAGAGCACTCTTCAGCACGGCTGGAAAGATTTTTACAGTTATATGCTCAAAACAATATGACAGTTGCTAATTTAACAACTCCATCACAAATTTTTCATGCCCTTCGACGACAAATGAAACGTGATTTTAGAAAACCACTAGTTATCATGTCTCCTAAATCATTACTTCGTCATCCACGAGCAACGAACATGATTTCTGAATTAGCGAATGGATCTTTCCAGGAAGTTTTAGCTGATCAATTAATTATTAATGCAGATCATGTAGAAAAAACTGTATTAGTCAGTGGTAAATTATATTATGAACTTTTAGAGCAGCGTGAGCTTTTAAAAGATCAAAAAACCGCTCTTGTGCGAATCGAGCAGATTGCTCCTTTTCCTGATTGGAAGCTAAAACCAATTCTTGAAAAATATAAAAATGCTAAAAAAATTGTGTGGGTTCAAGAAGAACCTCAAAACATGGGAGCTTTCCAATTTGTTTATTTTAAAATTTCCGAGATGCTCATGCAGATGAACGCTAAGCTCACATTCAGCTATGTTGGAAGACCTGATCGCGCAAGCCCTGCAACAGGTTCAATTTATCGACATAAAACAGAACAACAGGAAATTGTTGAAAAAGTTTTTAAAGTTTAATTTTAGTAAGTTATTTAATTTTTTTGAAATAAGGAAAAATGATGAAAATAGATGTTAAGGTCCCCGCAGTTGGAGAATCAATTAACGAAGCAGTCATTGGAAGCTGGACAAAAAAATCTGGCGAATATGTAAAAGCAAATGAAGTTATTTTATTGCTTGAAACTGACAAAGCCTCAGTAGAAGTTATTGCAGAAAAAGCAGGGACTTTAACAACAACATCCAATGCCGGCGATACTGTTCTTATTGGCGCCACAATTGGTTCAATTGATACAACTGCCACTGCTCCAGCTGGAGTTGTGGCTACAGCCTCTTTAACTCAAGCGGCACCTTCATCTCTTTCAAATAAGGAGATTCATTCTGATTTAAAAAATCATCTATCCCCTGCTGTACAACGCCTAGTGAACGAAAAAGGTTTAGACGCTTCACTTATTTCTGGAACTGGCCTTGATGGAAGACTTACAAAAGAAGATGCAATGAATGCAAAGAAACCATCTTCTCAATCCAGTCCTGCAGCTCCAACAATCAATGCTCCTGTAGTGCGATCAGGTCCATCGAAACAAGGAGATATTACTAAAGTTCCAATGACTAGTATTCGTAAAAAAATTGCAGAAAAATTAGTACAAGCTCAACATAATGCAGCCATTTTAACGACTTTTAATGAGATCGACATGACAAAAGTGATTGATCTGCGAAATAAATATAAAGATAAATTCAAAGAAAAATATGGTGTCAATCTTGGATTTAACGGCTTTTTTGTTAAAGCTTCACTAGAAGCATTGAAAGCATTTCCTGCTGTGAATGCATGGGTTGATGGAACTGATATTGAATATCATAATTATTACAATATCGGCGTTGCAGTATCAACTGAGCGGGGACTTATGGTTCCTAATATTAAAGATGCAGATCAATTATCTGTAGCAGGTGTTGAATTAGCTATACGTGATCTTGCCACTAAAGGTCGTGATGGAAAAATTACTCCAAATGATTTAATGGGTGGAACTTTTTCAATCACCAACGGAGGAGTTTTTGGATCATTATTATCTACTCCGATTTTAAACGCTCCTCAAAGTGCTATCTTAGGCCTGCATAAAATTGAAGAGCGTGCTGTCGTCATTAATGGAAAAATAGAAATTCGATCAATGATGTATGTCGCTTTGTCTTATGATCACCGCATTATTGATGGTAAAGAAGCCGTTGGATTTCTTGTGAAAATTAAAGAAGGCGTAGAAGATCCAGAACGTTTACTAATTGAAGTTTAATTTGAGAATTTAAAAAATAAGGAAAGTAAACAATGAGCTCGAACGCTGCACTCAAAAATTATTATACACTTATCACCGGAGCCAGTTCAGGGATTGGCTGGGAATTAGCCCATGAGTACGCTCGAAATGGACACTCACTGATTTTAACCGCACGAACGACATCTAAACTTAATGAACTAAAAGCAGAATTAGAAAAAAAACATAACGCGCTCATTGAAGTCATCAGTCTAGATTTATCAAAGCCAACATCGGCTGAAAAATTATTTTCTGAAATTAAATCACGAGGATTTAAGCTTAACGGTTTAGTCAACAATGCAGGATTCGGCGATCATAGTGAATTTGCAAAATCTAATTTTAATAAAATTTCAGAAATGATCCAATTAAATGTGAATTCTTTGACAGAAATCACACATTTATTTATGTCTGATTTAATCAAAAATGCACCTTCAAAAATTATGAATGTCGCCAGCACTGCTGCCTTTCTTCCAGGTCCGTTGATGGCTGTCTACTACGCGACAAAGGCGTTTGTACTTTCATTTTCCGAAGGTCTCAGTAAAGAACTTGAAACACAAAATGTTTCTGTCACAGCACTTTGTCCAGGGCCTACAACTTCAGGCTTTATGGAAGCTGCAAATTTTTCCAATAGCAGCTATTTGCAAAAAATTAAATTTCCAACTTCTCGTGCTGTAGCCGTTTATGCTTATCAAAAAACGATGAACAATCAAGTCATCGCTGTTCATGGTGTTTTAAATAATATTATGGTATTTGCAACTCGAATTATGCCTAGATCTTTTACTCGAGGACTTGTATTAAGTGTTCAAAAAAAGCGCCAGAGCTAGATTTAAAAGCTGATTTCAATTCATAATCTCTCAAGGAGAATTTCTTAATGGAACAATTTGATTTAATAATTATAGGATCTGGTCCCGGTGGATATGTTGGAGCTATTCGTGCGGCTCAGTTAGGATTGAAAACGGCTGTCATCGAAAAAGATAAAACACTAGGTGGAACTTGTTTAAATGTAGGATGTATTCCATCTAAAGCATTACTTCAAAGTTCTGAACTTTATCACGAAGCCAAACATGATTTTGACAAACATGGTATTGAGTTCACAGAGGTGCGCTTAAATCTTGATGCAATGATGTCTAGAAAAAATAAAATTGTGGGTGAACTGACTGGTGGTATTGAGTTTTTATTTAAAAAAAATAAAATCACAACAATTAAAGGAACTGGTCAAATTTTAAACCAATCGATTGTGGAAGTGACAACAGATTCTGGTGAAAAATTACAATATCAAGCTAAAAATATTATGATCGCAACAGGTTCAGTGCCTGTAGAATTACCTTTTTTAAAATTCAATGAAAAAAATATTTTATCTTCAACTGGAGCATTAGCATTAGACTATGTTCCTAAAGAATTTATAGTTGTCGGTGGCGGCGTGATTGGCCTTGAGATGGGCTCAGTTTGGGCGCGCTTGGGATCAAAAGTAACAGTTATCGAATATGCAGATGTAATTTGTTCTATGATGGATCAAGATTGTGTAAATGTTTTGGTTCGGTCACTAAAAAAAATAGGCGTTACTTTTATGACATCTACAAAAGTAACAGCATCGCGTTCAATTGGTGGCAGAATAGAACTTGATTTTGAAAAATTGTCTGACGGAACTAAATCATCTATACAAGCCGATGTTGTTTTAGTTTCAACAGGTCGAAAAGCCTATACTGAAAAATTAGGTTTAGAATCCTTAGGGATCATAAAAGATGATCGTGGACGTATTAGTATCAATTCACATTATCAAACAAATGTTCCAAATATTTTTGCCATTGGTGACGTCACAACTGGCCCTATGTTGGCCCATAAAGCCGAGGAAGAAGGCGTTGCTGTCGCTGAATATATTGCAACTGGCTTTGGACATGTGAATTACAACACAGTCCCCTCAGTAATTTACACACATCCTGAAGTGGCCAGCGTTGGCTTAACAGAAGCCGAAGCTAAATCTAAAGGTCATGAAATTAATGTCGGTAAATTTCCATTTTCAGCCAATGGTCGAGCTAAAGCCAAGGGTACAACTGAGGGCTTTGTTAAAATAATAGCTGATAAAACTTCAGATAAAATTTTAGGAGCCCACATTGTTAGTGCAAACGCATCTGAACTTCTTGGTGAGTTGATTATCGCTATGGAATTCGGTGGTTCAAGTGAAGATCTTGCTAGAAGCTTTCACTCACACCCGACCATGAGCGAGGTTATCCGTGAAGCAGCCCTAGCCGTTGATAAACGACAACGTCAAGGGTAAGATAAATAAAAATAAGGAGTTTTATGAAAAAAATAATTTTTACTATTGTCATTGCATCTTGTGCTATTGGATTTGCAAAAACTGAAAAACGAGATGTAGCAGAATCAAAAGCCAAAACAGTTGACTGTACAAAAATAGTTTCAAATTACAAATCACAAATCAAAAAAGCCATGAAAAGTGAACATGAATTTGAACCTGCTGTTGGATATCAAATTGCTGCAGATTTACTAAATACGTGTATTAAAACTTTTGACTCTGCAAAACAAGAACAAATCGGATCATCAATTTCTGATTTGTGCGCTCCGATCTCACAGAGTACTGGTGATACAGGCATTTGTAGTCTCGAATTAGTTGAATTTGTTGCGAAAAGATTAAAAAAATAACTTCAGTTAATAGGCTTTGATAATTATCAAAGCCTATTTTATTTTGAGCGTTTAATGTATTGAACCATCTCT